>CAYOLE010000407.1:0-1502 GCA_964404705.1 uncultured Rhodohalobacter sp. | reverse complement strand
ATAACAATCAGGAAAGCAAAAAAAACAATGTTCATTGAGCCTGAATTTGTACATGCCGATTTTTACCACATCTGAATGACTTCACCATCTTTCCGTGCTTGGTGAATAACATTGCCTGATGTTAACGCATAAAATGGTGTAATAGGATAACCGGTTTGCCGGAGAGCCCGGGCTGTCCACGTATTAGAAGTCTTTGGGAGATAATAATATTCATTAGCTTTAAAGAATGCACTGTTCGTGTAGAGCCCATCCGTAGCGTATACCACACTTCCGGCATCATTACGCCTGAATCTATCGGTAACAAATTGAGCAAAGTTTTCAGCTCCACCTTCACTGATTTTTATCCTGATAACATCACTCGAGGAAAAATAGCGGTCAATTGACATATCGATACCCACCACATGAATTACACTGCGCGTCGGAAGAAATGCTGCACGTAATGCTAACCAAAATCCGGCATCAGTATCTGTGTAATATCGTTGATCCCCCCACCCGAACATCAGGTATTGAGCCTGAGGCATCTTTTCATGATCCGGAAGTAAGCCTTCAATAGCAGCTGATTCAATAGCTATTCCCACATGCCAGCCATGACTCACTAAAAATATATCAACAGGACGCCGGGCCTCATCTTCCGGGTAAAGTTCTCTTACAGGACCCAGGCACCCAACAGAGATAAGCCAAATAAAAAAAAGAAGATTGCGAAAATTCATGCCTCGAATTGTTCTCTCAGGATTCCTCATAAGATAAAAAATATGAAGTGATATGTAATGCCGGAGCCTGAGAACTGATAATTAATACCCTTTCTTCGGATCCGCCTTATTTAATAAATCTTGTCCTGAGAGCATTCGTTTATAATTATCAAGCAGTAATTCCGCAACTTCTGCTGGATCAGTTAATGATGCCACATGAGGGGTTATTGTGATTCGATCCCGTCCCCAAAAAGGATGTGAATGAGGCAGTGGCTCTGTTTGAAAAACATCAAGCACTGCGTGATTGAGGATGTTCATATCGAGCGCGTAGAGCAAGTCTTCCTCAACAAGATGTTCACCTCTTGCTGCATTTAATAAAAAGGAAGGGTTATCCAGTTTTTTGAAAAGATCCAGGTTTAAAATTCCATCCGTTTCTTCCGTTAATGGGAGCAGGCAAACCAGAATATTTGAGTTTGCTAAAAAAGGTTCCAGTTCATCCGCTTTGTACGTTTTTATACCTGGGATTAGTTTTTTTGATTTGGACCATCCGGATACTCTGAACCCATTATCAGAAAGGCGTATAGCAGCACTTTTGCCAATCTTTCCCAATCCCATTACGCCAACACTTACTGTCTCTTTAGAAAGCTGATTACAGGGGTGCCAGTCCGATCTTATCTGCTTATGGTAGTATTTCTGCGTCTGCCTGAGCATATTCAGCACAGACATCATTACATAATCGCACATTTGTTCTGTGAGATTTGAGGCCACCACCCGCGTCACTATTACATGTTCGCCTATTGATTCATCATTCAG
>CAYOLE010000406.1:0-1528 GCA_964404705.1 uncultured Rhodohalobacter sp. | reverse complement strand
CCTGTTTCTCGAGTAATGCCATCGCCATGGCGAGGCTCCATTCACATGATTCCTGTCCCCTGCCTTCCTCCTTGGTTCGGCTTTGGAAATGAGTTCCGGATTTCATGCTTAGCATCTCTTTGGCTTTATCACAAACTTTTTTTGCTTCATCATAATCAGAAGCATAGATAACCCCGGATTGTATTCTCGGCAGATAAGTAAGTCCGAATCTCTTTAACGTTCGTTTACGGCGACCTAACAGTATATCTTTTACAACACCTATACCCTTCGGCCCTCCAAAAAAATTATCAGCCGAATGATTACCTGTAGCCGTGAAATCATGCACAGAAAAAGAGGTCCATAGCCGGTTAAGATCTCTGCATACAACTATATCGCCATCAAGAAATATGTTTTTCTCGAATGGCATAAATTCATAAATGTTTAGCTTAAAGCCAGTAATTGAGCATTTTTCCTCAGGCAGTTTAAAAATATGGTCAAATATTTTATTGAATGATGAGTTTTTCAGGTAATCTGCATGTTCTGAGGAGCAAAAAATTGCAGCCGGCCGGGTAGTATCATATCTTCTCAGCGTTTTAACACTCGCTACAGCGTATTTCAAATATTTTAAATCGCCATAGCTATTGTAAACGTAACCCTCAGCCCCTTTTTTATTCTCTTTAAATATATCACTCATATAATCATGTCAAATCACGTTGATGAACGGGCGGCTCTCCTTTCCAGGCTTTCAAAGAGCGCATCAAAACCACGTTGCCTTATGATGTTCTGAAATTGACGATGATAGGATTCTGCAGTAGATACATCATCTATCTCCATATCCGTTATCATCCATTCATCATCTATTTTTTCCATATCGTAATTTACCGGAGTTCGAACATTTTCCAGCTGGGCAATAGTCTGAACTCTTGCCTGCTCACCTTCAACTGTTATATCTTCATACGTTACTTCCGCTCTGTAGATTTCAAGGCGATTCAGTGACTGATCCCTGACTATAGTTGAAAATAATGATACAAATTCCTCCCTTCTTTCCGGTGATATTTCTTCATATGTATCCGCCAGTGCATAAGCAGCCATTGATCGAAAATGAATTACCCCATTTATGATCTCCTTCAGTTCATCACGCTGTTCCTGGGTATAGGTTGTTCCTTCCGGTCCAAGAAGTTCTTTGATCTCTTCATCCCGCTCATTTAGCATCTGGCGAATTTCCTGTTCACCATTTTGTGCAAAGATACCCACCGCAAGCAGGAGAGAAACAATTATAGTTAATACGTTTTTTAAATACATGATATCAGGGTTAATTTAAGCCTAACTGAGTTATGGGTAAGCCCGCTGCTTTATAAAGAGTGGCTACTGTTGTATTCAATTCGAATACATTTTGTTTCAATTCTACCCGGGTTTCCAGCTCCTGCTGAATTGATTCAATTAAATCATCTACAACACCAAAACCAAAATCGTAGTCCAGCTGTTCTTGACGGACCCAATTTCTTGATATAGATAATACTTCTTCGAGCTGGGTAACCCTGGTCTGTGC
>CAYOLE010000405.1:0-1529 GCA_964404705.1 uncultured Rhodohalobacter sp. | reverse complement strand
GCGGGAATAGCTCAGTGGTAGAGCATCTCGTTGCCAACGAGAAGGTCGCGAGTTCGAATCTCGTTTCCCGCTCATTTATAAAAAGCTCAAAGTTAACTCTTTGGGCTTTTTTTGTTTCTGACTCAGCTTGTTCATTCACCATGTTCCACACCTATATTTTATACAGCTCCACTCTTGACCGATTTTATACCGGCCACACCGGTACATCTCTGGAGATCAGGATTCAACGCCATAACCAGGGAGATAATCCATCAACGAAGCCAGACATCCCATGGACGTTGAAATTTTATAAATCATTCGATACCAAAACCAAGGCTATCAAATTTGAGAATGCAATTAAACGGAAGAAAAGCCGAAAATACATCGAATGGTTGATTCAAACCGATGACAACGAGTGCCGGGTATAGCTCAGTGGCAGAGTCCCGAAAGCGTACAGCATTGCTGGATATTCTCTCTTGATCTTCATACAGTCTGACTTAATGCCAAACCTCAAGTCAAATCATCCTTCTCTTTTTGCTTCCTTTTTGATTTTTTTTCTGTTTCTGTAAGCTCACTTTTCTTATCTGACTGGGCTCGTTTTACATAAATAGTGAGTGCAATGATTATAATGGCTGAAATAATAATAAATCCAATTGTCATGGTTAAGCTCCTTTAGTTTTAACCTTTTTCTTTTTTTTCAAACTTACCTTAAAGGGTTATATAAACTGCAAATAATCATCTTCTCCATCCATCTCGTGTCCGCCAAAATAAAACTCCTGCCATCGCTACAAATATACCATTTCGAATTACCATAGACCAACCAAACGTACTTCCTAATACCATTGCCAGGATGTTGGAGTCGTCAACCTCGCCAAAACAACCGCAATCTCCTTCCATTCCTGATCCCAGTCCATAGATAGCAAATGCAAAAAAACCGGCATAAATTATAGTGCCTGCAGGAATCGCAAATTTCTTAAATAATCCTATAATCAAAAATGTGCCCACTACAACTTCAATCCAGGGCAGCAGATCAATTACGAATGATTTAAGTCCTATTGGCAGCCAAGTAATGTACGCTATGGTTTCAAAAAGTGCAGAATTATCCTGAATCTTTAGTATACCTGCTATCAGTAACAGCGCTCCAAGAATTATTCGACAGACAATTTGAACGTAGTATAATATTTTATTTTTCATAGGGCTTCAATATACAGCTCAATGATAAAATATTTTGAGGAAACGCAGGTTATCTTGTAACAAATCTCTAATGAAAGCGGTTTCATTGTCTAACCGCATCTTTTATTTACCTGTTAATTCCATATCTTTACAATCTATAAAAATAGATCAGATTTGCCACAACAACTCATGACTGATAAACCCCACGATTATTGTGGAATTTTCGGAATTTTTGACCACGCCGATGCCGCTTTACTCACCTATTACGGACTTCATGCCCTTCAACACAGAGGACAGGAATCAGCCGGTATAGTTACATCGTATTTTGATGAAAAAAAGCAGAGATATGTAATGCCGATGCACAAGGACTTCGGATT
>CAYOLE010000404.1:0-1530 GCA_964404705.1 uncultured Rhodohalobacter sp. | reverse complement strand
TGGTTCATTATTTAAAATCGGAATGATATCCGCTTTAAAATCATTGGTACTTTAAGTCACTGAATGCCAAATTGTTAAACATTAATTTGGTATTTTTTTATCTCATCATAATAATTCAGTTAAACATTTTGTCGGTACTTTATGGATAAAAAAGTTGCACTATTAGGCTGGAGTCTTCCTGCTATTGAAAGCATGCAAAAAATGAATCGCCCGTTTGTTGTGGTTAGCTTCCCGGAATTTGAACAGACTGCTAAAGAAAATGATTTAGCATTTGTGGGCTGGAATTTTAATGAATGGAATGAAAAATCAAACAGTCTGCAGCTAAAGGAACTGCTGGATGAACATAATGCAAATTTTGCCGTTCCGCTCTATGAAGAAACGGTTGAATGGGCAGGGGCATTAAACTCCATTTTTCGTGATGATCCGCGCCTGATGAATCGCGCGTATCTGTTTCGAAACAAGGCGATAATGAAACGGAAAGCACTTCTTGCAGGCCTGAGAGTTGGACTCTTTGAAGAAGTATATACGCAACAGGGAGTTCATGATTTTATGGATCGTCTGAATGAGGCCAACTTACAGCTTTCCGGAGAAGAAGATGCATGGGTTCACCTGAAGCCATTCAGCGCTGCGGGAACTGTGGGCCACAAGCTTCTGCGTTCAAAGCAGGATATAGAGGATAAGGTGATTGACAAGGATTTTCCATGTATGGTAGAGAGCCATCTGCCGGGAAAAGAATTCTCCTGCGAAGCGTTCATTCACAATGGAAATATCCGGTTTCTGAATATAACTGAGTATGTGAAACTCGGATATTCCAATTTTGTGCCTGCCGGTCCAGAGCTTGAGGAAAAACGGCCCCTTATCAGAGACGCTATGGAGCGCCTGGTAAAATCATTCGGTATTGAATATGGAATGATTCATCCTGAATGGTTTCTGACCGAAGATAACACACTCAGTTTTGGCGAAGTAGCCTGCCGAATTCCCGGCGGACATATTTTTGAACTGATTGAGAAAGCCCACGGATTTGATCCTATTCAAGGCCTGGTGCTCTGCAGCGATCCTTCGGCTACGGATGAGGAAGTTGAAAGCTTTTTTCCGAAGCAGAGTATAAGAGATGATCAAAATTATGCCGGAAGCGTTATGGTCTACCCAAAAGCTGGATACATTTCAAAACTTCAGATACCGGATGAACTGAAAGAGGATTCCTTTTTTGAGGATCACACGTTATACACTCCGGCAGAGCATAAGGTGTCTGATCAGCGTGAGGGATTTGGCAATCACTATGGAACAGTTTTTTTCAACGGTAAAGATCCTGATAGGATGCGGGAACTTTTGCGCCATTATCAGGACGTTGACTTTTATGCATGAGTGGTTATTGGTAAATTAGTGGTGTGGTTATTAGTGTTATGATCAGATCTTAAATCTGGAAGAAGTTAGGTTCGGCTAGTGACGTGTCAATGATGAAATGGCGGGTTTTGAGTCATCGGATGAGTCAATTCAAAGTCATCACAATTTTATTAAAATCTCATTTTT
>CAYOLE010000403.1:0-1568 GCA_964404705.1 uncultured Rhodohalobacter sp. | reverse complement strand
CCGGGTAATTACAATACCCATTACTACTACGGCTGAGCCGGCATACTGCATTGGCGTCAGTGATTCGTTGAGCAATACAATTCCAAAAATCAGCCCCAGAACCGGCACCAGGTTTTGATAGACCGATGTTTTAACCGGCCCCACTTCAACAATTCCGTTATTCCAAATCAGGTAGGCCAGGCCTATGGATAGCATCCCGCTGTAGATCATCCCTCCGTATGCCGGCAATGAAACCGTTGACCATTCAGTGTTTTCTGCCGAAAAGAACATCAAACCGGTGAGGAAAACTGCGCCGACCAGTGTCATCACTCCTGAAAATTGGAGGGGGGTGTAATTTTGAAGAAACTGTTTAGAGCGGATAGTATAGACTGCCCAGGTAACTGCAGCAATCACAATGATGATATCGCCTGTAAACGTGTCGGAAGCGAAATTCAGTGGGTTTCTCCCGCCCCCGACAATGGCTGCCACCCCGGCAAAGGCCAGAACGACGCCCAGGAATTTCATCAGATTCATCTTTTCGTCCGTAAACAGGTGCGAAAAAATCGCGATCCAGATCGGGATAGTGCCGAGCATTACGGCAGCGTTGGCCGATAGGGTCAGATCGATCCCAACAATAAAAAGCCATTGGTAAAGCAGATTACCGATGAGACCAATGAGGATCAGAGGAAACCAGTCTTTCGCTGGAATAGAAAACCAGGCCCGCTTCCACAGTATAATTACCCAGATCAAACCGGTTGCCATGATAAACCGGATGGAATTAAAGCTGTAGGGATCAATTTCTGACAGGCTCGCTTTTACAACCGAAAAGTTAAGGGCCCAGATCACAGCAATGGAGAAAAGGGTAACATCAGTAAGAGGAATACGGCTGGTTTTCATGCAGATAAATTGTTGGCTGCGAATATAGGCAGATCACCTTCGAGATGGAAGAGATGAATCTCACACGCCCGTACCGCCGCTGTCCCTCTATAATCCAAAACCAAAATCATCCAGTATGTTGAAAAACATTTTTTATTGCAGACCGCCGTGGCACCTTGTTCCGATCTGCTTGTGAGACAACAGATTATGCTGCTATTAGTAATGTTTATTTTTTTATTTCGGTGAATACGGTGTGCGGGTCATAAACACTGATTCAACATGCTGAACAATCGGCCCGTCGGCACGTGACTCTTCATATGCTTTTTGCCATTCAGGATCATCCCGAAAATCTTGCCAGCTTTGCTCTGCGGCTTCCCGACTATCATGTTTTAGTGTGTAAATCAAAGTGTTTTCTTTCAATTCCTCTGATTGAGGTGACCAATACGTTAAGTTGGTCATCCCGTGCTTTTCAAAAAGAGCCATGGTGTGATTCTCAAATCGTTTGTGGAGATCATCCAGTTTCCCCTCATGAGTGGTATAGGTTCGAAGTTCATACACAGCATTTGACGAGTCGTTCTGCTCCGAACCTGAGCCATCAACATCCGTACAGGCACTGAGCAAGAAAAGGATAAGAATAGTGGAAACGTAAGGAATCAAAGAGGTAATAATTTTCATAATTATGAGCTTATAGATGATACAATGAGTTATTGATT
>CAYOLE010000402.1:0-1599 GCA_964404705.1 uncultured Rhodohalobacter sp. | reverse complement strand
GAAGAGCCGACGATCAGGGCAGAGAGTATCAGCCCAACAGTAATTCGGTTTGCTACTTTTTCGAAGCCTTCCATCAGACGCTCTTCGTCGATAGCGTCGATTTTAAACCTTAGTTTGTTTTCCGAAGCATTCTGCATGAATTTATTGAGGCGCTCCGGCAATTTTTCGATCAGCTCTTTACTTTCGAGCAATGCCGACCAAAAGTTCATCGAGGTGAGATCCTGCATCAGGTGCTTGTTTGTTAAATCCATCGCATGCTTTTTGATGGATTTATTGGGGTTGAATCCGGGCGACAGCGTTCTGGCTACCTGGTCGAGATTAAGCAGTGTCTTTCCTATCAAGCTCATTTCAACTGGAAGCAGGTATCCGTTTGTACCGGCAAACTGAACCAAATCCAGAATGATTTTGCCGGTCTGTAAATCACTGGCAGTGGTATCCCGGTTTTCAAGGACAAGATCGCCCACAGTGTTGCGAAAAGTTTCCTCGTCGGCATTATCCATCACCTCGCTCATTTCAATCAGGCGGTTCACAACTTCATTCGCATTTCCCTCACCGATATTGATAATAAGTTTCAGGTAGTTGCTTCTTTGATCCGGGGAGATATGGGCAATCATCCCGAAATCGAGCATGGCGATCCGGTTGTTGTTCATCAAATGAACATTGCCGGGATGCGGATCAGTATGTATAAACCCATCGATGACTATTTGCTGCAGGTAAGCTTTGAAAAGCTGATCTGTGATCTCTTCACCGTCAAGCTCAAGCTGTTGAAGGGGGGAAATGCTGGTTATCTTTTTGCCTTTCAGGTACTGCATTGTCAGCACTCGTTCGGTGGAATAGTCATCAACCGTTTCAGGAATCGTGATTTTATCGAATTCGGCAAGATTTTTTTGGAACCGCTTGATATGTCCGGCTTCTTTCGTGTAATCCAGTTCGCGAAGAAGAGTTTTCTTAAACTCATAAAACATGGTGTGGACCTGGAATCGTTTACCGAAATCGGTATTCTCTTCAAGAAACCCGGAGGTTTTATTGAGCACTTCAAGCTCTTCCATAATTTTAACGCGAATACCCGGCCGCTGAACTTTTATAACCACTGTTTCGCCATTACGAAGTTCAGCAAGATGCACCTGGCCGAGCGATGCGGAAGCCAGCGGCTCTTTTTTGAAAGAATTAAAGGCTTTCGAGATCCTTACACCAAGCTCCTCCTGAATGATTTCTTCAATCTGTTCATAGGGAACGGGTTCAACCTCATCCTGCAGATTGGAAAGCTCTTCAATATATTCCGGTGGCAGCAGATCGGGCCGGGTAGACAGCAGCTGACCCAGTTTAATAAATGCCGGGCCCATATCCTTCAGGTCCTTCACCATCTGAGAGGGCGACACATTATCATCAGACTTCTTCTCTTCAGCCCACTCATCACCCGCAACTTCGCGGAGTTTAGCCTGTTCAATGAGATTACTGTTTCCGTATTTCCACAGAAAAAAAGCAAGGTCTTTATACTGGCCTAAATTTTTCAAAATATCTTGATGGAATGAATGATGTAGTTTAACAGATTGGTATACAAATGTATATACCTCTCAGTTAAATTTGTTTCTAATGATG
>CAYOLE010000401.1:0-1600 GCA_964404705.1 uncultured Rhodohalobacter sp. | reverse complement strand
GTGGATTACGGTTCTGGAGTTGAGATGAAATGCATTCCGGCATACTTTTGGAATAACTTTACAAACCTCTGAATCCATGAGACAGTTCATAAATGAGAAAGATATAAAATTTTCATCTTTTTTAGATTCAGCCTTTTCAGGGGATTACAAAGCTCCATATGATATCAATACATCAGCCCTAATTGAATTTTTAACATTTGGATCAGTCTATGGGGATAAGACTTTTCTGAATGGAATAAAGAAAAAAACAACTCATCAGCCCTACTCCATACATTTTGATAAAGGGATAGTTACAGAAAAACAGTTTATTGATAATCCACTTCAGGAGAGAAAAAATGTATCTATTGATGAAGCGAAAGAGAATATTCTTGATTATTTTGAGTCATTAAGAAAAAGCCTTCGCAATAAAAAAATTTCAATTGATCTAACCGGCGGTATCGATTCTCGGCTAATCGCGGCCCTGTTATTACAACTCGAAATCCCGTTCGATGCTGTTTATTCCCAAATATCAGGAGGAGAGCAGGAACAGAAAATTGTAGAGCGTATTTCAAATGAATTTGATATAACGCTCAAAATTATATCACAACCGGATGAAATTATTACAATGCGTGATATTAAAGACCTGATAGAACTTGGTGATGGCATGTGGGACCCACTTAGATTGCGTTCTCTGCAAATCACTCAATCGTGGAGAAGGAAGAATCAGTACGACCTTGCAATTACAGGTGTTGGCGGGGAACTCTATAAAGATTTTTGGTGGCAACAAGATTTTCCATTTTACCAAAAGAACCATTCCAACCTCGACCGTCTGGTGCAAATGAGAATGTATCCCGTTTTACTTCCCGAAGAGTGGTTTGGAAAAGAAATGCATACGGAAGCACATAATTTCATTTCAGGTTTCAAATCCTATCTTAAGCTTTTCGTACAAGATTCCAACACGCAGACCTATGATCAGATCTATTACCACTTGCGAATTAAAGAACAAATTTCTGTATTTTCGCATGCCTCGGCTGAATTTCTTCCGGTCTGGTCTCCTTTGCTTGAACCTGAACTATTAATGATCGGCTATAATCTTAAGAGAAGGGATCGCTTTTTTAATCGATTTCACAGGGCTGTTATTTCTGATTTCAGTAATCAGCTGGCTCGAATTCCTACAACCGATGGTGAAATGACCGTATCCAACAATACCACTGACATGGCAAAAGACCTTTCTCGCTTTACAAAACAAAAATCAAAACGTTTGATTGCACACTTCAAAAAAAAGAAAGATGAAGTCATATCAAATCAGCAATCTGAAACTTCATTCATCCGGAATGAAGTTTCAGATGTAATTATCAGATGTAAAGAATTGAATTTATTTTCTGAAGAAGCGCCGGATGATGCATCTGAATATCCCAAAATACTGCATGGCAGGTTATTAACTGTTGGTTATTTGGTTAATCGCATATCCTGACTCAGCCAATATCAACACTCTATTCATTTTCCCGAAAGAACGAAGATCAAAATATATACTGAACAATCAGTTTTGTATTTTTCATAATGGTCCATCACAATACAAAAAAAGTTACAATCATTATCCCCACATATAACAGACCGGAAC
>CAYOLE010000400.1:0-1602 GCA_964404705.1 uncultured Rhodohalobacter sp. | reverse complement strand
ATATTATGAGTAACAAAAATTTAAATTTCACACGCCTGTCCATATGTTAATAACTGACTTTTCAAATCTTGCACGCCAGAAGTGGATGATTGTAAATGATGATGTGATGGGAGGTAACTCATCAAGCCGTTTTCAGATTAATAAAGATGGCAATGGTGTGTTCCTTGGCACAGTGTCGCTGGTAAATAATGGAGGATTTGCTTCTGTCAAAAATCATGAATCGATAAACCTGACCGGCTACAACAAAATTCTTTTAAAGTTGAAGGGAGACGGAAACCGGTATAGTTTCAGGCTGCAAACCGGTGAATATGGAAATGTTCATAAGTGGTCGTACGAACAGAGGTTCGAAACGAATGCAAATGAGTGGATCAAAGTAGAATTGGATCTATCCAATTTTGAAGCAACCTATAAGGGTAAAAAACCCGGGGATGTTCCAAAACTAAATCCAGAGAACATTATGCGTTATGGTTTTTTGATCAGTGATAAACAACAGGGAGATTTTCGCCTGGAAATTGAACAGATAACTGCTGAACGCTAACCTGTATATCTCACGAAGTTAAAACGGCAGCGGAATCCAGGCAGCTGATGGAAACAAGCCCGCAATCGCGAGAATTGCAATCAGAAAAGTTCCAAGGACAATGGCTGCAGCAGGCGGATCAAGATGCGTATCTGCATGGGCATAGAATAATCTCTGAGTCAGTTCACCGAAAAGCGCCGCGATAAATCCAAACAAGGCACCTGTCATGAGCATCAAACCCATAGAGTAATCGGCATATTCACCATCTGTGGCCGCAACAATTGCCGTGCTTCCTATCAGAGACATATGATGAGTTACCGGGATATTCGCTACTCCGAGATTCAGAAATAAAAGTGTAGCGGCACTGATACCAAACGCCATAAACACGCTGCCGGTAGTATAGGTGATGAAAGCCGCCAAAATACCAACAATTATTCCCAGACTTGAAACATCGATCCATTTATATTGATGACCCAGCCATGGTTCAATCAACAATCGTTGCTTTTTTTCACCCGGAGCTACAGTATCTCTTAATTCCTGATCGGCAAATGGTTTCATATTCAGAAGCCCTTTTTTTGCTTGTCCCATCAATGGAAAACCGAGAAAGAGTCTGTGTGCAAAGGCCGACAGAACCACGGCTACTGCAATGGGATCCCAGGGCAGGCCGAAATTCACAGACAATGTAGTTATCCAATATCCTAAAATTCCGAACAGTCCGCCCACCAGCAAAACATCGGGTTTAGGTCCATGGGCATATGCAATATTTTTTGCCTCGTGGTAGGGAAAACCTGTTTCCATATAACCTTTTTTTGCAGCATAGGCAGCAGCGGCGGCACCTGCCGCAAAACTGATATGCGGACCAAACACCGGACCAAATCCCAGCTGATCAGTAATTGAGGCTGCCTGCATTGCTGCGGGATCGAGCCCCGCAACACCTGACAAATCTCCCGCCACTATTTTCACCCCTTCACCAAGCATCACCAAAAAACCGGTAAATATGAAAGCGGGCAATGCCCCGATTGCCGCCCCAAAGGCACCACCTGCAAATGCGGCGAGCAACATTCCCAGCCACCATAATTCCGATA
>CAYOLE010000399.1:0-1775 GCA_964404705.1 uncultured Rhodohalobacter sp. | reverse complement strand
TCTACTTTTTTATTTCAGCAGACAGATTATCTCGTTCGGATGCCAAACGCTTCTTGTGGATTTTGAACCAGTAAAAGGTCAATATCATCGTCGGTGAATCCATTTTCCAACAGTGCCGGCACCAGATGCTCAAACAGATCAGTGTAGCTGCGAAAATCACCTCCATTCGGTTCATCGGGATTGAAATATCCGGCATCGTGCGAAATCAATACCCTGTGGAGCAGACCTGCTTCAGTTAGTTCGGTTATTCGCTCAAGGAACCATTCGAGATTGCCGCCGTCGGCGGGATCATAATTAAAATTATCGAGTGAGATCCAGCCACCCTCCTTCCCAATTTCAACCTGGGTTTCAAGGTTACCGGACTGTGCATGTGTCCAGACAAAAGCAGAGGGTGAGATACCTTCTTCTTTAAGTAGTTCAATTTGAGCTAAAGCCGGTTCATCACCCGTGGTGTGAGACACAATTGTCAAACCTGTATCCAGGTGTGTAAGTGCTGCGGCCCGGACAATTTTTTGATGAAGATCAGATAGCGGTCCTTCACCTTTAACTGAAATCTTCATGAAACCCGGCCGAATGCCACTTCCGTCAATACCTTCTTCGTATTCTGAAATCCAGCGCCCGGCAAGCTCTTCGGCATTTTCCTGGCGGGCGTGGGCCGGCATAAATTTGTTGTCCACTGCGCCGTAATATCCAGTGTTGGTCAAAATCTGTACGCCTGATCGCCTGGAGAGCTCCTGCAGGATATAGGGATCGCGGCCAAGATAGGCCGGTGTACATTCCATGATAGTTCGAACGCCCCGCTCATGGGCTTCTTCAAAGAATGGCAGAACCCGTTCAACCACCTCTTCACGATCCCAGCGGTGATACCCGGTGCTGTCTGCCCCGATCCAGTCTACCAATACATGTTCATGGATAAGAGTGGTTCCCATATCTGATGAGAGAACAGGACCGGTAACTGTCATGATTTGATGCTGATCTGCATCTTGAATTGCGTGCTGACTGCCAATAACCACGGCTACAATCATCAAGCAGACAGACAAATTCAGCATTAGGTATGTTTTTGTTTGTTTCATATGACCTGAGCTACGTAGCGCGGCGTCGCTGACCCGCGTACCAAACTTTTTTCCACCACAAACCCAAGAGGAAGAATATCTAAATTATTTCCCAGCTGACAATTCTTCAAGTGTAATCTTAAGCAAAAACAAAAAGGCTGCTAAATGCAGCCCTTCTATTCAATTTATAAATTTGTACTCTTTATACGCGTACGCAATCGTCCTGTTTCTCTGTTTCCATCTGGCAGGCATCAACTGCTGTAGCACCGCATTGTGGGCATTCTGTTGGTTTATCCATAGCTTAATTCTCTTTTTTAGTTAGAAGTTATAACCCAAACGACTAAAGAGAAAACTATAGTTTCCTGCACCACCAATTTATACATGGTTTAAATAGACGTAGAGCTTAAAGAGGTAAATCAACCAAAATCGGTCCCTTTGCACACCATTTTTTGTAAGTTTAAATTAAAGCCAAAATATTTCAAAACATCACCGCTCTGGCATCAACCATGCAAAAATATTCCCTGATTGCTCTTCTCATTTTCATATCAATTTCTTTTTCAGGCTGCTCCTCAACTACTACAGTAACGGACGAACCTGTTCAGTCACCTGAAACAGATGCAGAAATTGCCATTCAAGGAGCCGCCGCTCACTGGGTTTCAGCCAATCGTTTGATCTGGGATGACGGTGCGGATGCAGTTTCATGGTCATTGTATTACAGCAGCG
>CAYOLE010000398.1:0-1777 GCA_964404705.1 uncultured Rhodohalobacter sp. | reverse complement strand
CGTTGATGGCATCTGTTGTCTTGGGGTATTATAGATTCGAATAAGCGAACCTGGAGCGTTACCCCAGGCTGCAAAATATGACCCTTTTGGCCAAGCCATCCCTACGAGGCAGGGTCTGGTGCAAAAGTTGATATCAGGATTATCTATCTCATTTAATTAAAACCTTACCTTCAATAGTAATTCGTAATAAAAAATGCACACATACCCACACCGATGAACATAGACCAGATATTTTACATAAGCCGCCCATTATCCAAAAAAAGGGCTGTCTTAGCGTGCGTATTGGCGTCTGCCAATTCATGAGAAATCCTCTGTCCAAAGCGGTCCGATGAGCGCTTCATTTACCCACATTTCCGGTTGTCGGGCGTTCCATTCAATTATTTTGGGAGAATTATTTCGATCAATAAACAGATCCCAGCCGATGATTTTCAAGTAGGGAAATAGCTTGTGCGCTTCGCAGCACAAAGATTTGGCTTCAGGAATAGAGGGGATATGGAAGTCCCGGTAACGTATTCCAGTGTCCGGATGTCTGTCTCCACGGGATAACCCAATATAATTCACAGCATCAGATATCACATCACCGCTGTCATTCACGTACATACACAATTCTGAGTCTTTTGCATTTACAATTCGCCTTCCTTCCGCTCCTACCCGAAACAGGATATATTTAACATCAACGTTACCGTTCTCTTTAAGAACAGTTAAAATTCGAATGGTATTAACACTTTGATCATAAATGCGTGAAAGTTCCTGATGCTGCTGCACTGATGGCTGGACTAAACCAGTACTGTCCGGGGAAAAATCATCCAGGGTAACGCTGGCTGAATCTTTAAAAACAATTCCTTTTCCACTGGGTGACTCATCCCGTTTTATGACTACCTCACCATTAAAATCATTTATTCGTTTCATCGCCTCATTGTTCGGCAGTAATTGTCCAGTTGTACTGTAGAAAGAACGTTTGACCCAAATAACAATGGGTTCAATCGTATAACCCCTGAAGATCCGATGATCAAAAGATTTAAATGTGCTGAGCCCGGAAATTTTTATGGGATTGACAGCCGGAATCACTTCATAAGCATAATAATCATTAGGCATCCATCCTGTGATATACTCACCCCGAAGTTCGGTGTAGAGCGCTATCCATGGCCAGTGTCCCGCATCTCCAAAGCGTTCTTTCATTTCCGACTTCATGGCAGCGATCATCTTCGGTGTAACAGACGAACTTCCTTTGTGCTCCACAATCATTTTTCTGTATTTGCGAGCTATTTGTCGGGAATTCGCATATTTCCGCCAGTTTGAAAATGATTGGTAACCCTTTCGAAAGATTTCTCCCAAACTTCTTTTCATAGTATCTTTTCTGTAATGATCTTCTTACCCACAAATACTCTTAAATGGAGCATGTTATGATAAGCTTTCCGCGGGATTCTTGCGAATTGAAAAACAAATTTACAGGCAGGTATTTATGATTGATATTTCGAATAAAAGTGAGAATTCACGTGATCAGGCGGGTGAAAATTTGCTACTGATATTTCACTGACTACTAAAGGAGTCGTCATCCTAACGATATTTTTATTAGTCAGTTCGTTTTAACTTTTTTGCCCAGTGATTTCTTTTACAGTATTCAATCACCTCGCCAGTGAATTCACCGAAAAAAGGCTTACCAAAGTACTGAATAGAACGGATGGTATGACCTGTAGTATTTATTTCAATCACTCTCCACCGGCCGGTTATATCGTAGCAAAGATCCAGGCCAACAATTCTTATTAAAAACAATTTT
>CAYOLE010000397.1:0-1790 GCA_964404705.1 uncultured Rhodohalobacter sp. | reverse complement strand
ATGGCTGTTAAGTGTAAGTATATTATTTGCTGCTGTAGGAATGCTTATAGCTCTGTTGTCAGGCAGCATTCTTTTTGAAATCCATATCTTTGCAACGGCCAATCATTTTTTTAACTCGGAGAATTTACCTACAGAGGCTGAAAATCTTCGACAATTTCTATTTGGCCCGATGGGCGGTACTGTAGCCGGTTATTTTCTGATGCAGTCGTTTATAGTTTGGGGCCCATATAAACGCAGGGAGCCCTGGGCATGGTACGCCATAACGGGAGCTCTGCTATTGTGGTTTATTATCGACAGTTCAATGTCTGTCTATCATGGAGCCATTTATAATGTCTGGATGATTAATCTCTGGACACTGCTTTTTATTGGTTTACCATTAGTGATGACCTATAGTTTTTTTCGGGCACCGCCCGAAACCTCATCCATCACCCCGCCAAAGGAAAATTCACCTGGCATTAAAAACTGAAAGCAAGATTTGGCACAAATCCCTACTTAATTGCGAATAACCCGTCCCTTTTGAAGGATGTGATTAGTAACAGATTCCCACCCATTGTCTGTCTGATATTCGAAGCTATCTATCAAAAAAGCAGGAGCTTCTGCTGATTCGAAATTTTCAATTTGATCCATAAGTTGAAAATGAAGATGGGGTTGCATCGTCAGGCCAGAATTACCAACATGTGCTATTTTATCTCCTTTCTTTACCTCATCTCCTTTTTTAACAGTCAATGAGTTTTGCTTAAAATGGGCGAGAAACAGATATATCTCTTCTGCTTTTATAATCACATAATTACCGGCAAAGGGACTTATATCATCTGGATCAAAATCCGGAGTAGAAAATACCATATTCCATACATCCCTGACTAAAGACAAGGCAAACCTGTCAGGCGAATCTTGGTTTGCCCGAACCACAACCCCATTAAGCGGGGCATAAACAGGTTCTGCCCAGCCGTATGTGTCATTTACATCAATATTCCCTAATAAATGATTAAAGCGTGATTTTTTCAATGATCTGCCACTACCTGGCTCCACAGCCACAAGATCATAAGCAAACCGATCATGACCCGGGCTGTCCCACACCTTCCAAGTTCCTTTAACCGGTAATTGAAATCCGGGGATCTCATCTTTAGAAATATTATCAATGGGTTTATTTGAATTTGAGCACATCGAACTTAATATCAATGATAAAGCTATACCTGATACCAAATATTTAGTTACAACTTTACTATTTATAATCATTAGTTAGAACAGTTGAAATTTTGTTAGTCAATCAATTTATTTTGGAGGTTATTATTTTATTCAGGTCTATAATCCCGACTGTTTGAAGCTGTTCAACCATGGCGATCTGCCAGGGATCATTTTCCGTGCCATCACCACCATCTAATCGGTCGCGCGCAGAGAATAGAAAGAAGCAGCTGATTAGAATGAAAATCGAAAAAACCGGACCGAAAAGTGTGATGGAGAGCGTTCATGCCACAGTAGATTATGAGTCTTTAGACTTGATTCGTGAAGTTTTTTCATGTGTCTGTCCCTGAATTATGAATTGGTGGCATGTTTTTGCAGCCATGATTCAAACAGGTTGTACTATCAATAAACTATATTTTTAGCTGTCAATCCAGAATTAGAAAACTTGCGTCCCCCGTTGTTTCAGATGCCTCGTCGCATCCCGAAGGTATCCGGGAGTTTTTTCGTCAACACCATAGACCCTGATTAATAAGATTAAAACTCAAATTGCGTAGCGAAGCGGGTAACTTACTTGCTTTTCAGTTCCACTTCGTGTATGATTAATATAT
>CAYOLE010000396.1:0-1809 GCA_964404705.1 uncultured Rhodohalobacter sp. | reverse complement strand
TTGACCGCTGTTACAGGTCGTGTAAATCATACTTGAAATATCCGTATGTTAATTATCATCTGCGAAAATCACTTTAAAATAAAAATGAAATGTTTGCAGCCAATATTATAAAGTTTCATCTATTACACTCTTATCTTTTAATCCTATTACTTGTTTTTACCTGTTCATCTTGCAGCGCTCAAAATAATGCAGCTAACCCATCACTTGAACAAAAAGTCGGGCAACTTTTAATGGTTGGTTTTAAAGGTTTTGAACTGTCTGACACATCACATATTAAGCGAGATATTGAGGAGTTTAATGTTGGCGGTGTGATTCTTTTTGATTTTGATGTACCAACCGGAACCCCAAATCGAAATATTGAATCTGCAAAACAAGTTAAAAAACTCAATAAATCTCTGCAGGAACTGTCTGAGATCCCTCTTATGATAGCAATAGACCAGGAAGGGGGCCGTGTATCACGGTTAAAAATGGAGCGGGGTTTTCCACGAACGGTTTCTGCAGAATATTTGGGAGCTCTCAACAATCCGGATTCTACAAAGGCATATGCCGCTAAACAAGCTGAGTTGCTATCAGAGATTGGTTTCAATGTAAACTTTGCTCCTGTTGTGGATCTGAATATCAATCCGGAAAATCCCGTAATCGGTCAGCTCGACCGCAGCTACAGCGCCGATCCGGAAATTGTTACAAAACATGCTTCCATTGTAATTGAGGAGCATCAAAACAGAAATTTGTTGCCTGTGATAAAACACTTTCCCGGCCACGGAAGCGCCTGGAATGACTCTCATGTCGGGATGGCCGATGTAACCGACACATGGGAGGAAATAGAGCTCGAACCATACAGAAATCTCGCCGGATCAAACAGCCGATTTGCGGTTATGACCGCACACGTTATGAACAACAATCTGGATGAGGAACTTCCCGCCACCCTTTCCCGCAACATTCAAACGGGGCTTCTTCGCAAGGATATTAACTATAATGGAATGCTCTTTTCCGATGACATGCAAATGGAAGCCATCCGTTCATTCTATGGTCTCGAATTTGCTTTAGAACACGCTCTGAATGCTGGAATTGATATGCTGATCTTTGCAAACAATTCGGTCTACCAGCCCGACATAGTTCCCGATGCCATACAGATCATCCTGGATCTCGTGGAAGAAGGTGCCGTATCTGAAGCACGCATCAATGAAGCATACGAAAGAGTGATGGAAACCAAACACCAGCTTGGACTTATGGAGTAATCCTTTATATATGCATGATTATTTATGAGAATACAAAAACACAGCCAGTCTACCTGTGAATATCTGATTAACTAATCAAGCCAGAGAACTGGTATGGTGATAATGTGTTGACTTTCTCACCCTGCATTAATCGCCTAAATAAGGCACCCTTCTTTAATCTATGCCGGTTAGTGCATGTACGCAGATGGTGCAGTTCATCGAAGTAGTGCAGAAACACCGATTCTATTCCGTTTCGCCTGAGTGCAACATAAAATTCGGAAAATTAATGTGATAATAGGAGTATCTATTCGTAATCTCATACTCAGATAACCTATTTTTTTTGTGGAGATTTAAAGAATATAAAAGTAGCCCATCCGCTACTGAAAACCAAAGCGTAATAGAAGATTTAAAGAATGTCGATACCCAAAAAAATTACCGTACGTGATTTAATCGATAAGTTTGAAGGTGCCAAAACGGTGATCCACGAATATGGCAATCTCGATAAAGATACTGTGACCTTTAAACTAAACCCAGAAACCTGGAACTGTGTCGAAATTTGTCAGCACCTGATCAAGTTTAATGACATGTATCT
>CAYOLE010000395.1:0-1869 GCA_964404705.1 uncultured Rhodohalobacter sp. | reverse complement strand
AAAAAAGACCGTCCATTTCCGGTTTGAATGTTCTGTAATTTATCGTTTCAGGGGTAAGAACTTCTCCATGCGATCTTGAAAGTATCGTCTCGGCAGATGCCAGCGAAATTCCAATGTTAGAGAAGTCTTTGGTAACAGTTAATGTTTTTGTTGACGGCAAAGGTAAACCTCCGTTTGGATTTATTTAACAGAACAAATTTAGTCGATGTGAATTTCGAGGCCGAGACCCATCAATTCACGCAGCAGCACTTTAAACGATTCAGGTATATCACCTTCGGGCAGGTTTTCACCTTTTACAATGGCTTCATATACTTTTGAACGTCCTTTTACATCATCACTTTTAACAGTAAGCATCTCTTTAAGGATACTGGAAGCGCCATAGGCATAAAGTGCCCAAACTTCCATCTCACCAAGACGCTGGCCACCAAATTGGGCTTTACCACCAAGGGGCTGTTGTGTAATAAGAGAGTATGGCCCAATAGACCGTGCGTGCATCTTATCTTCAATCAGGTGATTCAGTTTCAGCATATACATCACACCCACAGTGGTTTGTTGATCGAGTGCATAGCCGGTTCGGCCATCATAAAGCTGAACACGTGCATCTTCAGGAAGACCGGCTTTTTTAAGCTCAGCCTGGACCTGATCATACGAAGCACCATCAAATATAGGTGATGCGTATTTTACGCCCAGTTTAAGACCGGCCCATCCAAGAATAGTTTCATAGATCTGGCCGAGGTTCATACGGGAAGGAACACCAAGCGGGTTCAGTACGATATCCACAGGGGTGCCATCTTTCATGAACGGCATATCTTCTGCCGGCACTACTTTAGCAATCACACCTTTATTACCGTGTCGGCCGGCCATCTTATCCCCCACCTGAAGCTTACGTTTTTTAGCAACGTAAACTTTGGCTTTCTGAATAATTCCCGGCGGTAATTCGTCTCCAACCTGAATCTGGTATTTCCGTCGTTTTGCTTCTGTATCTATATCTCTTCTGAGATCGCGATAGTTTTTAAATAACAGCTTAACGTGCTTAACAAGCTCACCATCGGTTGCCCAATCAATATTTTCATTGATATTAATTGGATCCAGCTCTTCAAATACTGACTTTTTGTATTTTTCGCCTTTAGGAATAAGCTCTACTCCGCTGTAATTATATACACCGGGTGAAGTTTTATCACGCAGCAAGCTATACATTTTATCTGCCCACTTCGAGTTTAAGTCGGCAAGTTTCTGAGAATGTCGCTCATTTTCTGCTTCAACAAGTTGTTTTTCCTCTTTTCGGGAAATCTGCTCATCGCGTTTCCGGCTAAAGAGTTTAGTGTCAATAACAACGCCTTTTACACCCGGAGGTGTTTTTAGTGAGGCATCTTTCACATCACCTGCTTTATCGCCAAAAATTGCGCGCAGAAGCTTCTCTTCAGGAGTTGGGTCAGTTTCACCTTTTGGTGTAATCTTTCCAACAAGGATGTCGCCGTGCTGCACTTTGGCTCCTACTCTTATTATTCCCTGCTCATTCAGATTGCGTGTCGCCTCTTCACTTACGTTGGGAATTTCGCGCGTCAATTCTTCTTCACCGCGCTTTGTATCCCGAACCTGTTGCTCAAATTCCGTAATGTGGATAGATGTGTAAATATCATCCTGAACAATGCGCTCGCTGATCACGATTGCATCCTCAAAGTTATAACCCCTCCAGGGCATGAACGCTACAAGCAAGTTGCGGCCAAGTGCGAGTTCTCCTTTTTGAGTTGCACAACCATCGGCTATTGCATCACCCTCTTTAACTTTATCACCTACATCAACAATAGGACGCTGGTTTACAGTTGTATCCTGATTACTTCGCTCAAACTTTTTCAGCTTGTACGATTT
>CAYOLE010000394.1:0-1945 GCA_964404705.1 uncultured Rhodohalobacter sp. | reverse complement strand
GTAGCTTTTAATCAAACCATGTAATAATTAGAACTATTTTACGCGTCCGGTTATGAAGGAAGTTTCTCCGCAGGATGAATGCTGCACTAATGATCAGCATTCAGAAAGCACAGACAGTCCAGGATCTGCAAGTCTTTTCAAGCACTGGAAACCAGCCCTGAGCCTGGTTCTGCTGATCTCAGGTATGACTCTTGATTATTTGATTCAAAGCCCCTGGTTTACAGGACCTTTGCGACTCTTTTGGTATTTGTTTGCCTATATGCCTGTTGCATTTCCTGTACTACGGCAGGCATTCATTCACCTGCGAAAAGGAGACATATTTACCGAGTTTTTCCTGATGGGGATCGCGACAGTGGGGGCATTTTATATCGGGGAATATCCTGAGGGTGTTGCTGTCATGCTATTTTATTCCATTGGTGAAGCCTTTCAGCAAGGTGCAGTGCAAAAAGCCCGTTCGAATATCAAAGCACTGTTGGATGTGCGATCAGAAACGGCACATGTAATACGTGATGATTCATCGACAACCGTTCATCCCAGGACGGTGGAAATCGGTGAAATTATCCGTGTAAAACCCGGCGAACGAGTTCCCCTGGATGGGAAGCTGGTGAATGACCGAAGTGCTTTTGATACATCTGCATTGACCGGAGAAAGCAAACCTCGTCATTTTGAAAAAGGTGATTCTGTATTGGCCGGTATGATTAACCTGAATCAGGTTGTTGAGCTGAAAGTCATCAAATCCTATGAAAACAGTTCCATTTCAAGAATTCTGCGGATGGTTCAGGATGCCTCTTCGCGTAAAGCAAGAACAGAACTGTTTATACGGTCATTTGCCAGAGTGTACACTCCCATTGTAGTTCTGCTCGCATGCCTGCTGGTAATTATTCCTGCTTTTTTTGTCAGCCCGTATGTGTTTGATACCTGGCTTTACAGGGGTCTCGTATTTTTGGTGATTTCCTGTCCGTGTGCACTGGTTATTTCCATACCGCTTGGATATTTCGGCGGGATTGGAGCCGCTTCCCATAATGGTATTCTGGTAAAAGGCTCCAATTTTCTGGATGTATTAAAAGATGTGGAAACCGTGGTATTTGATAAAACGGGTACATTAACAAAAGGAGATTTTGCTGTTCGGGATATTCAATTAAAAAACAGCAATGAAGAAGAGATTTTACCTTTTGTGTTGGCAGTAGAAAAAGGATCTACACATCCTATTGCCAAAGCCATTATTGAATATTGCGACGGACAATTCGATTCCTTACCCCCAATTGTTCAACAACAGGAAATTCCGGGTGAAGGAATTCAGGCAATCGTTTCGGGAAAGCAGGTATTGATTGGAAATAAAAAACTTATGGATAGAGAGAGGATTTCACTAAACAGCCAACCAGATGATGAAACCGGAACGATTATCCACGTTGCTATTGATAAGGCTTATAAAGGAACGATTCTAATATCAGATGAAATCAAAGAGGGTGCGAAACAAGTAATAGATCAATTACATAAGATTGGGGTAAAACAAACCATCATGCTAAGTGGCGATATAACAGCTGTTGCCCGGCATGTGGGCAAACAGCTACATATTGATCAGGTTTTTGCGGAACTCTTACCCGAAGATAAAGTCAAAAAATTAAAAGAGATAAAGAAAACCTATCCGGGTGTAATTGCCTATGCAGGTGATGGAATCAATGATGCCCCGGTACTTGCGTTGAGTGACGTGGGAATCGCGATGGGTGCTATGGGTAGTGATGCCGCCATAGAAACTGCAGATGTTATAATCCAGACTGACCAGCTTTCCAAAATCGTTACAGCTATTCAAGTCGCCAGATCAACCCGAAATATTGTTTGGCAGAATATAGGATTGGCAATGGGGGTCAAGGTACTATTTCTCGGGTTAGGGGCACTGGGTTTAGCAACACTTTGGGAAGCTGTATTTGCGGATGTGGGTGTTGCC
>CAYOLE010000393.1:0-1946 GCA_964404705.1 uncultured Rhodohalobacter sp. | reverse complement strand
TCCGGCAAGATAAGCTGCGCCCAAAGCGGTTGTTTCCGTTATAACAGGTCGATTAACCGGAATATTTAAGATATCTGCCTGAAATTGCATCAGTAAATCGTTAACACAAGCGCCTCCATCAACCCGCATCTCTTTTAGAGAAATACCCGCATCTGATTGCATAGCCTTAAGCAGATCCGTGCTTTGATAGGCAATAGATTCCAGTGCTGCACGGGCAATGTGTGACTGATTAGTTCCGCGGGTGAGACCAATGAGCATACCCCGGGCATAAGGATCCCAATGGGGAGCTCCAAGCCCTGAAAATGCAGGCACAAGATAGACGCCGTCATTGTCAGCTGATTTACCGGCAAGTGCTTCAATTTGATTAGATGATTGTATTATCCCAAGCCCATCCCGTAACCATTGTACCACGGCCCCACCAATAAACACACTTCCTTCCAGCGCGTAGGATACTTTTCCATCAAGCTGCCAGGCGATGGTGGTAAGCAATTTATTTTTACTTTTTATTGGTTTTTCTCCGGTTTGGAGCAGCATAAAACAACCTGTGCCATACGTGTTTTTTGCCATTCCGGGTTGTGAACAAACCTGACCAAACAAAGCCGCCTGCTGATCTCCTGCTATACCCGCAATCGGAAGCTTTTTTGCGAACATATCACCAGAGGTTTCGCCGTATACTTCACTACTGGACCGAACATCAGGCAGCATCGATTCCGGAATATCAAGAAGAGCCAGAATATCCTTATCCCAATCCAGGTCATAAATATTATATAAAAGAGTGCGACTGGCATTGGTAACGTCTGTGGCGTGAATTTTGCCGTCCGTCAGTTTCCAGATAAGCCAGCTATCTACTGTTCCAAACAACAGATCCCCATTTATAGCTTTTTTTTTGGCACCTTCCACATTATCAAGAATCCACTTTACTTTGGTACCTGAAAAGTATGAATCGAGAATAAGCCCTGTTTTATTTTGAAACATTTCGGCATGCCCGCTTTCGCGAAGCTGATTACAAATTTCAGCCGTCCGCCTGTCCTGCCAGACAATTGCATTATAAACGGGTTTTCCTGTTTTCTTATCCCACACAATTGTGGTTTCTCTTTGATTGGTAATCCCAATTGCGGCCACATCACTTGCCGTAAGATTAGCGCGGGACAGAGCTTCTGCGGCTACACTTATTTGCGATGACCAAATTTCAGAAGGATCGTGTTCCACCCAGCCCGCTTTTGGAAAGATTTGTTCAAACTCTTTTTGTGCCGTAGAGTGAATTTCTCCTTTTTTATTAAACAGTATCGCCCTGGAACTTGTAGTACCCTGATCGAATGCCAAAATATATTTCATGAGATGATCCTGTGGTAATTAGTGGATGTTGAAACAAACCTGCGGTAGATAATCGGAAGAATAATAAAAAAAATGAAAATACATGTTAATGAGGCAAAAAAACGCTACCACCGTTTCATAATATAGGTGCTGAACAACATAAAAATGAATTCAATTTTAGAATTCAGGTAAGTCGCAGTTTCTGCCAGGTCAATTCTATTGACAGCCATTAAATATCTCAAGATTCCATCAATCAGAAAAAAGTGTTTTCACTTTCCAACATACCCAACCTCAAATTCAGGTAGTCCTAAATCTTCTGCAGCCCATGAGATGTAATATGATCGGACCTCTGCAATTTTTTCATCAAGATTTTGAAGCGTCCAATCATTAGTAGGTATGGGCGGGTGAATATGCGCTGTACAATCTCCTTTTCGTGTAAACATGGAGCCACCGTTACTGAGTTTCTGATTTCCCTCGAAATAGATCGGTACTATGGGATAGCCGAGATCCATTGCCGTTCGAAAAGGTCCTTTTTTAAACTCTCCTATAATTCCTTTATGCTTGCGTGATCCCTCAGGCGCAGCAAAAATGGATAGCTTCTTTTCCAGCAGACGGTGGTATGCATTATGAAG
>CAYOLE010000392.1:0-1957 GCA_964404705.1 uncultured Rhodohalobacter sp. | reverse complement strand
GGATTATCATTCGTCCTTTTTTTTCAACTGTCTCTCTCCATATAAATTAGCAACAGACATCACTATCCACACAGAATACGCAACAAAGTAGAGTTTAAATTTAATAAAGGCTGAAACTTCCACTCCCTTATTAGCTGCCAGCTTATTCACTTTCCGGGGATGGAAAGGCAAAAGGCTGCTAATAAGTCTTTTATATGGATTGATGTGTTTATTCCCCCTTTCTTTCCGGATCGCCGGCTGCCCCTTTCCTACACGCCATTGTTTCTTTATAGATTCTGTATAGGTTCTTGCCTTTTTTTTTGCAATCGATTTTTTACAAAACTCAAGCTTCATCCCCTGTTCTGTAGCTTTCCCTGTCCATCGCAGATCGGCACCAGATCTTACACCTTCCGGAAATTTTCCTACTTTTTCAAATACCTCTCTTCGCACAAACAAGGAAGCCGTCATAACCGCTCCCCTGTTTTTGATTGAACTTTCAATTCTTAAATTATTAGAATCGTAGATTTTTCCGGCAGTTATATTTCCCCGGAAATCAAATTGCACATTACTGCTTATCATATCAGCTTTTTTTAAATCCAGGCATTTTAAACCATTCTCCAGCCAATCAGATTCCGGGATACATGTTCCGTCCAAAAAAATTATAACTTCGCCTCCTGAAATCTCTATACCCCTGTTTCTACATGAATAGGGACTATTCAGGTGCTTACTTTCAAGCAGATATTTTACATCTTCAAATTCTTCAGTAACTCTTTTTGTATGATCGGTTGATCCGTTATCGACCACAATGACCTCGTAGTTACTCCGTTCCATAGTCTGATTTTGAAGACGGGTCAATACACGTTTTAACTCATCCGCGTCGTTATAGACGGGAATTATAATGGAAGCTTTATATTGAAGGATACCCTTGTTCAATTGCCTTTCCTTGTTAATTATTATTCCCTGATTTTTTCCGGATTTAGAATCTTGAGTAGAAAAAGCATCTGAAGAAATATCTTATAGATATGATTCTGTAAAGATATTAATAACACAATGAGTTTATTTCGGCGATCTTTGGGATATTTTGCACTTTTAAATGCCGCAGGAGTACCCCTAAGAAGCTGACTTCCAATGATGCGAAGTCCGCTATGTCCATATCTGTTTTTCACATTCAGATATCCCCAGGCGGCAAATCGTTTCTGTTTTTTCAATATCTGGCTCACCGATTTACGGGCGGGGTGTTTCACTGCCACATCATCCCCGTAGATCATGGTATATCCTTCCGATAGGGCTCGCTCTGTAAATTCCCAGTCTCCTCCCGACTTAACATTGGAATCGAATCCCCCAAGACTGTCAAAAACTCTTTTCTTGACAAACAGATTGGCAGTTACACTCTTACCGCGTGGTACATGTTCATCCTGCCGAAAAGCGGTGTGGCTCTCATATATATATGCCCATTTTCCTCCTCCTTCCAGCTTAAAGAGATCTATCCTGCCTCCAATTAAATCACAATCTTTATTATCATATAAATCTTTAGCCCGGCTCAGCCAGTTTTTATCCGGGATGCAGTCAGAATCGGTAAATGCAAGATATTTTCCGTTTGCAAACTCTGCACCACGATTCCTGGCTGAGTAGGAGCCCGGTTCAGATTCATATTCAATTCGCATGTTTTTCAGAACCCTGAAATCTTCAGGCATCTTTTGGATAGAGGCATTATCAACGACGATAATTTCAAAAGCATCGTCTTTCTCCGTTTGCTGCTCAACAGCATCTAAACATAACCGTAACTGCTGCCAGTTGTTATAAACAGGAATAATTATAGAAAAATCCGGATTAGGTTCCATTAAATAAAAAACTTATTTATCTGATATAAGAATGTAATAGCCAACAGAGAAGTTAAAAAATAACATTCTTCGGTAGTTACCCTGAAATGTATTAGAATACCACCAAGATAACGATTATTCTACCTGATTTTTTCCAT
>CAYOLE010000391.1:0-2013 GCA_964404705.1 uncultured Rhodohalobacter sp. | reverse complement strand
CCGATATTTCTATCCAGGTTATCCGAGATCCAGTAAATATGATCCCATTCAGCCAGCATAAGGTTTGTGGTGGGCGATGCCAGTGACCGATCAGGAAACGCCTGCGAAAGCTGCACCCGGCGCCCGCCCGTTGGCAGTCCATCAGATATATCAATATAATCGATCTGATTAATCCCATTCTGAACTAATAAGCTATCATGTAATTCAAATCTATCATCACTATTTCTACCCTGGTAATCATTTAAAAACAAGACATTCGAAAGTTGTCTTTTAACATGCCATTCGTAAGAAATGGTTTCACTTATTGCTGCTGCATTATCAATAGCCCGTACAAAAAATTCGTTATCTTCCTCTGGATGCACCGAATCGAAAATAATATCAGACGATCTTGCAGTGCGCCCCAGTAATGCACGTGCAGCGGGGTTGGCCTGGGTGTCGTCAATTCTAATTGTGATTAAATTGATCCCGAGTTCTATCTCTTTCCATGCATCCTCAGAGGTTGTATCATTCAGGGCGATCTCAATCCTGTTCAGGTTTGCATCACCATCGGGATCGGATGCTGTAAAGCCAAAGCTTGCAATTCTGTAGGTGGTATCCGGTGGCGTTTCAAAATTGTTAAATTGAATTTCAGGAGGGGAATTTGTTATTGGAAATATCACATTGGGTGGTTCCGGATCGCGCGCGTCGTCGTTATCTACCGCACGTACGGTAAATTGTACATCTGCATCCTGCTCTCCCTCTTCTATGGGTAAAATAAACGTACTGTCTGAACTTTCCGTAAATGTCCAGTCATCATCATTTGCTGTAGTTACATCACCGATAAAAAGTTCATATCCGACTACATATCCATCCGGATCATCACCCCACCAGGAGATATTAACCTGACTCACCAACCGTTCACCTTCAGGTAAATTAATTTCATTAACGGTTAAAGATGTTGTGGGCGGTATATTTTCGTTTATCTGCCCGTCAAGTCCTGATTCACAGGAAATAAGTATTGTTAGTGCTAAAAGTGTAACTAATACAGCGTATTTATACATCAAATCTTATTTGAGAATAAACAGGAGAATGCATCAGCTGCACCCTCCTGTTTTAATAGAGTGGATTTACTTGATTAACATCATTTTTCGTACAGAAACAAAATCTCCTGCTTCAAGGCGATAAATGTACGTACCACTCGAAAAACGACTCATGTCGAAATTGATGGTATACGTGCCGGCAGTTTGTATGCCATTCACTAAACTTGCTACCCGCCGGCCCAAAATGTCATATACCACCAGCTGCACTTCAGCAGTTTCAGCCAGTGAGTAGTTAATTTTGGTTGTGGGATTAAACGGGTTCGGATAGTTTTGATCCAGCGCAAATTCGTATGGATTTACACCCGGCTCGTTTGATGTCGGAGTTTCAAAATCTGCATCAGAACGGGAGGTAAGTTGCGGTTCTCCGCCAAATCCACCAACAAGAGCTACAAGGTTCAATTCTCCCTCAGGAATGGGCTGGCCAATGTAATTGGATTCAGCAAAGTTGGTTCTGAAGGTTACAGGTGAATCTGCATCTATTGTTGCGTCAGTTACTCCGTAATTAGAAGAAGCTTCAAAATCTCCGCTTTCCACGAAACTTGCATCCTCGATCCTTACCAACATAGACTGGTGGTCGGCTGAATTCAGTTCATCCAATGTTACGGATACCGGTTCAACATCTGCAGTCGACTGAGGATCGCCCGGATTTCCGGATGGAACAAACTGTACTACTGTTTGAAACTCACTAAGCGTTCCTGTAACATTTGTCATTACATCACCTACTGCATAATCAGAGGTGATGACACCATTGCTATCATCAATTAGAATACCACCGGAATCGTCCATCAGATATTTCTGATTTCTGTTACTTCTTGCATACGTCACTACCGCTTCGCCGGTATACTGATAGGTGGTTCCATCCTGTGCACCTGCTCTTAGTTCGGCAAGTGTGGATACCTCTGTAACTTCCACATCGATTTCATAGGTACGGGTA
>CAYOLE010000390.1:0-2024 GCA_964404705.1 uncultured Rhodohalobacter sp. | reverse complement strand
CAAACAGCGGGGCTATAAAGTCGTTTACGGATAAGCTGTACTCCGAAACCATTCGGCGAATAGTACCGGACGACCGCAGCCGACGGGGGCGGGAATAGGGGAATTGTGGTTTGCTCATAGTTCTGGTGTAGGGAGTATTGAGTAGAATTTGTCAGTATCAGATATCGGGTACCTGGTAATTCCCGTCTCCGGGTAGGAAGAGATAATAAGATCTCATCCAACCTAAGCTAACTGACTTTTATGAACTTGTAATAAAGAGTTATGCAGACAAAGTTGGAGGAGATTTTTAAAAGAATATTTCTCTGCCGGGAAACAGCTTTAAAAAAGGAAGTGTCTATATAAAATCAACGCTCCTATCGTTTCCTGACCAATTAATTTACATTAAACTAAAATTTTCATTCAACAGCCAGTTTGATTATGTCTGGTTCAGATGCTTCAAATAACCCCGTTTCGAAAAAGTAGTTAGCCATGCGAAGGGCATCTCCCTCTGATGAATTTTTATCGGCAAATAAGGTGAACCATTCCTCCCTAAACTGATTTTGATTTCTGATCTGTGTATTGGTTTCTGATACCGTATTCTCTAAATCAGCCAAATCATCTGTATCTTTCACTTTCACATAGAACAAACTGCTATAACTATCTACACACCTGTCACCAATTTGCTGTCCTATCAAATCAGTACAATCATCAGTTTGAAATGTATAGTGCACATAATCAATCACACTATGTTTCATTTTCAAATCTTCAATTATTGCTGAAATGGCCGGGCAATTTTCGGGAGATGACAGTCGCAGAATCAGATGTTGGTACCTGTATTGATCATAGTTCCGAATATCAGAAGTATCAGCTTTTTCAAATTGCTCATACGAATTGACCACAGCAAGCAACTCCCGGCCTGACTTTGTGGTATCACTGCCAATCAAAATAAACTCAGTGGACAGATCACCAATCACATTTTCTTCCCCCTGATAGTAGTAAAAATCTTCAAATAAGCATCCGGTTTCCAACAGGGAATCACTATTTTGATTATCGAGGCATCCCGCTGAAATCAGAATCAGAAATCCTGTGTAGAGTATATGTTTATTCATGTTAGTGTTTTTAGGATTTTTAATTAAATATTTAAAAAACCCTTGCAGAGCCTTCTGCTGCAATTACACTAATCTCAGATGTTATACCTAAATCGCTATCAATGACATAGTGTTCTGTCAGCTGTAAAAGTTTGTTTGCAGGTAATAGTCATCGGATGAGTTTTTTCGAAAAAATGAGATTATTATAAAACTGTGATGACTTTGGATTGACTCATCCGATGACTCAAACCAGCCATTTCATCATTGACACGTCAATAGTTTATATTGGCCGCCAAGCCGCACAAATACCTAATCGTTATTCCACCTCTTCGAGGCTTTCCCGGCGGACAGCTTCAAATTCATTGCCGGAATACCATTCCATCATTTCATCCCGGTTCAGTACATCGAATGAAGCCCTGAAAATCAATCGCGTGTCTTCAAGCATACCGCTCATGTCCCAGTATTCGTTAATTTCATCAGAAAGTTGATGGTAGTTAGCTGCTGTAACACTGTCTACAGTTGCAGTCCAGTCATCGGGTTTATCTATAAAGTCCCGGCCTTCATTTGGATAAATAGCAGGGATGCCAATTCTGGCAAAAGAGAAGTGATCCGATCTGTAAAAGAAACCTTGTTCAGGTTGCGGATCGGGCGAAATTTCCCGCCCGGTTTCTTCGGCGTGTTCCCTGAATACATCCGTAAGTGTGTTTGTGTCGTATCCAACCAGTGTCATATCGCGGGTTTCACCAAAAATCTGCATGCTATCGAGATTAAAGTTGGCAGAAACCTTGCCGGGTTGTACGGTGGGATTTTGAGACCAGTACCGCGATCCCAGCAGCCCCATCTCTTCAGCACCCGCAAAAATAAAAAGGGCAGATCTTCTTATCTGATCCTCCACCTGTTTTAAAGCGTTTGCTATTTCAAGTGCCGCAGCGGTTCCCGATGCATTATCCCACGCAC
>CAYOLE010000389.1:0-2045 GCA_964404705.1 uncultured Rhodohalobacter sp. | reverse complement strand
TATCATTATATGGAGGCCGTCTTCAAACAATCCGTCCGATTTTCGAATGATGACAATATCGTCAGAAGCAGGATCGATGCGGTTCAGCCCACGGTCTTCAGAAGCAACCCAGATATATCCATATTCATCCTCATAAAGGGCCCTGATATTATTGCTTGATAAACCTGTATCTATATTATAAACATTAAATTCTCCATCAATATATCGGTAGACGCCCTCACCGTTTGTTGCCATCCAGATATCTCCATCGCTTGACTCCAGGAAATATCTTACAATGGGAATTCCCAGATTTTCAATGGTACTCTCATCAAAGTTTTCACTGTTGGCTCTCAGCAAAGAGTTATTGGTACCAAACCAGATCCTTTTTTCCCGATCCTGATGGATAGCTAATACTCCAACCTCTGAAAAACCCGGCATATGTTCAAATGTGAGACATGCACCTGAATCGGTTCTGTTTTCGGGTCTGCACCGGTTAGGTCCATTCCACAGCGATCCATCAGCTGATTCCAGGAAAGCGGTTGTCAGTCCATATCCCGAAGGTAGATCCATTGGCATTACCCGCCCTGAGGCATTTATTTGCGTCAGATCATTAAAATAACTTCCAATCCATGTTGTACCATACGAATCTTGAAAAACTCCGTAGAATATATTGTCTGAATGGTCGAAAGTAATATTTTGAAAAAGAGACTCCCGATATCGAAAAAGACCATTGCCTAAAGTGGTGACCCAAAGATTTTGTTCATTATCACAATAGATGGTTCTGCCGGCGGCCTCAGCTTTGAATGATAACATCCCGTTTTTATAGACACGGTCCTGCACAATTGTCCAAACAGACGAATCGGGGCAAGTTGTAAAACTGGCTCCTAAACCTTCAGCGTATGACACGTAACCGATGTCTGACAGAAAATCGATGACGGTTAATGTATCATTATTAATATCCATTAAACCGTTTTGGCTCATTGCCATTATACGTCCATCCGGCATAGTCTTGAGGCTGAAAAACAGATGTCGAGCTCCATCACCCATTTTACTGTATTGCCGGGGTACATTGATCGTTTTAAATGTATTGTTTTCGGAATAAGCTATTTCATTTCGGGCTATCCACATCATGCCGGATTTATCTTCAGCAACAGCGACAACACCATCATCGATGGCGGTATGCCTGGATTGGGTAGTCCCGTTCTCTAAGTCGAGCAGCCACTCCAGGCCATTATCATCATATACCCGGAGTAGCCCATCTGAGCTTTTGAAAATATCTGTTATTGTTTTATCGCCGAAGAGTTCAGGTTTATACGGTATAAGCTTTTGATCAGAGAATGTATAAAGTCCGCTGTTTGTAGCAATCCAGGTAATTTCATCATCAGTTAAGACAACGATTCCAAGCGAAGGCTGTAACTGATCTTCAAAAGAAGTGAACGTTCCATTACTGAAATATACAAGGTGACCTTGTTCGGTATTGAGCCAGAAAGAATTTCCGTTTCCCTGCTGTATAGTAATAATTCGGTTTGATGGCAGATCGGGTGTGTTCCCAGAATTGAACTCTTTAAAAGAAACTCCATCAAACCGGATAAGACCATTAAATGTAGCTAGCCATAAGAACCCATCTGGTGTTTGGTAAACCTGATTGATGTGATTGATGGGCAGACCATTTTTTGTAGTCCAGTTTTCAGAGATATAGTGTTTCTTTAGATGATTCTGCGCAGGAGAAAAATGCTGCGCAAAACTATTTACATACGCAAATAGTAGTAGCAGGAAAACTGTGATGCAGCACGGAAATTTAATATGAGTCGACCAACCCTTCATTTAACAAAGTTAACTTAATTCGTATATATGCTACAACATATATGAAAATGTTCATAATTAAGAAAACGTTAACTTTAAAGAAGGTGAACAAAATAAATATCAAGTATAGAGTTAGATTATCTTAAATTAATTTATTAGAAAGCTTGGCAAATCTTTTTGGAGAAATCGTTAGCTCTCCGGCAATTTTCGGCGAAGTTTATAGATCAGATTGCCAGATTCGTCCGAGCCTGCTTTTCCGAACT
>CAYOLE010000388.1:0-2054 GCA_964404705.1 uncultured Rhodohalobacter sp. | reverse complement strand
ACCCGGAAATTTTCAGCCCCGGCCTGGTTCAATGCTGTTTCCAGGATTGAAGAAAAAACCTCCTGATCCCGCTGTTTATCCGTTTCTTCCATGTTTCTGATTTGAACTCGATTTTCAAACTCATCTTCATTCAAGCTGCCATCATTATATGCCTTGATATCGGCCATTGAAGCCCAGGCGGTCATAGTGGGAATACCTTGCTGTTGCCGTGCGGCGCCGGGGGGCAAGGTCAACACAGTGCGTGCCGATGTATTGGCTCCAAAAGTTAGCCGGACAACTTCATCGTCAGGTAATCCACGAATAAGAGAAGCATACTCACCGAAATACTCCATAAATCGCTCCTGCACAAATTCTTTGTCGATTCCTTTTTCCTCAGTTGTATCTTGATCTTCAGCCCGTTCAATTTGGGCGTGACCCCGAATGATTACACGCATCGTTTGAGGCATAAGACTTGCGCCGATTTTAAAGTGAATTCCATAACCAGGAATATATTCACCGGTAACGCCTTTTACATTACCTCCACGAATTGTAAATCCTGTATCTTTCACATCAAACAGCTCCGCCAGAATGCCTTCGGCAATCCGCATATCACGCTCAATTCGGTCGTTGTCTGCTGTTTGCGCAAACAGTGTTCCCGCTGATAAAATCAGCAATAGTATCCATGGTGTCGTTTTTAAAAATCTGTTCATTGAATTATTCCTCTGGTTGTTGATAACTTAGTGCAAAAATCAGGTCTTCAAGTGCTTCTTCGGTCTGCAGAAAGCGGTAGTAGGTCTCTTCCTCGAGCTGGGCAAGACCCTCGCTAATCAGGATCAGATCCTGCTGACGTCGCTGGTCATAATAAGATGTGAGCGTTTGTATTACATCTGCCAGTTGCTGTTGATGTTCCTCGCGGGTCTGCTCAAGAACACTCGCAAATACACGGTTGTTTTCCTCCTGCATCTCAGTGATCAGATCGTAGAGTTCTTCCTCACTAATCTGCGGTTCTGTTTGTGATTGAATGGATGCCGCCGGCTGCTCACCGAACGTAATCAGCATTCCCTGGTCGGTTTGATTGATTTGAAGATTTACAAATGAAAAAGCAATTGCGGCAAGCAGTATTGTGGCTGCAAATGCTGCGGCTGTTTTCAGATAAAATATTTTATTATTAGATCTATCAGAACGGACCTTTGCTGTAGTTTCCGGGTTTGGCGGAATCAGTAACAGGTTTTTATGCGGAATCTCCCCCGGCTCAGATTGAAGAAGCTCACGGGTAGTTTTCAACTCGTGGAAATCTTGTTGAAGATCCGAATTTTTTGACAGTATTTTTTCAAACTCTTTTCTCTGATCTTCTTCCATCTCATTATAGAGGTAGTCCATCAGTTTTGATTTTGCTTCCTGTTCAGTCATTGTTCAGATATTGATGTTGAATATTCCATTTCTTTAAAACTCTCCGGGTCGATTTAAGCCCGTAATAAAGCCGCGATTTCACCGTGCTTTCGGGCACTTCCAGAATCTCGGCGATCTCCCGGAATTTCAGTCCCTCATATTCCTTCAGGATAATTACTGTGCGTTGCTCATCCGGCAGAGTCAGTAGTGCATGCTGTAAAATTTCTCCCAGTTCTTTTTGCTGAAGATCAGCCACAGGCGACTGGCTTTCGGACGCAAGTCTGCCATCCTGTTCAATCCATGCTTCCAGTGCTGTTGATTTTCTGCGGCCGGCACGTTTTAACTCGTCCAGACACAGATTGTTTGCAATACGATAAATCCAGGACCCAAAGCTGGACGGATCATCAAGCTCCTTCACTTTATGGTAAGTATTAATGAAAGTTTTTTGGGTGATCTCATTCGCCTCATCCTCATCAGCAAAGAACCGAAAGGCAAAACGGTGGATTTTTGCATGCCATCGATTTACAAGCTCAGTAAAAGCCTGGGTATCACCCTGCTGTACTTTTTTGATAAGCAGCACGTCATCCATCTTTTTCAATTAACCAGACCTTATTTTTTGATGATCAGCAAAGGAGTTCCCTGCCTGTTATTTATATAGACGACGCTGCGGGAAGAATAGTTTTAAA
>CAYOLE010000387.1:0-2061 GCA_964404705.1 uncultured Rhodohalobacter sp. | reverse complement strand
CGGTGCGCAGGATTGAATCGGTAACCGCCGCCGACGGGAGCACCCTGCTGATTATTGCACGAAACAATGATTCTCCAAAAGTTTTTAAAATTTTAAATTCATCAAACAAAAGATAAACTTATTAATTGTGGCTGATACATGAAGTACCTGATTTATATTCCATTTTTGTTATTGTTGATCTTCTTTAGCTCCTGTGATCAAAGATCCGAGTATGAACGGCTGGTTCAGAGGGAGTTGGACAGTGAGGTAAGGAACGATAGTCTTTTCCTGGGTTACTATTTCGGTATGGAAAAAGAAGATTTCTTTGATCACAGCTGGCAGCTCAATCAACAAAATAAAATTACAGGCGGCACCCAGATTTATTATAAAATAAAGGATCTGTCAGGTGATGCAACAATGGTCTTTTATCCTGAATTTAGAAATGACCAAATCTACAGAATGCCCATTGAAATCTATTTTGATTCGTGGGCAATCTGGAACAGGGAGTTTTATTCAGACAGCCTGATTACGGAATTGGTGGATTATTACGAGGATATTTATGGACCGGCATTTATTAAAACCATGCACCCGGAAGTTGAAAAAGAAGCCTGGATTAAAGTTGATGGAAACAGAAGAATCTCCATATACAAGAAAGACGACAGGTATGCCCGTATTGAATTTTTAGATTTAACTGCTGAATGAGGTATAGCATATTCAATTTAAATCCCCTCTGTGTCTTACCGGGGTTATTGCTTTTGTTTTTTTTGACCTCCTGTTCTGAAAATGAAGAACAACCCGGCCGGATATTCGAATCGCTTTCTTCAGATGTAACAAACATTGATTTTGAGAATACCCTCGGGTTTGATCCTGATTTCAACATATACAAGTACAGGAATTTTTATAACGGGGGTGGTGTAGCTGCAGGAGATATTAATAACGACGGTCTTCCCGACCTGTATTTTGTCAGCAATGAAGGTGAAAACAAATTGTATTTGAATAAGGGTGATTATGAGTTTGAAGACATTACAGATTCAGCCGGAGTCTCTGGCAACACGTTCTGGTCAACAGGCGTGAGTATGGTCGATATTAATGGCAACGGCCTTCTGGATATTTATGTAGCAAGTTCCGGAGAAGTACCTGATGATGAGCGACGAAACAGGCTATACATCAATAATGGGGACTTAACCTTTACTGAAAAAGCCGCCGAATTTGGCCTGGATGATCCGGGTTTTGGCATACATGCTGTTTTTTTTGATTACGATGGAGACAGTGACCTGGATATGTATTTGCTGAATAATTCAAATAAACCAATTGGCAGCTTTGATACCAGTGACAATCAGCGAATGATCAGGCACGAATCAGGCGGTGATAAACTGTTCCGGAATGATGACGGATATTTTACAGATGTTTCAGAAGAAGCGGGAATCTATGGCAGTGAAATAGGTTTTTCTCTCAGTGCTTCCGTAGCCGATCTGAACCGCGACGGATGGCCGGATCTATATATAGCCAACGATTTTTTTGAGCGGGATTATCTCTACCTGAATAACGGGGATGGTACGTTCAGTGAAGTCCTGGATGAGCAGATGAGAAGTACGTCTGCCGCATCAATGGGTTCGGATATTGCTGATCTTACCAACAATGGCTGGCCCGATATCTATGTTGCCGATATGCTGCCATTCGATAACAGGCGCTTAAAAACGTTAACTACCTTTGAATTATGGGAGTTGTACCGGGAAAAAGTGAAGGATGGGTATGGACATCAGTTTACCAGGAATACCCTTCAGCTAAATAATGGAGACAGCACCTATTCCGAAGTTGGCCGTCTTGCCGGGGTGGAGGCTACCGACTGGAGCTGGGCGGTTCTGATGGCCGATTTCGACCATAACAGCCACAACGATATTTATGTAACAAACGGTCTTGCACAGGATATAACCAATCTCGATTACCTGGGGGAAATCAGGGACCCGGATATGGTAAGATCAATTGTTACCGGTGAAGATGCTGATTTTGAACAGCTTGTTAATTTAATCCCATCCGAACCTGTGAGCAATGTGTTGTTTTCAGGCGAGGGTGAGTTGAGAT
>CAYOLE010000386.1:0-2074 GCA_964404705.1 uncultured Rhodohalobacter sp. | reverse complement strand
GATCAAATCTTTTTGAGGCAGAATGGCATCATCCCAAAAACACCATGTTTTATCATCGGCCGGTTGAAGTGACAAGTCGATTAGAAGAATTTGTTTTTCATGAAGGATTGGAGACTGCAACAGATGCCAAATCAGGCTTAGCCCGGAAGCTCCGGCTCCGGCAATAATTATATCATAAGAAGAGATTTTACTCATCTGAAAACAGATATAAGAAGATCAAACATGAACAAGTAATAGGGAAATCGGGTTTAAAAAAATTCAAAATCATAATCATGTTGATATCTGCTTAAAAATGCAAAACGTTTACTTGTTATCAGTTGCCAGTTCACTGAAGGTCTTTTTTCCTTTTAAAAAGACATCAACAATTATCATATTTTGATAAATGGGGCAATAAATTTGCGGCAAATCAGATGTAGCACGTTTTATCGCCCGGCGTTTCTTTAGAGTGGCTGGAAATCGTCGGTAAAATGCAAAATGAGCCTTTATAATTCCCCACGTTTCGTTCGGTTTCATTAATAATAGAGAACGTACACCTGCCAGTGCATCAAGGCACAAGCGCAGTATTATTTTAAACAAAAAGCCGTCTTCAACATTTTTTGTCAACATCATTAAACTGTTTCTGTAATTGTAATAAACCTTTCGAGATGATCCCATCGGCATAGATCCACCTCCCAGATGATAGACCACGCTCTGATGTTGAAATTGTATTTTATATCCACGTTTCCAGGCGCGCCAGCACAGGTCAATCTCCTCCATGTGGAATTCAAAATCCTCATCAAATCCATCGAGATCGTTGAAAATTTCTTTTCGTATTGCAAGTGCCGCGCCGCTGGCCCAAAAAATATCGCGCTCATCATCATACTGTCCGAGATCATGTTCAATATGTTCAAAAAGTCTGCCACGGCAAAAAGTATACCCAAGACGATCAATCATACCTCCAGCGGCACCTGCATATTCAAAACGATCTGGCTCTTTGTACGATAGGATTTTAGGCTGTACAATTGAACTATCCGGAGAATTAAAAGAGTTATTCAAATGTTTAAGCCAATCAGGATCTACCCGTACATCATTGTTCAAAAAAATCAATATATCACCTGTGGCATAGGGAACCGAACGATTATTACCGCCGCAATAACCGTAGTTCCGGTCAAAAGTCACGACACGGCAATCCGGATATGTTTTTTGAATCCATTCAGCTGTTCCATCCGTCGAAGCATTATCAGCAATAATTATTTCAAATGATTCATAGCACGAATGAACAACAGAAGGCAGGAAGTTTTTGAGGTGATGAAGTGCGTTCCAGGTGACGATAATTATACTAAACGAATAGTGCATCAATCAGCGTTATAAAAGTGAAAAATGAATTATTTACATTGCAACGGTTAACGGTCTTTTCTATCATCCAACAAATCAATAATTGACTCACTAATGAAGATAGGGCTATTATCGGATACTCATAATTATTTAGATCCACGAATTCCGGATTATTTCTCCGGGTGCGATGAAATCTGGCATGCCGGTGATTTTGGCACATTTGCTATTGCAAAGCAACTGCAAGAAGTGGCCCCGGTGTTTGGAGTTTATGGAAACATTGATGATGAAGAAATCAGGAAAAATTATCCTCTTCATCAGCATTTAGACAGGGAAGGGGTGCATATCTGGATGACCCACATCGGAGGAATTCCTGGACGCTATTGTCTTCCCATCAGGGAAGAGATTCGGACCAAACCACCTGATATGTTTATTTGCGGCCATTCTCATATACTTAAGATTGCACGGGATAAATCCCTTAACAATATGCTTTTTGTAAATCCCGGTGCGGCGGGCAGGCAGGGTTTCCAGCTATACAGAACCGCTGTCCGGTTTGAAATAAGTTCAGGCAAAGTAAAGAATATGGAAGTCATCAACATGGGAAAAGTTGGAGAGTAAGCTCTGAGCAGGCAAATTAAGCCATTCTATATTGTCGGGCTATTTAATGGATTAAATATAGTGGCCAAAACGTTTTAGAATTCATTAAAAATCAGTAGTGTCCGGGGAAAGTTTTTAAATAAAGGCAGACTCAATTTCTGAGCCT
>CAYOLE010000385.1:0-2080 GCA_964404705.1 uncultured Rhodohalobacter sp. | reverse complement strand
ACATGGACCGGGAGCTCCAAACCCTCCGCCAAAAGCGGGAGAAGTACGTGCAGATTAAGCAGGGGATGATGCAGGAATTACTCACCGGTAGCATTAGGATTTTTGGGATGAAGGGATGATAGGATTTTCTTTTTTTTTATTAGAGAGTGTAGGATTGTAAGATATGTGTCGGCAGTATAATAATCGCGTAACCCAACAATATGGAAGTGAAATTACCCCAATGCAAAAAATTAATCCTATAATCCTATAATCCTTCTTATCCTAATTCCGCTGGAATTGTACGCCCTGTTTTGACAGTAGAGTAATCCTGTAATCCAATGATCTTATTAATTCTAATGCTGACAATGAGATGAAACACAAAGAGCTTACCCACACCATCATCGGCTGCGCCATGAAGGTGCATTCCACACTGGGAAGTGGTTTTCAGGAGGTGATCTACCAGCGGGCCATGGTTATTGAGATGGCAAAACAGAACATGGATTTCGAAAGGGAACTGGAGATGGAGATTTTTTATGATGACCACCTTATCGGCACACGAAGGGTCGATTTTTTTGTGGAAGATAAAATCATGGTTGAGTTAAAAGCTGTTTCGGAACTCGACGATCTCCACCTGGCTCAGGCAATGAATTACTGCCAGGCGTATAACTTGCCAATTGGACTGCTGATCAATTTCGGTTCGAAAAGTTTACAATATAAGCGGGTGTATAATGTAAACCACCCGGAAAACAGTAAGAATTAGGATTTATAGAATGAATGATTGTTTTGATTAACTCATGAGTCATCCTAAAATCCATAACCTTATGAATCCTAATTCTAACAGTGTTATTTAAGAAAATCCCACTTGTCTTAAATAGTAAAGTTCCTTATTTAAGTTTTAACCCAAATTCTTAAATAAGAATGACACTATTTAACTTTTTATGAAAAACTTTAAAGCAGGGACATACATCAACCAGGGGCACTACGAAAGTTTTGAGCCTACGCTTTTGCATCGGGAGTGGCAGCTGGATAATCTAAAGGTTATTGAGCTATTAAGTAAAGCGGACCGGCAGCTTGGGCGTTTAGATATGTATTCAGAGTACATTCCCAATATCGACCTGTTTATCAGTATGCACGTAACCAAGGAGGCAACCCAAAGCTCCAAAATCGAAGGAACTCAAACGCATATTGAAGAGGCACTGATGGATAAGGAGAATGTGCCGCCAGAAAAGCGCGATGACTGGGAGGAAGTACAAAATTATATCGCTGCGATGAGCAGGGCCATTAAGGAATTGGAGGAATTGCCTTTTTCATCAAGGCTCATCCGAAATACCCACAGTGTATTGATGCAGGGAGTCCGGGGAGAAACGAAACAGTCCGGAGAGTTCCGTAAAAGTCAGAACTGGATTGGCGGAGCAAACATTTCTGAGGCTACATTTGTCCCCCCGATACATGAAAATATCCCGAAATTGATGGGGGATCTGGAAAACTTTATGCACGATGAAAGTTTGCATCTCCCCGACCTGATTAAAATTGCCATCATGCACTATCAGTTTGAGACGATTCACCCTTTCCTGGATGGAAATGGCAGGGTTGGCCGGCTGATGATCACGCTATTCCTGGTAAGTTGTGGGATATTGAAACAGCCGATACTGTATCTCTCTGATTATTTTGAAAAAAACCGAACGGATTACTATGATCATTTAATGAGGGTCAGGCTTAAGGATGATCTTTCCGGGTGGATTCAGTTCTTCTTAATGGGTGTGATCGATACGGCGAAAAGCAGCATTCAGACCTTAGATGGCATATTAAAGCTGCAGAAAGAGGTGGATGATGTTCTGCGGGCAATGGGGGCGAGATCAGCAAATGCACAAAAAGTGGTCAATCACCTTTACAAAAGACCTCTTATATCCGCTGAACGTGCAAGTGAGGTGGCCGATGTATCCATGCCAACAGCATATAAACTGATCAGTTCACTTGAAGAGCACGGCATTTTACACGAGGTTACCGGAGCAGAAAGAAACCGGCTCTACATATTTAAAGATTACTTAGATCTGTTTAAATCATGACTGACGTTGGCCAAATAGAACGAAATACGCAAAAC
>CAYOLE010000384.1:0-2105 GCA_964404705.1 uncultured Rhodohalobacter sp. | reverse complement strand
ACTACCCAGTATAACTCTGTCATCTTCATTTATGCGGTTGTTTCCGTCAACATCCCTCAGTTTAATTTCACCGGGTGTTCTTCCAAACTCATCAGCCTGAGCAGCTTCATCAAGCTGCCAGATTCCGATCATATCGTAATCATACCAGACAGTTAAGGGTTCTCCTATAAACCATTGATTACCGATATCATCCTCTCCGGTGCCAAACAATTCCAGAATCTCCTCCCTGTTTCCAAAAACATTTAAATTGGTCGACCAGCTGAAGTTATTCGTATTTATATTATTACTATTGAGGGAAAATTCAAATCCTCTGTTTCTGGTATTACCAATATTTTCAAGAACAGAATTAAATCCGGAAGTAATGGGTATCACTCTTTCAAGCAACAAGTTTGAAGTCTCAGTTTGGTACAATTCAAAACTACCGGCTACACGGTCTTCCCAAAACCCAAAATCAAGACCCAGATTCATAGTTGCAGAGGTTTCCCACTTTAGTTCAGGATTTGCCAGAGATGTAGGGCGGAAACCAAATCCGGCCCCGTCACCAAACGAATACGCTGTTCTGCCTAAACCGCCTCTTGTTTGATAAGGATCAATAGCAGTGTTTCCGGTTATTCCATAACTGACCCTTACACGAAGATCAGAAAACAATTCCTGATCTGCCATAAAAGGCTCATCACTGATTCTCCATCCTAATGCAACAGATGGGAAAAACCCCCACTGCTGGCCTTCAGAAAGTCTCGAGGATCCATCATATCGTCCGGTAACTGTTAAAAGATACCGTTCCATAAACTGGTAATTCACCCGGCCCATGTAAGACATCAAACCCCATTCTTCAAGATCGCTTCCTAATCCTTCAATGGTGGCACCCGTACCTATATTATGAAATCGCTGATGTTCATAGGGCAGCTCAGAAGCAGACATTTCTGAGAATTCCGTTCTGGACTCCTGTATACTAAAAAGCCCCGTCAGATCGAAGGCATGATTTTCAAAATTTTCTGTATAGGTCAGAATATTTTCGAATGTATAGGTAATTTTGCGCTCATGTTCTTTCTCTGCAAAAGGTGATCCGAATTGTCTTGCAGTAGTAAGACTTCCCTGGAATAAACCGCGTCTCCAGTCCTGGAAGTCCGGTCCGAAATTCATCCGGTAATTGAGATTATCAAGAATATTCAAATCTGCATAAATATTGCTGAAAATCCTTATTCGCTCTCTTTCATCTATATAGGAATCACCTTCCAGATCTGCTAGAGGATTAAAAATCAAAGGATCAGCGCCGGGCCGATAAATCAGATTTCCATCGCTGTCAAAAGGTTCAGCAAGCGGGTTCGTTGCCAAAGCGCCACCATAGGGATTCGACCCCCAGTTCTGAACCTGGTTAGAGAGCTGTGTGGATGTACCAATACTAAATCTGTCAGATATTGAATGATCGAGATTTACCCTGAATGTAGACCGGGTAAAATCCTGATGCTCAATGACCCCCTTGTCATAAAAGTAGTTACCCGAAACGGCAAACTGTGTGTTTTCATTTCCACCCTGTACACCAATTTGATGATTTTGCTGGATACCTGTTCCTAAAAGCAAATCAACCCAGTCTGTTGAAACGCCCCGCTCAACCGCATTCTCTTCAGCAGAAGTAAAATCGCGGTCTGCTGCTTCTTTCAAAGCGGCAAATTCTGCACCATTCATCATATCCGGCCTTCCAAGCTCTTGCCTGAATCCGGTATGACCAGAATAAGAGACAGTTGTTGCATGATTACCCCCTCTATTTGTCGTTACCAATACAACTCCATTCGCTCCCCTCGACCCATATATGGCAGTGGCTGACGCATCTTTTAAGATTTCCATTGATTCGATATCACGCGGGTTAATATCGTTGATATTTCCTTCAAGAGGGATACCATCTACCACGTATAAAGGATCGTTCGAGGCGGTAAGGGAACGCCGGCCTCTAATCCTAATTGTAACTCCTTGTCCGGGCCTGTTTCCTGATGAAAGTGCCACAACACCCGCAGCCCTTCCCTGCAGAGCCTGTCCTGCATCTGTTAACGGGGCTTCCTGAATATCTCTGCTGGATATGGACGAAACGGAACCCGTGATATCCCGGC
>CAYOLE010000383.1:0-2131 GCA_964404705.1 uncultured Rhodohalobacter sp. | reverse complement strand
GCGGCATTATATTCCTTCCATCATTTGAAGTTTAGGTAGCATATTACACGGGGTTCTGGGGAACCTCCTCGAATCTTACAAAACGGGCATCCTCAATGCCCCCGCTTTCTTGTTCAGAAACTGGAAAAATAACGCGTTCCGAAAAGTGGTGATCATCTTCAAACTTGAGTTGATAATCAGAATCTGCAAGCTGCCGCATATTTTTAAAGCATATTATCTGGCTTCTTGGATTGAACTTAGGATTTTCACTTAATTCTGTAATTTGTTCTTTTAATTCATCATAAGAGAATTGTTCGGGCAATTGCTCAAGTATGTACCTGGCAATTTTAGTGCATGCGTTCATCTCTTCCAGCTTCAACGTAAACAGTTTTTTTCTGTAAACCGGATTCTCAATTTCGGGAGTTTTTACGAAAGAGCTTGAGGGTTCGAAAGTGATCTCTCCCTCAGCATTTATCATTCCACTTCGAAAAACTATTGACGAAATATGTCCTTCTCCCACTGCCCGAAGACTCATTATAAAATGTAATTCATCATCTTTAGCTGTCGACTGATCCGGATGGGGCACGATAGAAGGATTGAAAAGTGCGGCGGATTCAATAGCATATTCCATAGTAAAATAAGCACCGATGAGTAACTTCTGCTCATCACTAATTGATTCGCGCAGCTCAGTTGATATGAAACTGTGAACTTGTTTATAATGATCATTGAAAATTGAACGAATATTTTTATGCCGGTTAGAAAAGTCATTAATTATTTTGTTAAGTAACGGCACCACCTCTTCCTTGTTCAGGCTGCTGATACGCTTCACAATACTTTTAACCCGTTCAGGGTCGCTCCCATACATTAATAAACGACAAATTACTCTGGAAACATTGCGTTCAATTGCCTGACTTGTCGTTCTTATTTTTAAATTTTGTAACTGAGTATCTGTTTCAGGTGTATGTTTATTCAAAGCTTCGATAGTTGTTTTGAATTACTAAAAAAAAATGAGTCGAACGATTGGTTAAGGTAAGAAAAAAAAGATCTATGCAAATTTAGATATCTGATTTTTCATTTCCGATTGAAGGATATGTTCAAATAAATTTTCGTACCTGTCTGCCATTTTCTTAACCGTAAAATTTTTTTCAATGTGTTTTCTGCAATCAAGCCGGTTTATCTTATCTATACTTTTTACGGCTTCAATTGCCTCGCGGGTGTTCTCGACGAGATAACCGCATTTATTGGGTGTGATAAGCTCTGGCATACTACCCCGATTAAACGCAATAACAGGGGTGCCGCACGCCATGGACTCGATAACTGACAGGCCAAATGGCTCATCAAAAAAAATAGGATGCAATAACGCCTGGGCATTGCCCAGTAATGAACTTCGCTTATCAGGCCCCACACTGCCAATATACTCAACACTGCCGGCATGCAATTGTGATTCCACGTATTTCTTAAAATAAAGTTTGTCCTGAATAATGCCTGCTATAATTAGTCGTTTGCCACACGCGCGGGCAATTTCTATAGCTTCACGGGGTCCTTTATCAGGATGAATACGCCCAAAAAATAAGAGATAATCCTCCGGATCCGGCTGATACTGAAAATCCTCAATTATTATTCCATGATGGATGGTGCCGGCATAATCCAAAATGGGTGCCCGGTCGGACTCGCTGATGGAAACGTAGTAAACTTTCTTGTTATATTTGCGATAGACAGGTAAAATTCCGGGAGAGGAAAAGCCGTGGATCGTAGTCACAATCGGGGTATCTGTCATCGCCGAATATGTAAGCGGTAAAAAATCAAAATGATTGTGGATGATTTCATAATTACCCGCTTCTTCGAATAGTTTTGAAATGTGTAATGATTCCCAAACTTTAGGTATGATTTCCGGATCTTCTTCATAGCCGCGGGGGCAAACCGATTCTAATTTTCCTGCAGTTTTTGAATCACCGGTGGCATATAACGTAACATCGTGACCGCGCTTTACCAATTCCTCAGTTATGTTGGAAGCTACACTTTCCCAGGGGCCATAATGTCGCGGGGGCGTGCGCCAGGCAATGGGTGAAAGTACTGCAATTTTCATCATTACGTTAACTCTTTATCTTTTTTAACCTTAACGCCATTTACCACCTTTGAGGCTACAGATAGT
>CAYOLE010000382.1:0-2146 GCA_964404705.1 uncultured Rhodohalobacter sp. | reverse complement strand
ACCCCGAGGAGCTCGTGGGGCGGCAGGCTTCAATAAGTGGGGAGAGTGGTCCCATAATAGGTGTCGTAAAGAATTTTCATTTTTCTTCATTGCATCAGTCCATTGAGCCACTGTTCATTTTTCCGAGGGGAAGTTTTAATAAATTATTGATCAGTTTTAATTCAACGGACTTGAGAAAAACTCTCGATGACTCCCGCGCAATCTGGAGCCGGATGTTTCCTCAATATCCGTTTGAATATGAATTCCTTGACCAGGAATATAATGCACTCTATCAACAGGAAACCCGGGCCGGAAACATTTTTACCAGTTTTGCCGTGCTGGCTGTTTTTATTGCCTGCCTTGGATTGATCGGATTGGCATCGTACATGGTAGAACAGCGGACCAAAGAGATTGGGGTACGGAAAGTTCATGGCGCAACTCCCATCCAGGTAGTGACATTATTCTCTAAAGATTTTTTGATATTGATATTCCTGGGCTTTTTGATATCTGTTCCGACAGCCTGGTACGTTATGTCCGGCTGGTTACAGAATTTCGCTTACAGAATTGAAATACAATTAGGAATTTTTGTATTAGCCGGGTTTATTACCGTGCTTTTTGCGCTGATAACTGTAAGTTTTCAGTCGGTAAAAGCTGCAAGACTTGATCCCGTAGAAAGTTTAAGAAGTGAATGATAAACGAGCTATCAGACTTCAGCTGTCAGTAAAGATTGGCTGAAAGCTGACGGCTGAAAGCTGAAAGCCAATAATATGATCCAACTCAGAAACATCGACAAATACATCGACAAACGGTTCCAGCGAACCTTCATTCTCAAAGGTATTAACCTTGATATCGAGGAAGGCGAATTTGTAACGATCATGGGGCCGAGCGGTGCCGGTAAATCTACTTTGCTGAATATCCTGGGATTCCTGGATGACGCGTCCGAAGGCGAATATACATTCCTGGATGAACCTGTTCATAAACTCAGTGAAACCCGGAAATCGGCATACCACAAATCGCATATTGGCTTTGTATTCCAGGCTTATCACCTGATTGATGAGTTGACGGTGTATGAAAACATCGAGATGCCCCTCCTCTACCGAAAAGTAAAAGGTAAACAACGCCAGGCGATGGTAGCCGAGATGCTGGATAAGTTTAACATTGTAGCCAAGAAAGACCTGTTTCCTCCTCAACTATCGGGCGGACAACAACAAGTTGTGGGCGTGGCCAGGGCCATCATCGGAAGCCCCAGGTTGCTACTGGCGGATGAACCCACCGGCAATCTTCATTCCGAACAAAGCGAGCAGATCATGGAGATGTTCAAAAAGCTGAATGAGGAAGGAGTCACGATCATTCAGGTCACCCATTCAAAAAATATGGCTGGTTACGGAAACAGAATTATCAATTTAAAGGATGGTGCGGTCGTACCGGACAGTCCCTATGAATCAGAATCACACCAACTCAGTTGAACCGATAAAATCTCCGAAACATTTATCCTTACATCTCTCTTACAAAGGTGATAAAATCTGTATTAATGGGTTCCCCGCCGGCTTCTCTGACATACTTTGCAATTTGCCCCCTGTGATAACCACCGTGAATGAGTACATGAGTAAGGATATCTCTCATCGGAGTTTCAAATTCTTTCCCTTTGCTGTTTCGATAGTAAACAATGTCCAATAATTCGCTATTCGATAGTTTTGATAAAAATTCCCGGTACGTTCTTCTATTTACATCAATAAGATTTTCGCACTCAGAATATTTTAAATCCGGCCAGATCTCTATACTGGGTTTCTTACTCTGAAGTCGCTCCAGCCATATTTTTTTAGCAGCAAGAAGATGGGAAAATATATTTCGAACCTTTTCTTGATCCACTTTAATTAACAGTGCTAACAACCTTTGATTAGCCGTTGAGTCGTAATCAAAAAGTTTTATATAATAGTCCATAGCTGTCCAAAATGTTTTAGAATTCAATAAAAAATTTTGTTTTTGTTCATTTTGGATAGATTTTTTTTGTAGATCGAAAATCGATCCGCTTCTTTTTTCTCGCAGAGTTTCGCTTCGCGTTCAAAAAATGAGCGCAGATATTCTGCGTAAATCTGCGGTGAACTCAGCGAGACTCTGCGAGATTAGGAACAGTGGTCATTCGAAGTTGTAAACTTCTTTTATTTTC
>CAYOLE010000381.1:0-2149 GCA_964404705.1 uncultured Rhodohalobacter sp. | reverse complement strand
GACGGTCGGCCATTTCAATAAGTTCCAATATTGCAGAAGGAGCCGGAAGAAGATCCAAGAAAGAATTCGCATATTTTCTCGGAATCTCCTATGGTTCTGCATGTGAACTTGAAACTCAACTCATTGTAGCCAAAAACTTAGAATATTTAAACAACGAAGATTTCGAAGCTCTCTTCAATGAAATGGACGAAATCCAAAAAATGCTATACGTCCTTGAAAAGAAGCAGAGAGTATAATCTTTACAGAGAAGTAAAGGTTTATACCGTCACTGAGATTGATAAAATTTCAGGACTCAAGACACAATACTCAGGACTCAAAAAAAACGGGAGGTTATCATGTCTGAAACAAGAATCGCGTTAATCATGGGCGGAGGAGTTAGTCTTGGCAGTTTTTCGGGCGGAGCGCTTGCCCAGATTGTTCATCTGCTGAGAGAAGTAAAACGGGGACCTGCTAAAATTGATGTCATGTCCGGCGCATCAGCCGGCAGTATGACACTTGCGGTAGTGGCTCATCATCTGTTTATGGGGGCTTCTGATGATGAGATCGAAGAAGCTCTCTATAACGCCTGGGTAGATCAAATTGACCTGGAACATTTGATACCTAAAAATTTCAGCAGTCATAAAACTCCCAGCCTGTTTTCGGATGATATCATCAGAAAGATTGCGAACGATACTATAAAGACTGAAGAATGGTCAGATAATCAGGCCAATTCCCTGTTTTCCGAAGGAATGAAAGTGTCCTTTTCGCTAACAAATCTGAATGGAATACCTGTACGCTCCGAGGGTCAAATCATTCGTCAGCCGGTTTCAGGCAGCGGACCGGCTACAGGGAAAAAAAGTGTGTTTGCCGACGCGGTGCAAACCACGTTTCATCATGATGTGATACGGTTTGAGTTGAGAAGAAAATCAGATCCAAAGAGCAGATCGAATGGCAGTTTGCGGCTGTTACAGCCGTGGAATACAGATGAGAGTAAATCTGACTGGCAGGTGTTTCGTGAAGCAGCGATAGCATCAGGTGCGTTTCCCGGTGCTTTTCCGCCCTCCCGGCTGCTGCGAAAAAAACAGGAATACGGAAAGTGGTGGCCATCAGAGCTGGATACCGATCAATTCACGTTCGATTACCTCGACGGCGGTATCACACGCAACGAGCCTCTGCGCGAGGCAATACATATGGCTTCAGAACAGGATGCCGGAAAAGATGTGGAGCGTGTCTTTATACTGGTAGATCCCAATGTTAGTGGCACCAATGAGGTATATCCTCTACCCTATAATCAACAGTTGTCTTTAAAAACTCAACACGATAGCAACGGGAAAATAACGTCCATGATGCCGGTGAGTACGGATTACCTGGGCGGCCTTGGCGGAGTGGTAGGGCGGTTTTTAGGTGTTCTTGCAAGCCAGGCTACGTACCGCGATTGGCTGAAAGCGGGACATTACAACAGCCAGATCGAATGGAAGGATAATTTGATGGAAATTCTGGATGGATTGAATCCTGCTCCGGGATCTGATGCTGCCACAAATATTGATAAATTACTGAATGATATATACAGGGATAAAGTAGTAAGAAGTACCCCCGGAGAGTTATCAGAAGAAGAAATAAAGAAGATAACAGATCGGATTGATCAGGATGTTCTTCAGCATTCCGAAACAAATAGATCAGATGATTTTAATGCAAAACTTAAACTGTTGGTTAGCCTTGTTGCCAATTTGCAGGGTAAGCGAAAATTAAATATGGTTGCGATAACCCCCGCTTCAATTGAGGGAGGTGGTGAACACAGAATGGCGGGCAACTTTCTTAAAAGTTTCGGTGGTTTTTTCGAGAAAAAGTATCGTACATACGATTATAAAGTCGGTAAACATCTTGCAGCCCACGTATTAAATGCGCCAATCGGAAATGAGAAGGATAAGGCGAAACGCTTTCTAAAAGAAGGAATTATTGAACCTGAAGCGCCTGAGCCGATTGTGCCGGATCCATCCTATAAAAATCTGGACGGACAAAAACGAAAGATGATGGAGCAGTTCCTCAAAAATCATTTGGATACGGCTGTTTCATCATTACCCATACCTACAGGAGCATTAAGGCGTATAATTAGAAATAAAATTGCCGGCAAACTTACAGATTCTCTTATGGGTCAGTCTGTAGGTAAAAC
>CAYOLE010000380.1:0-2179 GCA_964404705.1 uncultured Rhodohalobacter sp. | reverse complement strand
ACGGATTTACATTCCAGATATCGGACGAAGCACCCAGGCGGTTGGTTTCTGAAAAGGTATCTTCATCAATCTGTATAGGAGCACCCACCCATGGCCTTGTGATATCAATCCACTGATATTCCATGAATTTCATCTCTACTCCAAGACGCAGCCGGTGTGTTTCATCAAGCAAATAGCGGGTGATATTGGATCGGACCGTATACTCCTCAGCGTAATGATCGTGCCAAAGGGGGGCGATCCCACCATTATTTGCAAAACCGGGGCCGGGCAATACGTATGAAAAATCCCGGCCGGCCTCAAATGGTGTAACCGGGTAAACTACTATACTTCGGGCATCAAACTCCCCGTCTACATTCTCCGGCCGCCAATGGCGACCATTCGCGTCAGCACGCAATCTTGTAAACAGCCTGCTGACCTGCAAATCGTAGAACATTTTACCTGATACTGCATGAGTCCATTTCAAGTAGGCCAGTTTACTGTCGTGCGCGTAGGTATTCGCGTTATCTAAATCATTTTCAAAAAAGAACTGATGACCGGGCCTGATCTGAACATCATCGCCCACTATCTGCAGCATTCTGGTATTCTGATTCACCGTCAGTGACCGCTGATATGCACCTTCAAGTCTCATACCGGATTTAATACGATAAGATAGCTTGAACATTCCGTTCCATCGATTATCCTGGCGGGGTGACCAAAAGTCGCTGTCGATCATAGAAGTTTGTACCTGATCGGCCGTTCTTCGCATAAACTCATTGGTCATTCTTGCTTGTCCCGTCATGAAAAAATAAATGTCACCGGGAATGTTAATACCTAAAGCAGGCAGCAAGTCGTCCGTTAAAGGCATTGGGCCGCCAAGATTGAACTCAAACGAATCGGTAAAAAAGTTGGCCGGGTTGTCCGACATACTTCCAAGATTGTCTCTCAGATGAGAAAAGTTTCCGGCATAGCTGTCTCCGCCATCCTGAGTTTGTACACTCACAATGCCCGATGTGGCGTTGCCATGTTCAACATCCATTCCGCCGGTTGTAACGTCAACACTGGAAAATGCATTCGATCCCAGATCCAGGCCAAACCCTGTTCCGGCCAGAGGATCCTGCGCCGATACACCATCAACAATATATCCTGTTTCGTTGGCCCGGCCTCCCCTGATGTACAACCCTGTGGGATCTCTCACTACTCCCGGGGTCATCCCAACAACTTCTTCGACACGGGAGATAGGAGCAGCGGAAATTTGATCTCGGTTAAATGTTGATCCTGTTGATGACTGTTCAACATCAAAAATGGGCCTCTCGCCAATTATAATAACTTCATCTTCTGCAGTAACAGCTTGCTGACCAAGTTCCACATTGATTTCTGTTTCTTCTCCCTCATTCACCCGAATTTCCGTAACCAGCGTACGTTCGTAGCCCACGTACCGGTATTCAATATTGTATTCACCGGGCCTGATATTTCTAATGATGTATTCTCCGTCAAAATCAGTTACAGCACCGAAAGAGGTTCCTCTGACCAGGATATTCACTCCAAAAAGCGGCTCACCGGTATCACGGTCAATAACAGTTCCCGTAATGGTTCCGGTTTGGGCATAGCCGATGGTCCCGAAAGAAAAAAGTAAAGAAAGTAGCAGAAGCGTTTTTCGCATAACTAACCGTTTATCATTCCTGAAATTCTAAAATATCTATGACCAGCAGATCCACTAATCCAACCAAATCGCTGTCTTCGGTAAACTCACTAAAATCCACACCAAAATAGATCAGGCTTTCTTCCGGGTTTGTTGCAGATATTAGTTTTGACCCGTCAAAATCTTTAACTGTGGGCGGAAATCCTCCGCGTACCTGGAACGGAGCTTCGAACAACGCAACAGTTTCTCCGAATGGCACAATGGGATGCTCTGAGGTCCTGGTCCGGCGAAACGTTAGCGCCGGTGGATTCTGAATTTCTCCGGCTGCCTCCATTTCTGAACCATTACCTATATAAAATGATTGTTCACCAGAGGGCACCGGTTCAACTCTTTCAAAGGGTAAAAACTGAAGCAGCGGATTGTCGTCTGCTACAAATTTGGATGGAATATTCACAAACATGGTTCCACCCTGTTCAAAAAAGTCGAGGGTCATTTCCAGTGCATAGCCGATATTTCTATCCAGGTTATCCGAGATCCAGTAAATATGATCCCATTCAGCCA
>CAYOLE010000379.1:0-2213 GCA_964404705.1 uncultured Rhodohalobacter sp. | reverse complement strand
CTTTTTCTGCTTACCGGATGCGATATCACCGACGATGAAGAAACAACTATACCGTTTGAATATGATTTCAGAGAGTCGGAAGCATCATGGGAACCGTTTTTTACAGATTTCAATGTCGGCTGGGAGGAAAAGATGGAATTGACCGCTGATTACAGAACACTGCCTGCGCCTTTGCAAACAGAAGATCACGCGCTATTTATCAGTGCTGTAAATCGAAGTGACGATGTGAAAATGCTCTTCCGAAAACAGGTGGAAGGACTGGAACCGAACACCACGTACCAGGTTGGATTTACAGTTCGTTTTGCCACAGAGGTTCCATCCGGATGCGCCGGAATCGGCGGCCCGCCAGGGGAGGCAGTCAGAGTGATAGCCAGCGCAAGTGACATCAGGCCCGAACCTATTGCCGGTGGTGAAAATGATGACTACTACCTGTTGAATATTCAGCATTTGGATGACCCCGGCGAATGGTATCAGAACGCCATAATGGGTGATATAGCAAACAGCAGGGAGTGCGAAGATGGATTTGAATATGAAATAAAAGAAGTCAGTTCAGATCGCAATCATGACATTGTAACTTCAGATGAGAATGGCCGTGCCTGGCTAATGTTTGGCACACGCTCCGGATTTGAAGGGCAAACCGATCTCTATTACACGTATTTCCGGGCTGAATTCAGAGAGCAGTGATGATTTAATATAGCAGGTCGGCAGATTAGTATTTGTCAGGAAGTTTCGGTTTTAAACCCGCTTTTTTCCCATTCGCGCCAGCCGCCGGCCATCGATTTCACATTGGAGTAGCCCATTTTTTTCAGATTGTCCGCAGCCAGGGCCGAACGGTAACCGCCTCCACAGTACAGAATAATCTCTTTATCGGGATCATCCACTTCCTTTTCAATATCTCTCTCTATAACTCCTTTGCTAAGATGTTTCGCTTTTGACAGGCGGCCCTTTTCAAACTCATGAGTTTCCCGGGTATCGATCAGTTCAAAATCCTCCGCGGCTTCCAGTTTCTCTCGTACTTCGTCTGCAGAAATCTCCGGAATGCGGGTTAATGCGTCATCTACAAGTCTTATGAATTTATCAGAATGTTTTTTACTCATATTTTTTCTTTTTTAACGTGAATTCGAGATAAGAGAAAAACCTAAATAAGCAACCGTCATTCCGGCCTCTGAGCCGGAATCTCCACATGAATTTAAGGTTTGGAGATCCCGCATCAAGTGCGGGATGACAAAATAAAGGATTTTTGCCTTATCTCGAACTCACGTTTTTTAAATAGTTTAAATCTTCCATGTCTTTTGGTCTTCCAGTTGCAGATTTGTTTTTTATTAACTCATCAATTCCTATAAAATAAATCTCAGCAGTTCCATTATCCGTTTCTATCGTCTCCGCTACTTTATTTTGCCAGACCTGGTCAAATTCTACCCCATCAATTTTATTCATTAAATCAATACGGTTAGGTGGCATTCCAAACTGAATAAAATATCCGGATTCCTTCAGATCCTGCCTGGTGATATCGCCCGGAATCTGGCCATCCCAAAAATCATAAAGAGCCTGCCACAGGTTTTCTACATTCTTATCGCTAGACCTAAAGAAAAAATCAACATCACCCGTTAATCTTGTATGTCCATAATAGATAACCGCCTCACCACCCACTATCACCCATTCCACATTATGAAGATTGAGTTTTTGGATAAATTCATAACAATCTGAGGAAAAAGCCAGAGGACTCATCTCTTATTTGCCTGTTTCATTCGTTCAGCTTCCCGGATATCGGGCGAATCCGTTCCATATACACGCTCTTTTAAAATCCGTGCTGCTTCCTGCCGCTCAGCCGGGGTCATGGAAAGCTGCTGTTTAATATCCCATTCCTCAGCTTCTCTGGCATTTTTTGATATGTTTACAATCCGTTTCATACTTAAATGTACGTTTGACGAAGGAGAAGTGAAAAGAGAATATGGCCTGATCCATTGCTGTCCAAAATGTTTTAGGATTTATTTGAAATCTTTGTTTCTGTTCAGTTAGGGTATATTTTTTTTCAGGCTGAAAATCGATCCCTTACTTTTTTTCTCGCAGAGTTGCGCAAATGAGGCCGCAGAGTCTCGCAGATTTCTGCGTAAATCTGCGATGAACTCAGCGATAATCTGCGAGATTAGCAACAGTGCTTATTCGCGGTTATAAGCGTCTTTCATTTTCCCTGATCGTTTTGGACAGTTGTG
>CAYOLE010000378.1:0-2216 GCA_964404705.1 uncultured Rhodohalobacter sp. | reverse complement strand
AAAAACTCATCCGATGACTATTCCCTGCAACCAAACTTTTACAGTTGACATAACACTAGCACATTAAATTCTCGCTCAATTTTCCCTGTTCAGCAGATGATCGATTCGCCATAGCACTTCAATATCACTGTTATTCTTTATTTACAGCATTTAAACGGCTATAATTTTCTGCCATTAAAACTGTAAGGGAAGAGGGCTTTTTGGATCATACTAACAGAGAACACGATACACGTAGACAACTTTGAGGAGTGGCAGAGCAACACTTCTCAAATGTCCTTCTAAAAAGCCGGGGTTGATCCTCCGGCTTTTATTTTTGTGTTGTGCCGTTTTCCTTTTTGCTGTAAAAAATCAGAAAAGAGATGAAACGAACCTTGTTTACTTTCCTTGTGATATTATTGGCTGTATGCCTGCAAATTATACAGGCGGAGGCACAGGTTACAGTTTTACGGGAAACATTTGAAGATCGTGATCTCACCACAAATCCTGTCTGGTCAGGCGATCTGGATGATTTCTCTTTTCTGGAGGAGTTCAACACGACTATCCTGCGCCTCGATACCGAACCTGATCCAAGCCGCACACAAATCACCACCAGAAGTTCAACTACTACAGGCAGCTGGGAATTCTATTTCCGGCAGGAATTCAGCCCTTCTAATCTTAACAGGGCATTTGTGTTTCTAATGGCAGACAGCGATGATCTCAACTACCTGGATGGCAGTAATGTAAATGGATACGCGGTTCGAACAGGAGATAATCAATCACCCCGAAGATTAAAGCTTGTGCGGTTTGATAATGGGAGTCAGACCGTTTTAACAGAAACGGATACGGAAATAAAGGAGGGCATAGGATACAGAGTAAAGGTGATGCGGTCGGAAGAGGGGGTCTGGAGGCTTTTTATTTCCGAAGGTTATGAAAGTGAACCGGAAGAGAATGCGGCACCGGTAACTGATGTAATCCATTCTACATCCACTCATTTTGGCCTGCTGCTTCGATACTCATCCGGAAATGTAGAGGGCTTTTATTTTGATGATTTTACCATCCGGAATTTTGAGCCGTTTCAAATGCTGAATGCGGAGGTTGTAAAGGCGGAGGAGGTCAGTGTGCAATTTAACTATCCACTCGATCCGGAAAGTGTAACGACAGAGAATGTGGAATTTACCGGCTTGCCGGATCCGATGTCTGCTGTGACAGGTCCGTCAAATCAGCAGGCCCGATTTATATTTGATGATATAATACCGGATGGAGAATATTCAGTTGAAGTGGACAATATTCAAAGTAAGTTTGGCGATGAGCTCACCGGCAGCAGGAGTATGGATTTCTCATTTGTAAATCCATTTTTTGTAACTGAGTCTGAAATTATAACCTCACATTCAATCCAGATAAAATTCAGTGAAGCTCTCCTGTCATCATCTTTGGAAACAGTAAATTTTATCACAAATGAAACGTTCTATCCGAACCGGGTTCATCAGCTTTCTCCTGGGTTGATTGAACTTGAGTATGCATCGGAGCTGCCGCAGGGAGCCGTATCTATCGGGTTGCATAATATAGAAAGTATAAATGGCTGGAAAATAGCAAACGGTAAAACATTGACTACCTATCGGTTTGAGGAAGCTGAAACAGGCAGTATTGCTATAAATGAAATTCTCTACAGGCGTGCAGCCTCGAATACTCCCCAGTTTGTTGAAATTTACAATAATACAGATCAGGTTTTTAATTTGTCTGACTGGAGACTTGAGACCGCCCGCGGAGGAACGGATCTGCCCGCCGGCACAGTAATTTCAGGAGACGACTTTATCGTATTTACGGATAATCCTGCGTTTTCAGATACTGATGATCGAATCATTAGTATTCATGGATTTCAGGCTTTGCGTATGACCGGTGATGCTGTGGTGCTTCGAAATGCTTCCGGAATGATAATTGACAGTCTCTACTATCAGCCGGAATGGGGTGGAAATCAACCCGGTTTCTCGCTGGAGCGTAAAGATCCTGGCGCACTTTCGATTGATCCCATAAACTGGGCCGAAAGCAGGGCTGAATCCGGCTCCACACCGCTCGGGGAAAACAGCCGGTATGAACCAGATATTACTGAACCTTTGCTTGAATTTGTATCCTATCAGCCCGGGGACCAAGTGGTGCTTGCCCGTTTCAACGAGTTTGTGAAAAAGTTACCTGAGACTGCTGTCTTTCTTGATGGAAACAGGGTCAGTGCAACACCGTCA
>CAYOLE010000377.1:0-2253 GCA_964404705.1 uncultured Rhodohalobacter sp. | reverse complement strand
AAACCTCCAAACCGTTTGGAAATGATGCTGAAATGCATGATTCCAGTTTTGGCTGGCGGTTCATCAACCCGAAGATGGAGGAACTATACGGAACGGAAGGCATGGGAAATACGGCCGAAAACCTGGTTGAGAAATATGATATTGAGCGGGAGGCGCAGGATAAATTCGCTGCGTGGAGTCAGCAGAAAGCTGCCAGAGCACGGGAGAGCGGTCGGCTGGGGGAGGAGATTGTACCGGTGGAGATCCCGCAGCGAAAGGCAGATCCTATTCTGTTTAAGGATGATGAATTTATCCGGCCCGATACCACCACCGAGATTCTTGCAAAACTTCGCCCCGCCTTCAAAAAAGACGGCAGTGTTACTGCGGGAAATGCATCGGGATTGAACGACGGTGCCGCCGCGATGGTAATTGCCTCCGGGGATGCCGTCAAAACTCACAACCTGAAACCCATGGTGCGAATTGTTTCCTCAGGTGTGGCAGGTGTGGAACCACGGATTATGGGAATCGGGCCGGTGTTTGCTTCTGAAATTGCTTTAAAAAGAGCCGGGCTTACACTTGATGACATGGACATCATCGAACTGAACGAGGCGTTTGCCGCACAGGTTCTCGCCTGCACAAGAAAAATGGGAATTAATGATGATGATGAACGGATCAACCCGAACGGTGGAGCGATTGCCCTGGGTCACCCGTTGGGCGTCAGTGGTGCACGAATCCTGCAAACAGCAGCCATCGAGCTCCAAAAACAGCAGAAGCAGTATGCATTGGTAACGATGTGCGTTGGGGTGGGCCAGGGATATGCGGTGGTTTTGGAACGAACGTGATTCATGGCCTTTAAACGTTCACGCCTCATGCGTGACCCTTAAAGCAGCCGGGTTTAATGACATGCCTTAAACTTGTATAATTATCTTAACTTAATTTATGGCTCGATTACTGTATTTATCACTTATCATTTTTACTTCTGTTTTCTCGCTATCACAATGCGATCTTCATAATAAAACTCAGCAGTCAGAACCTGACGTAAACCTCATCCCCGTAGACTATGGCTGGGCACAATCATCCGTTAATACCGTGGTTTTCAGGATCAACAGTATTGACAGTTACGACGGCAATCAGATTGTATCTTATTACAATGAAGAAGGTGCTGTAATGCTGGCCCGCAGAGATGTAGAAGAGTCGGAGTGGGAGATTCACGCCAATCCGTTCAGCGGAGATGTAACCAATGCGCACAACGCCATCAGTATCGGGTTTGACGGGGATGGGACTCTGCACATGGTGTGGGGACTCCACAACGCGGCAATGCAGTATGTGAAAAGTTCAGAGCCCGGCAGACTTGAATTTACTGAACCGATGGCGATGACCGGCCGGCATGAATCATCCGTGACCTATCCGCAGTTTTTCAAACTTCCCGGTGGAGACCTGCTGTTTATGTATCGGGATGGCAGCTCGGGCAGGGGAAATATTATGCTGAATCGATATGATTTGGGGACCGAAACCTGGCAGCCGCTACAGCATCCGATCATTGATGGCGGCGGGGAACTGAGCCCTTATCCAAACCCGATTGCCATAGACAGTGACGGCGGCTGGCACCTCTCCTGGAACTGGCGGGAATCGCCGGATGTAGCCAGCAACCATAATCTCGCATATGCGTATTCACCCGATGAGGGAGAGACCTGGCTTACTTCATTTGGTGAGCAGTATGATCTGCCTATAAATGCACGGAATGCTGAAATTGTAAAGGAAATCCCTCCGAACAGTGATCTTATCAATCAAACCTCCATGACGGTTGATTCTGATGGCAATCCGATTATCGCTACGTACTGGCGTCCTGAAGATGATGAAGTACCTCAGTACCATGTTGTTCGATTCGACGGTGAGAGCAGGGAGTGGACCACTCATCTGATAGGAGACCGAACACTGGATTTTAGCCTCAGCGGATACGGTACACGCAGAATTCCCATAGCTCGTCCGCTGGTATTATCTACAGATGATCACCAAATCATCATGGTTTTTCGTGATTTTGAACGCGGCGGCGGAGTATCGGCAGCAATTGGGTATCCTCCCGGCTATTCCGAATGGGAAATAACAGATCTGGATACAACAGAGGTCGGGCTTTGGGAACCCACTCACGACCCGACAATCTGGAAACAAGCTCAGACCCTGCATCTCTTTCATCAACATGTGGGCCAGGGAGAAGGAGAAACACTGGAAGATATACCGGCACAGCAAATCTCGGTTCTGGAGTGGAAACCCTGA
>CAYOLE010000376.1:0-2254 GCA_964404705.1 uncultured Rhodohalobacter sp. | reverse complement strand
ATAATGCAAAAAAGACAATCTTATAACCGGAGATTTGACAATTTTTCAAACCTGAAAGGTCAGGTATTCAATGGTATAGGTTTTGTACTTATTAATAGTGAAAGAGTGAAAGAAATTTCATTCAATTATTGAAATAATCAATCATAAATCTCAGGAGGTGAAAAATATGTTAAGTCGAAATCTTCCAACAACATTAGCGGATCGTGAAACAGGAATTGACAGTTTTAGCAACTGGATGGACCGTGTGTTTGATGAAGTGATTAATAGAAATTCAGATACGTTTGTACCAACATTGAATGTTTCTGAAACTGATCAAAACTTTGAAGTAATTGTTTCTCTGCCCGGAATGAGCAGAGACGATGTGGAGATTCATTATGAAAATGATGCGTTGACGATTAGCGGTGAACGTAAATGGAAACATGAAGAAAAAGAAAACGGACGCCGCTATCACAAAGTTGAATCAGGATATGGTTCATTCAGCCGATCATTGCCGCTGCCAAACTATGTGGATTCAGAGAATATTTCCGCAGAGTTTGAAAACGGTGAATTGATCATAACAATTCCTAAACTCAAAGAAAAAGCAGGTAAAAAGATAGAAGTGAAATAATTGAAAGATGTCAATAATATAAATCATATAAAATAAATAAGGCCGCGGTGTAAATCGTGGCCTTTTATTTTTTACGGTAAAACAAGTGATATAAAGTTGCTAAGGAACCTCTTATTGCTTTTCGGTACATGGATAATTGAAATGGCATTTACTCCTTCCAAATCAAGCCACTAGTTAGATCCGAACTGCTTCAGTAATGAATTGAAGAGTTGGTGAGCTTTCAGGAAAATTTCACGAAGCTATCGACATTTGCTCTCATCGTTTTTGATGTTGAAGTTCACAAAAAACTGTTGGTTTACGTCCACCATATCGGAAAAAAGTACTGAAACACTCGTTTGAATATCATCCTCCATAGAGGAAATTAAAAATTTACCGATAACAGTATCGAAAAATTTATTGATGAAACAGGATCGGGTGTACCTATTTGTAAATGCCAATACTGCGCTTTTAATTCTACAACAACCATTATGAAATCCTTTACCATTCTATTTATTTTTGCATGTCTATTTGTTTCGTGCACTTCTTCTCAAAAAATGTTGGACCGTGGACAATACGATCGTGCGATTGACCGCTCCGCTAAGAAACTTCAGAAACGGCCCGGAAACACAAAAGAGCTGGAAGTGCTGAAGGAGGCATATGAGCTCGCCAATATGTTCGACCGTGAACGGATTGGATACCTGGAACTGGAGGGACTTGAAGATAACTGGATCGAAATATTTGAACGTTACGAACAGCTAAATCATCGCCAGAATAAAGTAAGAAGGTTGCCTGTGCAGGTACGAAATCATTTTACTTATTATAACTACGACCAGGAGATAATTGAGTCGAAATCGGCGGCGGCAAATGTATCCTACAGTCGTGGACTGGATTTTATGGAGCATGGCAATAAAGCCGGATACCGGAAGGCGTGGCTTGAGTTTGAAAGATCTGCGGAACTTTTCCCCGGATTTAAAGATGTGGATCAAAAACTTGTGGAGTCACATACTTTAGGGCTCAATCATGCCTTGTTTACAGTAGAAAATAATTCAGGAATGATGGTGCCTGAATATTTCAGTATCGAACTGGCTAAACTAACCCTTAAGGACCTGAATACTCTCTGGCTTAATTTTGATACCTATGAAAATGAGCATATCCAATATGATTACCTGCTTGTACTTAATATTCGGGATATTTCTTTTTCACCGGAAACTGTTGAGCGCCGTGTCATTAATGAGTCGAAAGAAATCCAGGATGGAATGCGTTATGAATATGACAGCAACGGCAATGTAAAAAAAGACTCATTGGGGAATGATGTTCGTGTTCCCGATATCAAAAATGTCTCAGTCGAGATTACAGAAGCCCTACAGCAGAAATCTGCATTTATAGGAGGCTCGCTGGATATTTATGAATTAAACTCAGACCAGATTATGCAAACACAAAATTTGTCTGTCGAATCTGTTTTTGAAAATAGATATGGTACTTTTAGCGGGGATAAAAGGGCACTGTCAGAAGAGTGGGCAAAAGTAATGGGCGGAAGCGAACTTCCATTTCCTTCTAATGAACAGATGGTGATGGATTCTGCCGAGCTACTGAAAGCACGGAGTAAAGCGGTCATCAAGGGGCAGAGAAGAATGCTGGAGAGATAGCCCCCGCTGACCAGCCACGTAA
>CAYOLE010000375.1:0-2257 GCA_964404705.1 uncultured Rhodohalobacter sp. | reverse complement strand
AAGCTGCATACAATGAGAGGACCTAAAAGCCCACCATTTTCTTTCAGATATGCCCTGATAAATTGGGAACTGTTGTAGTAGTGTGTTTTAACCGTGCGGATATTAATCTTTAGAAGATCAGCTATTTCTAAATTCGAATGCCCTTTTGATTTTAGTTTAAACACTTCTTTCTTGCGATCGGATAACTTTTCAATCCCCCGGTTCACTACTTTTTCGTATTCATTATAAATAACATCATCTTCTGTTACATTTTTCCGGGGAAGCAGATCTGCATTTACGGCTTCATATGATATGGTCTTATCCTTTTTCTTTCTAAGCACATTCAAAAGATGATTTTTCAACATTGTGAATACAAAACTTTTGATGGATTTGGATGCATCAATGTGATCTCTTTTTACCCAAAGTTTTACAAAAATATCCTGAACGGCATCCTCTGCAAGGGACGGATCTTTTACATATTGCTTTGCAACATAGTATAGCTGAACGTGGTATCGATCGTATAATTCTCTGAACGATTCTTCACAACCTTCCTTAATATTCTTAGCTAAAATGGTATCCTTCAGAGCAGCCATTTCATTTAATTAATAAATAAATATTACCAGTGGCAGACAACTTGGAGTAAGTAAGATTGTTTTTCCGAGAATTGCAACTTTTAATTATCCTATTGCATACTGGTGTTGCGCCAATCTTTCAAGGTGCTGGTAGGGCGCTCCCGAAAAAACTACAAATCATGATTAATTACAACATCCTGCTCAAAATCGAAGAGGGTCATCCGGCGAAGGTTATAAACACTGATCCAGTAATTTCGAATAGCCTGTATGTAGCTTCTGAGTGCGGCATCACGCTCATTTTGGGCGATGAACAGATTGGTAATATCAATCTGGCCGATTCGGTAGCGATTACGGGCCACTTCATAGCGCCGGTCGGCTATTTGTTCGGATAGTTCGGCCAGCAGTACCTGGTCTCTCAACTGGTGAAACTCTGATACCATATTTTGCACCTGAAGGTCAAACTGTGCCTGCTCAAAAGTGATATCATCAGCCACCTGGCGCTGAGTATTTCTCGCAAAATTCACCTCGGCCCTTTGTTTTCCCCAGTTAAAAATGGGTACCTGGAAATTGAGTGTTACAAACTGCTGACTCAGTGGCTCCTGGTAAATATTGGAAAAATTATCTGAGGTTTGATTTAGCCCGTAATTTGCCTGGACGGTGGCAGAGAAGGAACTTTGCTTTCTTGCCAAATCCAGTGTCCGTTCAGCTTCAAGTGTTTGCATTTCAAAATTCAGGTACATGCTGTTGTAGCGTCGGGCCATATTCAGTGCCCGTTCCTGGTCAACTTCAAACTCGGGCACATGTTCGGGAATATCTACATCAACAGGTGCATCTGAACTCAGACCCAGAATTAACCGGAAGTTATCCAGCTGCTGGTCGTAATTCAGTTGAGCCTGCGTAAGTGAGGATTCTGCATTCCGAAGCTGAAGTTCAGTCTGAAGCAGATCGTTTTCAGCGATATTTCCCACATTATACCGGCCCTGCGAAATGTTATAAATCGAATCGTTTACTGCTACATTGAATTCTGCAATATCCAGGTTAATCTTTGAAAGAAGCACATCAAAATAGCGCTGGGTTACTGTAAGCGACAGATTCTCCATCGCCTCATTATATTCTTTTTGAGCAATTTGGAATTGCAGCGGCTCGATGCGGTTTCTCCATTTCAATTCATTAAACTGGAATAGAGGCTGATTATAACCGATTACCATTGGTGTTGAACTCCACAGATACGTGTTTTCATCTGCAAAAATACCCAGCCGTGTAATTCCTGAAGATACCGAGAGACTGCCCCCCGTAGGCATGATGGTCTGATCTATAGACAAGCCGAATGATGCATTTGATTGCTGGTTATAGATCAGTGATGTGGTGCCATCAGGGTTAAAATTTTCCCGGAAAGCACGCCTGTAATTTGGAGCATTACCTGATACACTGAGGCTTGGCAGAAGATCTGCCCTGAACGAACGGTAGCGCCATCGATTGGCAATCAGGGCATAGCGGGCTGACTGGGAGAGTGGACTTAATTCAATGGCGAGATCTATTGATTCCTGTAATGACAATGGCCGGGTGTCATTCGACTGGCGACTCAAAACATCCTGAGGAATGCCGGTATATAAGAACATGTAAAATAGAAAGAAGCGTAATAGTTTGTTTTTAATCATTTTATAGCTTGAACTTTTTCATGTCTCAAAACCTACATGTGTATGATT
>CAYOLE010000374.1:0-2276 GCA_964404705.1 uncultured Rhodohalobacter sp. | reverse complement strand
TGGGACACGATCGCTGTGTAATTCTCGAAAAAAAGAAGAAAGCATTTGGACATATTCAGTCTGAAGAGATCGGGAATTTTACCTGGGATGAAGGCCCGCACCTTTCATTTACAAAGTATGATTACGTAAAAGAGCTTTTTGAAAAGAGCGTAGATGGCCGATTTCTGGAATATGAAGTTAAAACAGCAAATTATTATAAAGGACACTGGATTCCTCATCCCGCCCAGACCAATCTGTATGCAGTTCCTGATGAACTGAGAGAAAAATGTCTGAAAGATTTCAGAAAACAGAGAGAAAACAACAGAGAATCAGCACCTGAAAATTATGCCCGGTGGCTGGAATACGCATACGGTGAAACCTTTGCGGAGACTTTCCCATCAGCCTACACAGAAAAATACTGGACCATTGCGCCTGAAAAGCTTGATACTGACTGGGTGGGTAAGAGAATGTACTACCCGAGCGTGGATGATGTTGAAAATGGAGCGAAAGGCCCTCTGCCGGAAGAGACGCACTATATAAAGAAAATTCGATACCCGGAAAGTGGCGGGTATCAGTCGTATGGTGAGATCTTTAAAAAAGGTGCAAATATTCGTTACGGTTCGGAAGTGACAGCCATAAGTTTTAAAGACAAAAAAATTACTCTGAACGGTTCAGAAACAATGCATTATGACAGGCTGGTGAATACTCTGCCGCTTGATTACCTTATATCGATCAGTGACGCCCCTGCAGAAGTGAAGGAAGCGGCTCAAACTCTTTTGTGTACCTCCGTTTTGCTGGTAAATGTGGCTGCTGATCATCCTACCACCCGTCCTGAAAACTGGTTCTATATTTATGATAAGGATAAATACTCTACGCGAATCAACTGTACTGAAAAATTATCGCCAAACAATGCTCCCGCTGGCACCACCGGCGTTCAGGTTGAGGTCTATTTTTCTGATGAGAAACCGATGAAGGCATCCATAGAAGAGGTTGCAGATAAAGTAGTTGATGAACTTGTTGAAATGGGATTTGTCCACTCAAAGGAAGATGTGATTTATACCCATAAAAAGTTTATTAAATGGGCTAATGTGACGTTTGACCTGAATCGAAAGGAAGCACAAAACAGAATTCTATCATGGCTGGAGAAATTTGGTTTGGTAAGAGAGGATGATGACCTTGAACCTACAACAGACTGGGATATAAAACTAAAAAACAGAGCAGGGAATTCGACTTCAGATATTGTTCTGGCAGGCAGATTTGGGCAGTGGAAATATTTCTGGACCGATGATTGTGTGTTGAGAGGTAAATATATTGCAGAAAACTTTTGATATAAAACAATTCGTAGAGCAACCGGGGTAATCGATGAATGGATTTTTTGTACAAAAAAATGACGGCACAGATTACAGAGGTTTAATTAAAAATCAAGTTGAATTTAATTAGATTATTGTCACTTAGAGTGACGTACAGCTAAAAATCATCAATTGAAAGGATGATTTATTTGTACAGGAACAGGATAGATATAAAATAGAGTAAATGAAAAAATCAGGATTATTCAATTCTATAAATGAGCTTATTTCTGAAATTTATTCAATGCTGACTTATTCCTTTAAATCGTGAGGCTGGCATGTATTTTTTCATAAAAATTATTTCATTATGAATAACTTTCCTCAAAAGAAAATTGGTGTATCAGTCATTGTCTGCTGTTATAACAGCCAGGATCGTCTCCCTGAAACAATTAAACATCTTGCCCTTCAGAAAGTATCCGACGAAATTAATTGGGAAGTGATTATTGTAAATAATGCCTCATCTGATAATACAACCGGTACAGCATACAGGGAGTGGAAAAAATACAATTCAAAGGTATCATTCAGAGTGGTAGACCAGCCGGTTCCAGGTCTTGCAGCTGCACGGGAAAAAGGAATTGAGTCTGCCAGGTATGAGTATTTATTATTTAGTGATGATGATAATTGGCTGCAGAAAGACTATGTATCAAATGCGTTTCGGATAATACATAATAATGAAGAAATCGGTGCACTTGGAGGGGTAGGCAGACCCGAGTTTGAGATTACACCACCGGAATGGTATGATAATGATACTATGCAAATTATGCTTGCCTTGGGTGAACAGGGAGACACAAATGGTGATATATCTGAGAGGAAAGGATATGTTTACGGGGCTGGAATGGTCTTGAGAGGTTCAGCTTTAAATCATATCAAATTGGCAGGTTTTGAACATAAATTATTGGGCAGATTCAAGAACAAGCTTTCTTCAGGAGAAGATGATGAAATTTGTTACTC
>CAYOLE010000373.1:0-2276 GCA_964404705.1 uncultured Rhodohalobacter sp. | reverse complement strand
ATTACCGATCTTCAACCGGGACCCAGTCGAGGTTCTTTTCACCAATATACAACGCACGTGGCCGTATCAGTCGGTTATTCTCATCCTGTTCGATGTAGTGTGCGGTCCAGCCTGAAACGCGGCTCATCGCAAAAATACATGTGTACAAGTCAGGCTTAATTCCAATAGAGTAATACACTGTCGCAGAGAAGAAATCGACATTGGGATCGATATTTTTTTCATCTTTCATCGTTTTCAGAATTGCTTCAGACCATTCATAAAGTGTGGTGTGACCGGTTTCTTCTGAAAGACTTTTCGACATGTTACGGAGCAGCCGGGCTCTGGGATCGAATGTTTTATATACACGGTGGCCAAAACCCATGATTTTTTCCTTTTTGGCCAGTTTCTTCTTGGTGAACTCAACAGGATCGGCGGTTTCGGGATCTTCCTCGAGTTCAAGAAGCATGTTCATTACGGCTGTATTTGCACCACCATGGAGAGGGCCTTTAAGTGCACCAATTGCGCCGGTAACAGCCGAGAACATGTCAGACTGGGTAGAGCAGATTACTCGCCCGGTAAATGTGGATGCATTCATACCGTGTTCTGCATGCAGAATCAGGCAGAGGTCCATTGTTTTTTCAGCCTGCTCACCTGGCTTCTCGCCGTTCAGCATATAGAGGAAGTTAAAAGCTGTGCTGCCTTCATCAAGCGGCTCCACAATTTCTTTCCCATCGCGTGATCGCGCAAACGCGGCAACAATTGTTGGCATTTGGGCGGCCATGGCAATGGCGGATTCGGTGTTATTGTCGCTATCCTGGAAATCAGCCAGCATTGAAACGGCTGTTCTTAATACGGACATCGGTTCCGCATCTTTGTTCGTTGTTTTGATGTATTCCAGAGCCGGTTCCGGTAATGAGCGCTGACTCACAAGTTTCTCCTTTAACTCATCAAGCTCATCCTGTTTTGGCAGGCGATCGTTCCACAACAGAAAGCATACCTCTTCAAAAGTTGCATTCTCTGCAAGAGTATCGATATTATACCCCGAATAGATCAGTTCTCCTTTTTGGCCATCAATAAAACTTTTCGTCGTGGAAAATGCTACTATCCCTTCCAGCCCTTTGTTGATGTGCGGGTATTCATTCGTATCGATATTGTCCAAATTCTGTTTGGCCATAAGTCTATCCGTTATTAAGATTCTGTGTTACAGCCTCTGCGGAATGCTTAAGTGATGAATCGTTTAAGGTTCAAACGAGAGTCAGATTTTCATGGTGGCAAACCCGAGAGCAGAGGCGTTTTATTTATTTTTAAAAAATACAAAAATAGCGGATATTTTAGAAGTGCTTTTCAGCTTAAATGTGTTGTAAATCAAACAAACTTCATGATTTAAAGCTTTTTTACAGCCGCTCTTCTTTTTTCGCTTCATTCCAGTAAGAATCCATCTCTTCGAGAGAGGTCATGTTCAGGGTACTATTGTTCTCTTTTATTTTTTTTTCAATGAAACGGAAACGACTTTCAAACTTCTTATTGGCCATACGAATAGAGTGTTCAGCGTTTAATTCCAGTAAGCGCCCAACATTCACAAGGCTGAACAACAGATCGCCAAATTCCTCAGCCCGCGCTATCTCAGACTGGCCGTCTACAGCCTCACGCCATTCATCGATCTCTTCGTTGAGTTTTTCCCAGGCAAGCTCCCATTCTGCCCAGTCGAATCCTACATTTGCGGCTTTTTCCTGCATCCGGTGGGCTTTAATTAAACCGGGAAGATGATCCGGAATGCCGTCAAGAATGGATTCCCGCCCTTCCGTTAGTTTGATCGATTCCCAGTTTTCTGCCACTTCCTGTTCATCAGTCACAACAGTATCCGAAAAGATGTGTGGATGCCTGCGGATTAGTTTATCAGATATGCGATAAATAACATCCCCTATATCAAAATGGTTATCCTCTTCGGCCATCTTGCTATGAAATACAACATGCAGCAGCAGGTCACCGAGTTCTTTCGAGAGTTCATCGTAATCTGCTTTTTCGATGCTTTCTACAGCTTCGTAGGCTTCCTCAATTAAGTTTTCTTTTATTGACTGATGTGTTTGCTTTCGATCCCAGGGGCACTCTTTTCGCAAGATGTTAATCAGCTGTATAAAATCGTCAAAATTTTTGCTGGGCTTGATATCCGTATAATTCATTCGAATAAATATCTGATATGTAAGTTCTTAAATAACGTCAGTTCGATATAAGAAAAGGTGCTTTTTAAAAATCTCCCCTGCCAGTGCTTTTCTGGTCCCGGCCTGTCCCGAGCTTTG
>CAYOLE010000372.1:0-2291 GCA_964404705.1 uncultured Rhodohalobacter sp. | reverse complement strand
TGACACGGTTTCAAAGCCGGCATGAGGATGAGGTCCGCCTGCCGGCTCTTCATCCTGTTTGTCCAGTATATCGTCCATCAGCACAATAAACGGATCGCTTTCCGGGAATGGTTTTTGTATAACAGGCCGTGCAGTATGGCCGCTTCCCAAGAACCCCGGCTGTTCAGGAGGGGTCTGCACGCTGATCAATTTTCTTTGTAAATCCATAGTGTTTTTTCCTTGGTTATGCATTCAGTTAATTTTTAAATGAATGCGTTGAAATATTCTGAAACAGCATTACCTCCTATATTCCAAAGAGTATCGCATCTAACGATATTGTGCCGGCTCCTGCCAATAACAACGCAACGGAACCTGTCAGCAATACTACATCCAATTCCCATCCGCCCGGTTCACCAAATTCTTTCTGCATTTGGGTCACTTTCAGATGTATAGCCCCCAACATGATAATTATGAATCCGGCTGCAGCAAACTGTGTCAAAAAGCCGCTGATCAAAGCAACAGCTCCTAACGGTTCTGCAATTGAGAGTAATCGAAGTTGATTGAGGAAAGTTGCCGGCATTTCTTCGGATGGTTTCATCTTCCACATTTTAAGTTTATCTAAGCCGTGATAAAGAAAGCTAACAGCTATCCCCAGTCTTAAAACCAGCAGTCCGATAGTATTGAAGTCATTTGAAAGTAATTCCATGAGTTAATTCCTAATTTTAGGTGTATAACCATCTGCAGTGATCGAAGATGATTTTTTAATTTTTACAAGCCAATATTAGGAACAATTTCATATAGTTATTAATTTACCTTAGTCAACTTAGTAACTAAAAGTAACCGCATAGGATTATGGCTATAAATAACACCCAAGCCCAGACTAAAGAAGAATGCTGTGAGTTTCTGCGTCCGGTCCGCGACGTGATGGATTTGCTCAATGGAAAATGGAAAATTCCAATACTCACGGTTTTGATAACCGGTCCGCGTGGTTTCAACGAGATGAAGGAAGAAATAGAGGGTATATCTGCTAAAATGCTTTCGAAAGAGCTCCAGGAGCTGGAAATTAATCAGCTCATCAGGCGGGAAGTTCAGGATACCAAGCCCATCACGGTGGAGTATTCCGTTACGGACTACGGAATGACCTTAGAGGATCTCATAAATGAAATGAATCGATGGGGGCAAGAGCACCGAAACCGGATTATGAATAGTTAAAGAGAATGTGATATAACATATATATGGTCTCCAATGTCAAGTGACAATAACAATTCCTAGCAAAAAAAATAAACCCTTCCCGCTTTGCCGGTTTCGATACTCTTTCAATGACATTGTACTACAGGCAGTTTTCAATACCGGTTTTGCCACGTCCCCGGCTTGGTGTGCCTGAGAAACAAGACAGTTGCCTCTGAGAATGCCCATCTTAAATGCGCATTGCCAGTTCGTCCACCAGTGGTACCATAATTCTTGCCAGCCGACGATTTTTGCCCCTTTACAAGCCGGACATTTGCCAGCGATAAAATCTGCTTGTCCAGTTTTTTGATGATCGGATCGTAGTGGTCAATCAACTGCAGATCCGTTTCCACGATCAGCTGGACCACCGGATCAGGGAAATGCCCGATAATATCCTTATCGCGGCGGTGATGTGGTCTGGACAGGTTCCCAATGGCTCCAGGTTGTACTGCATCGTGGTATTCTGAATGTGGCTGAGCAGTTCCGCGCATTTGCGTACAAAGTGATTTCGCCGACGCATCAAATCCCGTGTGGCCCGCATTTGGGGCGGGTAGACATACGCTATCGGAAAGTTGCCACCCCGGATCAGCCGGGCGATCTTCAGCGAGTCGATTCAGTCGTTTTTAGTTTTGACGCCGTGAATGGCTATCATATACAGGGCGTGACCTAAAACAAAGTCAATATTTTCCTGCTCGCATAAATCGGCCAGCCAGTACCAGCCCCGAAGGAATGCCTTTGGCGCAGAAAATACATTCCACACCGACCACAATATTCTTGCGGACCGGCTCAATAGCTGGTAAAAACCGCTCGGGATTGCACCGAATATTTTATGAAAGACCTTCTTTACATCGCTGTCCAGAATATAGACGTGCATGGTTCTTGCGTGCAAATCAATTTCGTTTCGCGGGATAAAAGAGGAGCGCAGTAATATGAGTGGATACCGGTATATACATTCATGGTTTTCCTCCTGGGGGTTAGTTAAGGGTTATAATCAGAGCCGTAATCTACGAATCTTGGAGGAGGCCATGAATAATATCAATGCATTTCGTTCGGACGGGTTCGCGTTAGATTCTTGACTTAAAAGG
>CAYOLE010000371.1:0-2317 GCA_964404705.1 uncultured Rhodohalobacter sp. | reverse complement strand
CAATGGCAATATCAATGCGGGCCCGCCTCAGAATGTTCCCGGCAACCCTGCAAATCGACCCGGCGGAAAACCTGGCAATAGACCCGGAAATATCGGGTTTTAGGCATTTGGTTATTTGAAAATTGGATAAATACTTATTGCTTATTGGATGATTTTACTGATCAGAATTGAATTTAAAGAAGCTGATATCAAGAGGATTTGAAAGTATTTATTAAAAATTTTTAACAAATCGTGTAACCATCCGAAGGTTCGGTCGTCATATCCCTGTAACTACCAAAACAAGATCATAAACAACAGACGAGGTTTACCATGAGTATCCAAAAACAATTCAAGACAGTAGTATTTACAGTTCTAACAGCAGCTCTTCTATTTTGGGGATGCCAGTCATCTATTGATTCAGGAGCTGAAGGATCCGGCACAATACTTGTAAAATTGCATGATGCACCGGTGGATTATGATGAAGTAAATATTTCAATCGTAAGGGTTGAAGTAAATAATACAGAAAACGCAGAAGAAGGCTGGATTACCATAAGTGAGCCAAATGAGATCTATAACATACTGGATCTTGTGAACGGCGAGTTTGAAATATTGGCCAATGCCGAACTTGAAGCAGGCACATACAGGCAGATTCGCCTGATCCTGAATAATGAAAACACCGTGGTTATAGACGGTGAAACGAATGATCTTTTCGTGCCAAGTGGCGTTCAGACGGGGGTAAAGCTTAATATCGACGCAGAAATCAAAGAGGGTATTGAATACACACTTCTGCTCGACTTTGATGCGAACCGTTCGATTGTGAAGCAAGGCGAAACCAGTCAGTATAGCCTGCAGCCAGTGATTCGTGCAACCAATGAAGCGATTACAGGTAACGTATCGGGTACTATTATGCAGGCTGAAGCGAGAGCTGCAGTCTTTGCAATCAGCGGCTCTGATACACTATCAACTACATATGCAGATCTTGAATCGGGAGAGTTTATGCTGGTTGGCCTGTCGGAAGGATCATACACCGTTTCAGTTGAAGCGAGAGAGGATGGTTTTGAGTCTGCATTGTATAACGATGTGGAAGTAACCCTGGGTGATACTCACAACATGGGAAGTGTTGAACTTGGATCTTCTGATCAATAATGCTGCATTCAATAATAACAGTGAATTTGTAAGTATTTTTATATAAAACAGATGGCCCTGAAAAAACCCGGTTTCTGAATGGAGCCGGGTTTTTTATTTGTGTAACCAATCCGATTTTCGATCGTCCTATTAGTGCGAAAGATTGTGCAGAAAAAATCTGACTGATCAGAGCAGGTTTTTGAATATAAACAGAACATGTTACGAGGCGTTAATATGAGCCAGCAAGACAGATTTGAAGAAAACAATTTGGTATCCCGATTTCTTGATGGGGAACTTTCTCCCGAAGAGGAGAAAGTTGCACTGCATCTAATTGCGGAAAACGATCAACTTCGGTCAATGCTACGGTTTGATCGATTCCTGTCTGAATCACTGAGAAAAGAACCGGTGAGGGATCTTCTGGGTGTTCCAGATGAATTTACGGACAGCGTGATGAATCAGATTCACAAAATGGAGGAAGATACGCTGGCGCAAGAGTCTTGGTTTGATGCTGCTCTCCATACGATAAACGGATGGTTTGAGCCAAAGGAATACTCATTCAGACCGGCATTGGTCTATATCGTGCCGGCTGTATTATTGATTGCATATGCCGGCTTTTTCAAAGGAAATGATCCGCAGATAGCTTTTAATTCAGTTGCAGAAGTACCTGCAGAAGTAAATTATGCGTCACAGAACCATCAAAATCCTGAGAAAGTCTGGATCCGATTTGTTTACATAGATGAAGACGCTGAACAGGTATCCGTTGCCGGCAATTTCAGTGACTGGGATCCTGTTGAAATGTCGAGCCAAATCATGAATGGGAAAAAAGTCTGGAGCGGGCTGGTTGCCGTGGAGAGAGGCGAACATCACTATATGTTCATAAAAGATGGTGAAGAATGGATTTCGGATCCCCTGGCAGAGGTACAGCGCGATGATGGATTTGGAAATAAAAATGCTGTGATCTATTTATGAAAAAAATAGCACGACATATTTTAAAATTTTTTAGTGGAGAAAAAGAAAAAAACCAAGATTCATCAGGCAAATCAATAATTTTTCATGATGGGTTTGGCGGAACCATCGAATTGATATTCAGAGACTAATACGTGAGGTTAATTATGGAAAAAATAAATCGAAAAAGTTTTAGAATGCTTCTGATAGGGATAGCCCTGCTGGTGTTTCTGTTTGCACCGTTAGCGGCGCTGGCCCAGGATACGGG
>CAYOLE010000370.1:0-2318 GCA_964404705.1 uncultured Rhodohalobacter sp. | reverse complement strand
TATGGCACGAGCAGTCAAAATTAATCATGTTACACTTATTGTAGATAACCTTGAAAAAGCAGGCGAATTTTATGAAAAGGAACTGGGTCTTGAACCCCTGCCGGCCTTCAATTTTGATTACCCCGTTCTGTTCTTCAAAATAAATGAAGAACAACAGCTTCATCTCTCCGAGTGGGAAGATACAACCTCATTCCGGGGACATGTGTGCATGCAAGTGGATGATATCAATACACTTTTTTACCGGATGAAAGAGCTGGGTGCAATTGATATCAAACCGTGGGGCAATGTGCGTCGTCTTCCAGATGGTGCTATGCAGATGTTTGTGCGGGACCCCTCCGGCAACCTGGTAGAGCTTTCCTCTCATCCTGATGCAGAAATTGATCCGAAAATTTTAAAAGATGACCTATACAAAGAAGGACTGTATGAATCCAAACGGAATGATTATCGCGGGCTTAAAAGTGATGATGCATCGCTCTATCACGGCGAAAAGAAAAAATGATTTTGCTCTGAATATCAACATCAGATGAGTAACAGGTCAGCTATTAGTTTAGTTATCGTATTAATTATTAAATGGCACCATCACCTGTCGAAATACTAATAACACCACAACTACTGTTTTTAAATAAATGAAGAACGTATTGCTCCTGGAAACCGTGGCCGATGATGCCGATGCAATTCTTCGCAAACATTGCCGTGTTATCGAAGCTTACCATCCCGAAAATCCGATAGAGAAAGCCCATCAGCAGCCAGTCCATGCCATCGTAACCCGGGGAAAAGGGCAAGTGAACCGGGAATTACTTGAATCCTGTCCCGACCTGGAAGTGGCAGCCCGCTGTGGAGTGGGTCTGGATAATGTAGACGTGGATACAGCCACAAAGAGAAACGTGCGTGTAATAAATGCCCCGGGATCGAACGCAGACACAATTGCTGAACACGCATTAACATTAATGCTGATGAGCATCCGTAATGTCTGGACATCTGTTGAGCGTGTGAAAGCCGGAGACTGGCAATGGCGAAACCAATATACCGGAGATGAAATCAGTGGTAAAACCCTTGGCATATTGGGAATGGGAAATATCGGGAAAAAAGTGGCCCATCTTGCCGATGCATTTGGTATGGACATCCTCTACTGGGATAAATTTCAAGTAGAATCAGAGTATAAATCCAGTACAATGAAAGAAGTGCTGAGACGGGCTGATATTGTAACTGTGCATGTTCCGCTCTTACCTGAAACCGAAAAAATGATTGGCAAAGAAGAGTTTAATCTAATGCAGTCTCACACCATTTTAATCAATACGGCAAGAGGTGCTATAATTGATGAAGAAGCACTTTTAAACGCTTTAAATTCAAAAAAAATAGCTGGTTTTGCTGCAGATGTACTTGCTGTAGAACCTCCTGAAAAGGATCATCCACTGGTAAACCATCCCAAAACATTAATTACCCCACACACAGGCAGTTTAACTGCATCTACCTATCGTTATATGTGTGTATCAACCGTGGAAAACGTTGTGGCGGTTTTATCAAACAATGAACCTGAACCTGCATCGGTTTTTAACAGAAAATATTTACAAAACTAAAAGAATCTCTGTTTATTCATCTTTCTGAATAGATGCGGTTAATCAGTCACCTGACTTAATAAAGCTTCATCCACCACTTCGCGACCTATTATTTGCCGGATTCTTTCAATTCCTTCATCAATTCGGTTTTCCCGAAAGAGAGTCAGCGCATCTGAATCTATCAGCTGATACCACAAATTTCTTCGTTGCTCAAAGTCGGTATAATGGCGGCTCATGGGAGCGCGGAGTTTTTGCATTACTGTTAAGAATGATTCGTACTCCTGGCCAAATTCTTCTTCAAATCGCTGCCGCAGGCGAACAGCAAGGGTTGGGGCGGCACCACTTGTGGAAATAGAGATGGTAAGTGGACCGCGTTTTACAATAGAACCAAAGGAAAAATTTGCATGTGGTATGTCATCCATCACATTAACAAGTATTCCGAGCTCCTCGGCCTCGTGATACACTCTTTTATTTAAATCTCCTTCGAATTCTGCCACGATAACCAAAAAAGCCCCGGCAAGATCTCCTTCTTTATAATCCCTTGAAATCCAATTAATTAAACCTTCGTCAGACCATTTTTTCAGTTGGGAAGTTACTACCGGGCTTATAATAGTTAACTTTGCCTCACGCTCAAGTAACTCAGATGCTTTTCGCTCAGCCTCGTGATTGCCGCCAATCAGCACCGTTTTCTTTTCATGAAGTTTCGTAAGATAAATCGGGTATACGTGCATTTCTGAGTAGTTATGGTTCAAATATTTTTTT
>CAYOLE010000369.1:0-2319 GCA_964404705.1 uncultured Rhodohalobacter sp. | reverse complement strand
TTCAGCGAAACGACAGTCCCAGCAGGAAATACCAGATTGCATGAGCCGCAAGTTTAATTGTTTGATTATCGCGGTCATGTACTGGATTTACTTCGCACAGATCAAATGATCGTACGGCCTGATTCTTTCCCAGCTCAAAAGCACACTTTAACCATACCGATCCGGTGATGCCCGAGCTATTAGGTGCACTTACACCCGGAGCTTCACTCTGGCATACCACATCCATGTCCATCGTGGCCATGACAGTTTTTGGATTTACATGATCAAGGAAATTTTGAACCATTGTACTGTTTACATCCGATTTAAATACCGCCTTACCATTCTCATTTACATAGTTGTAATGCTCAAGTGAAACTGAGGAAGGATTAAGGCCAAATACATTGTATGAAATACATAACCGGGAAGGATGTTCCAGAGCCTGACGAAATGGTGAACCGGAATGAGCTTTGCCGTTCTTAAGGGGCCTCACATCCGCGTGGGCATCTATGTTTAGAATTGTAACACGTTTATTTACCTCCACATATCCCAAAAAATGTCCGAAGGAGGTTTCATGCCCGCCTCCGATAATCACCGGCAGGATATTATTATTAAACGCATCACCAACCATTTTGCCAAGGGTTGCCTGGTCGGCTTCTACATCACGGCTGCAAGAAACGGGATCACCAAATGAGACAGTTGAGAGAAGATCGATGTGCCGCTGGTAGTATGCAGGATGTGGAGTCAGATTTAGCAACTGATCAAGAATAAACTCTGGGGACTGTGCCGCACCCCGGCGGCCTCCATTTCGTATAACTCCCTCATCGGATGGAAAGCTGATCAGCTGTACAGCAGGATGTTCAATCTCTCTTTTTGGTTTGATAAAGTCTCTGAGCCGTTTGTCACTCATAGCCTTGTGATTGAATATTTTTGGCTTGATTCTGACCCCTTAAATAAACTATTTCAGGTTTATCAGGCTGATGGTGGTAGAGCCAGAAATTAATGGACGGTGCATCAAGCAGCAGGAAATCAGCTGATTTTCCCTGTTCCAGTGATCCTGTTTTCTCAGAAATCCCTATCGCTTTGGCAGCGTAAATTGTAGCTCCCTTCAGAGTTTCAGCCGGAGTTAGGCGACCGTGATTGCACGTTAACATCATTGCCAGCCGAAGATCGTAACTTGGAGCGGAGCCGGGATTGAAATCTGTGGCAACGGCAACTTGTACACCTCCATCCACTAATCTGCGGCAGTTCAGATACGGTTGCTGAGTGTAAAGAGAGGCGATTGGCAGAGTAACACCAATCACGCCTTCTGTAGCCATGCTTTCAATCCCATAATCTGAAACCAGCTCCAGGTGATCCGCACTAATAGCGCCCATTTCAGCCGCCAGCTCCGCGCCTCCACCGGCAGAAAGCTGATCGGCATGAAGTTTAGGAATCAAGCCATGTTTTAAACCAGCCCTAAAGATGACCCGGGATTCTTCCACCGTGAAAGCTGAATTCTCCACAAATATATCGCAATATTCAGCAAGATTTTCTTCCGCCACCGCGGGAATCATTTCGTTAATGACAAGGTCAATATAAGAAGAACGTTTCTTTTTAAACTCCGGAGGAATCGTATGAGCGCCCAGGAAAGTAGAAACGAGATGAATTGGGAATTCGTTTCGCAGTTGTTTGTAAACTCTGAGTTGTTTTAACTCATCCTCCAGTGTTAATCCATATCCGCTTTTGCACTCGATGGATGTAGTGCCTATCGCTATAATCTTCGTGAGAAGCTGGGCTGATTTCTCATAAAGTTCATCTTCCGATGCTGCCCGGGTCGCTTTTACTGTGGATAAAATACCGCCGCCGGCTTTGGCGATATCGAGATAGCTTTTGCCTTGTATTCGCATCTCAAACTCATCGGCCCGCCATCCGCCAAAACAGAGGTGCGTGTGGCAATCGACCATGCCGGGAATAACAATTTTACCTCCGGCATCAAATACTTCTATGGTGTTATATTTTGCCGGTAATTCTGATTCTTTCCCCACCCACTGTATTGTTTCATTATCCCATGCAATTGCAGCCTGCCGGATTGGATGAACATCAGACTGATTACCCACATCGCGGCAGGTGTAGAGTGTTGAGATATTTTTTAATACGGGCATGAACCAGTTTTTTAAAAAACCTGTAAACCATTGATTTAGAAAAGAGTAGCTTTAATAAAGTTCAATTTCAAGAGCAAACAAAACATATTTCTGGCCCACGTAGAACAGGTCGCCGACCTGTTTAATCCACGGATCAGCGATCCGTGCTACGTAGAACAGGTCGCTGACCTGTTTCCTCCAAGTATGGCAACGATCTGAA
>CAYOLE010000368.1:0-2346 GCA_964404705.1 uncultured Rhodohalobacter sp. | reverse complement strand
ATATGTCCAAATGCTTTCTTCTTTTTTTCGAGAATTACACAGCGATCGTGTCCCAGGTGATAGGATGTACTCAGGCCGGCGAGACCTGCTCCTAAAACTATTGTTTTATCATTCATCCTTTAGAATATATTTTTTATCTCAATTTCTAATTCAAGGCTGACTATCAACCTGAACAATAATTTTTATACTGACTAATTTTCTTCTGTTTACAACCTTCTGAAGGAAGATTGATTACTGTGAATTAGCCCACCAGTCTATCGTATGCTTTAATCCATCATGCAGATTAAAATGAGGCTCCCATTGTAGTTCATTTATTAATCTTCTGGTGTCAGCCTGGATCAGGGGTTTTTCGTTTTTTCGCGATGGCAAAGCCCCTATTTCTATAAGATCTTTTTTCCCTGTTATTTCACCAATTTTTAAAACAATATCTTTTACCGAAACAGCATCACCACTGCCTATATTTATAGGCCCTTCAATTTTACTCTTTAGTATTTGAACAAAGGCATCTGCCACATCATATACATGCAAAAAATCTTTTTTCTGCTCTCCGGAAGAACATTTTGCAGATTGGTTATTCAACATTGATTGAATAACAGAAGCAACAAGTCGTCCGGGCACTTCATGGGGGCCATAAAGATAGAAAACCCGCCCCCAGGCACTACTTAAACCTGTTACGGAGGAATAACTTCTAACCATTTCATACAAGCTTTTTTTGGATACACCATAGATAAGATCCGGAGTCAATGGCGTAAGGTATTCCGATAAAAAGCCGTAATTCAGATCATACTCGAAGCATGTACCAGCGCAAACCACTCGCTTACCTCCGGATTCTTTAAACCTCCTGATTAGATGAAGACTTGAAGATAGCCAGTTAATATTTAGTTCTGAATGTCCATATTTACCGTGTTCGGCATACCAGGCAAGATGAAGAAGATGGCTGGGAGAAATTTCTTTGAATAGATTGTCAATATCAGATGTCGATAGCAGATCAGCTTTATACCAGGTCAGGTTTTTATAACTGGTAGAAAGTGTATCTCCCCTATAGACTGCATAAACCTGATCAAATTCTTTACATAATTTGTTCAAGGTATGCCTCCCGATAAAGCCGGTACCCCCTGTAACCAATACATTATTCATTATAATCAGGATAAGCTTGATCTTTTTCCGAGATCTCTGAAACGTCTAAAGGCCAATCAATATTAAAGGAAGGATCATTCCAGCGCACTCCACTTTCCGCCTGCTGGTTATAGTATTGAGTAACCATATAAAAGATAACTGAATCCTCTACAAGCGTTTGAAAGCCGTGTGCTAATCCTTTAGGAATATAGAGCATGTTGTAGTTTTCATCGGTCAGTTTAAGTCCGAACCATCTTTTATATGAAGGTGAATCTTTACGTAAATCAACAATTACATCGTAAATTGATCCGTTCATGCAACGCACCATTTTCACTTCACTATGTGGAGCTGCTTGATAGTGCATGCCTCTCAGAGTGCCTTTTTTTCGGCTTTTTGAAAAGTTACACTGAACAATATGAGGATCAAGCCCCTGCTGCTCAAATTCTTTTTTACAAAACCCCCTTGCAAAATAACCTCGGTGATCTTCATACTTTTCCAATTCAATAATCATTGCCCCTTTAATCGGCGTCTCAGTAAATTTCATAACATATCTTTAATTATCAATTCAATAAAATACATTCTGCAAGTTCTCTGATTTCTCAAGTGGAGATATTTCTAATTCTAATTCTAATTCAAAAGTAAGCCAAAGCACAGGGCCGATCACTATAAAAAGCAAATATCAAGGAGTTCCTATGCAAAATCAATATAATTGCTTCTAAAACCCTAATTAATTTCGCTAATGTTCTTTTTCAGAGATCTTATGAAGTTTACAACTCTTCTTAAGATGGATAACTTAGAATGATCTTGAACCGTTTTCTTCACCAGTGTATCTATCACAAGAGCTTCATAATGATCGATAGATTGCTCATCCTCAATTTGAAATACATCACGAACAGTCGCTTTACCATCTTTAAAGTTTGATATGGTTGATGTGGATGTTTCATGTGGATATTCTTTTAAAAAATCTATGCCAAAGTTATTTTTTAGCCATTCAAGATCAGCCTGGTGTTTATTATGAATAAGGTTCTGAATATCCGGTTTAAGCTTGGGTGGATAAGGAACGGGAGGACTAATCTTTTTAATTACATTTATAATTTTTTTACGCTGGTTCTCTTTATCACTATATAAGTTCACCTGCAGCTTTTCTAATAACAGTATTTGTTGTATTGATAGGGAAGTATTTCTAAAACTTTGTGGTTTAGATAGTTTTTTAAAATCAACGCCGATTTT
>CAYOLE010000367.1:0-2354 GCA_964404705.1 uncultured Rhodohalobacter sp. | reverse complement strand
GGTGAAAGACGGTGAATTTATAGCTGTAATGGGTCCCTCAGGGTGCGGAAAATCAACACTAATGAATATACTTGGATTACTTGATTATCCCAGTGCCGGGGAATATTATTTTATGGGCAAGCCCACGTCAGGATACTCAGAGAAGCAACGTGCTGCACTCAGAAAGGGAAATGTGGGGTTTGTTTTTCAAAGCTATAATTTAATTGATGAGCTCACCGTATGCGAGAATGTGGAGCTTCCGCTGATGTATCTTGGAGTTTCACAGGCAGAAAGAAAAACAAAGGCAGAAGCAGCTCTCGACCGACTGAGTATGATGGCCCGGCGCGATCATTTTCCGCAACAGCTATCGGGCGGACAACAGCAGCGGGTTGCGATAGCACGCGCAGTTGTTGCCGGTGCCGGGCTTATCCTCGCTGATGAACCCACCGGAAATCTCGATTCCGATCAAGGGGATGTGGTTATGAAACTACTAACAGAACTCAATCAACAGGGTACCACTATTATCTATTATTATGCTAAACTATTCTCCCCACGATGCAGAATTTGCATCCCGTAAAATTCATTTATTTGATGGCGCTGTGGTTCAGCAGCCGGCTGAACATGATTATCATGTGTGAATGCAACCTTCCTTTTCAATTTGGGTAAAAAAATATCGGGTAATGATCTTTTCGAATGAGATTTTCTTTTTTTGCGTTAAAAATTAAGACTCAAATCTTATAAATTTCGTGTTATGCGTTTTTTATTTCTTCTTTTGATTTTTCTCTGCAATGTTGCTTTTGCACAATCCTCAACAGAGACTTATGAAGGGCTCGAGGGTATTTTCGAAATAGGTACTGTTCAAAGTATGATGATTGAACAAAACGACGAGCTGATCTATGAAGAGTTTCGCGAAGGAATGGATAAAAACAGGCCCACAAATATAAAATCGGCTTCAAAAAGTGTGCTCTCTCTTCTTGTGGGTATTGCTATTGACAGGGGTTTTCTGGAAGGAGTAGAACAGCCAATTGGTGAGTTTTTTCCGGATTATTTTGAACAGAATCCGGATTCAGTTAAAGAGGCAATTACCCTCAAAGATCTGCTGACCATGCGCAGCGGACTCGAAACCACGAGTTTCCATAATTATGGACGCTGGGTGGTCAGCAACAACTGGATTACTTATGTCCTGAGCAGACCTTTAACCGAAAAACCAGGTGGGAAAATGGTGTATAGTACAGGAACATCTCATCTTCTGTCGGTAATTTTAACCCGCGCAACGGGAATGAGCACACGGACTTTTGCCGATGAATATTTGTTCGGTCCGCTGGGCATTCGTGTCGGGGGGTGGGATCGTGATCCACAGGGCTATTACATGGGTGGGAATAATCTGGCAATCAGCCCGCTTGCTCTATTAAAAATCGGACGATTAATGAATAATATGGGAGAGTATAATGGCCGGCAACTTGTGCCCCAATCGTGGATTAAAGAATCTGTAAATATCTATACACGGAGTAATTTTAATAACTATAATTTCGGTTACATGTGGTGGAGGAAAACAGTTGCGGGAAAAGAGGTAGTGTTTGCCTGGGGCAATGGCGGACAGTATATCATGATATTGCCTGGAATGAACACGGTTATTAGTATCACCTCTGATGTTGAACGGGCCACCGGTTCCCGCGGCTATCAGCGGCGAATATTCACTTTCCTGGAACAGCAGGTTATACCGCTACTTGAAGAACGGGTTTGATACAAACAAGATAATCAGATTCTTGAACCAGCTACATTTGAACACACTCATTGCCACTAACCTAATTTACAAATACCACACTATCTCTCCCTGTAAGGCATCGGGTAAACCGGTATTCCAATATGGCCGTCTACGCTCACCGAACGCACACCAAATATCCAGTTATCTTTTGATACATGTTTGGCTTTAAAATGATGAGTATCGGCATCCACAAACTCTTTATGCTGCCACACAGGCGATGTGGTTTTACGCCACAGAACTTCATATCCACCGAGATGATCAGAGTCAGAACCCTCCCAACGCAGCTTTGTATCATTTTCGAGCTGTGAAATATTCATGCCTACATTAACGGGAGGTTTTGGAGACCGGGCAAGATTTGCCAGAGCCGAAAGATTTACCCTTGTAACTCTTGCCACATACGGAAAATCTACAAATTCGGGCAGATCTCCGTATTGTATGCCATCCTCTTCCCTGATATCCTGGTGTTGGTGAGCAAATTCTTCGTGAGGTTCAGAAAATCGAACAGCAGGATAACCCTGTTCTAAAAAAGGCCGATGATCCCCACCCCTAAGGTATCGGTCCAGACGGTAAATCAGCCACACATCCATCTCCGGATTATAGCTTTCAGCCA
>CAYOLE010000366.1:0-2367 GCA_964404705.1 uncultured Rhodohalobacter sp. | reverse complement strand
ATGTGATTTTTGATGAAGGCTGACGAAGCATCAGAGGCAGTTTTTGGCGAAGCAGGTTACTGTGGTGCTGCACCATAAAAGAATTGAAAAAGAGGATTTCGAATGATGGATTGTACTGCAAAAACGCCCGGACCATATAGGCCTCATTCCAGGCGCGACCCGCTTTCAGCCATTTTTTCGGGTATTCAAATGGCCAGAGAATATCGTGGAAATGGATGATCACACCGGGCGAAAGTTTCGGCAGAATATCATGTATCAGAACGTTCACATCACTCCCGGTTTTGGAAACATGTGAGGAGTCTATAAAGAGAATATCTCCGTTTTTCAGCTTTTCGAAAACAGACAGATCCACTTGCTGCACCGGCCGCTCCAGTAACGAAATCCGGCTGAGATCATCATCAGATAAAAGTGCCTGCAGTCTGTCAGGGTATGGGTCAATAAAAGTGAACTTAATCTCACCATTTAAAAACAGATCGTCCACATCCACCATGGCTGCGGATGAAAAACCTGATCCGATTTCGATGATTCGATCTGGCTGAAAGTGTCTCATCATGGAATAGAGAGTTACAACATCACCATAACTGAAATAGATGTTATCGAAGTAATATCGAAGCGGTGAATTTTTATCATTATCCTGCCACGGAAGATCCCGGTAAAATTTTGCGAATATTTCAATGAGTTCAATCTGTTGCTTTTCCCTTAATTCAATACCTGGTAACTCTTTCACATTTTGATCATTATAAGATCCCCTATTTTTGATTTCAACGTAATCAGGAATGGGGGAGTAGAAGTGGCCCGGTGGTGAAAAACGCAGAAACCGGTAGCTGGATGATTGAATCAGCCTCATAGCCTCTTTCATTTGCCTGATTTTATTGAAAGTTTTCCGGACAGGATTTTTCATAGGCAGTACAATTTTTAATCTGGAGGATCAGCTTTATAGCTTCGAAACAACTCTGCCTACCGTCGCTAAATCTCACGGTCAGCCTCTGCAATGGGAAAATTATCTAACCGCTTTATGCATCTCGATAAACAATAAATTTCGTAATAAATTATTCTCTTGAAGGGAATGATTCACCATTGCCATTTTTTATATAAATGTTAAGAGGAAGTTTAATAAATATGGAGGTTCTAATGCCATTAGCTAAACTAACAAACTATCTGGATGAGAATCGTAAAAAGTATGTGGTTGTAAAACATTCCCAGGCATATACCTCGCAGGAGGTAGCCGCATCTGCTCATATTCCGGGCAGAGAGATGGCAAAAAATGTGATTGTAAAAGCCGACGGAGATATAAAGATGGTGGTTCTGCCCTCAACCCACAACGTGGATTTTGACGCCATCAAAGATGAATTAGATGTGGATGAAGTTGAACTTGCATCTGAAAATGAATTTGAACGACTGTTTCCTGAATGTGAACTGGGGGCTATGCCTCCATTTGGCAACCTGTATGATATGGATACCATCGTCGATGAATCCCTAACTACAAATGAGCAGATTGCATTCAACGCCGGTACTCATAAAGAGACGGTGAAGATGAGTTACAGGGATTATGAAGAACTGGTGGAGCCTAAAATCATATCTTTAGGTGTTAAACAGTCTTAAGTGCTTTGACAAACAAGTACGTATAACCACCCTGATATAGGTTTTGCAAATCCATTAGCTAAGAAAGCTTAAATACCAGATGATTCCCAGCAGGATGATGAGGATAATGAATGTGCTTATTTTATGACGTTCAAAGAGTTCCTGTGCTTGATTGCCAGCCCAGTACACTAATAGTGCAAGACCATAATAGCGAAGGCCCCGGGAAAATGTGGTAGCGATCAGGAAATAAATAAAAGAATATTTCAACGCACCGGCTGCAAGCATCGCAATTTGAAATGGAATCGGAGCAAGGCCAATAGAGAAGACATACCAAAAGCCTTTTTGAAGAATCTGTTGTTTCGCACTTTCGAATTCTTCTTGTGTTGATAATAGTGAGACGATTTGATCTCCGATCGCATCAAAAATATAATAACCGACCGCATATCCGACTATAGCAGCTATAATAAATCCCGCCAGAGCTATTGTACTAATTAGCACTATCTGCTTCCTGCGTGCCTGCATCAGCGGTATGAGTATGGTTTCCAGAGGAATGGGTATGACAGTAGCTTCCAGAAATGAAGCGATGCCTATACCTGGCAGCATAAACTTAGAATGAATCAGTCTTTCTCCAAACTGTTTCAACTTGAATATCTTGCCGTGGTCGTCTCCTGATTTTACTTTTTTATTAGAATCTGTCATGGATTCATCTTCTGTGCATATCACACAGGAGTCATCTGATAAGTTCCGCTACCCAAAAGTAAAGAAAAATAAAAGGTTGTGATAGAG
>CAYOLE010000365.1:0-2369 GCA_964404705.1 uncultured Rhodohalobacter sp. | reverse complement strand
TGGTGGTTCCGGGTTATCATATGAATAAGAAACACTGCCCCATAGGGATCCCATTGGGAGAATACGGTGGATATGCACAGCAACATCCCGGAGAAATTGATCAAAGAATGGATAACCGATTCCTATAACCTGGTGGTTGCAAAATTTCCCAAAAAAGAGCGGTCAAAACTGTGAGTAACAGGCCTATTCATTAGTACGATATTTGAATCTCCAATCCCTAACGTACATCTTTCAGGATTCGGCATATATTTGATTATTTAATCCCGGCAATCACTTGTTTCCGGTACCCAGCAATTTCCAACCAATCCAAAGCGTACCTCCTACAATTGCAGCGGTGGCCACAAACGGCAGTCCGAAATAAATGGCGAACAGTGCGCCGCCCCAGGTGGGGCCGATCATCCGTCCCAGTCCCGACATTCCCTGTGCGGTTCCCATTACCGCACCAACATGCTCTTCATCGGCTTCCTGCGAGATCAGGCTGGTGATGGTAGGCGTGTTCAGGCTTTTGCCTACTGCCATCAAACAGAGCGCAAGGGCGAGCTGAGTCATGTTACCGGCCAGCGGAATACATGCAAGCCCGATAATCATCAGTACGTTTCCGGTTAGGAACAGGTTCTCCTCATCAAACCGGTTGGTGAGCGGTTTTATCAGAAATCCCTGAATAACAACCGCCACAATGCCAATATAGAAAAACTGGATTCCCACCTGTTCGGCAGTCATGTTAAGCTCCTGTTCTGCAAAAAGCGGGAAGGCACTGTAAAGGCTTGATTCACCGAACGAAAGCAGAAAAAACCCAATGATGAGCGGAATCAAAAAACCGCGGGAGGTGAGGCTTTTTTGCCTGGCAAGTTCCCGCCAGAATCGCGGAGTAAATACACTCGGGCGACTCATTCCGGCGGGCTTCTTTTTGGAGGTATCTACTGTTTCAGGCAGTTTGAAGAGTACCATCATAAAGCTGCAAAAAGAGAGAAACGCGGCAAAAAAACCGGGCAGGGCAAACTTGTTGGCACGCATCCAGCCGGCAAACTCAACAAAGCCGATGCCCGTCACAAAATCGTGGAAAGAGGAGTGAATCAGCAGGGTTGCGGATGCGGGTCCCACGACAAAACCGATACCGAACGCGGCTCCAATCAGCCCCATTCCTTTAGCCCGATTCTCTTTATTGGTCACATCGGCGATGTAGGCCTGTGCGGTGGAGATATTGCCGCCCATCACCCCCGCAATTACACGAGAGAAAAAAAGTACGCCCAGTGATTCTGCCAGTCCAAAAATAATGTAGGCCAGAACGGCGCCAAAGGTACTTAGCAGCATAATCGGCCGGCGCCCGATCCGGTCGGAGAGACTACCCCAGATCGGGGAAAAAATGAGCTGCATGAACGAATACACGCTGTAGAGTAATCCGATGGTGACAGCTGAAGCTGCAAACTCTTGTGCATAAAATGGCAGCAACGGAAGAACGATCCCGAAACCGAGAAGATCGATCATCACTACCAGAAATACAGTTGCGAGCGCAGGTTTGTTCATGAAACGTTTTGGGGTTGAAAGACCGGACAAGATAGGAGCTTTCAATGAACATATCATGAACGCATTTTGAAGACTGATTGCAGGATTTTTTGCGAAGCAGGCAACTTTCTGAGCTTACGAAGTGCTCACAATCTGTCACTGACAATCAATGGTATTTATAGCTCTGTTAGTAAAAAAGAAAAGCTGCCGGTGTCATGCCGACAGCTTTAGGTATTGAGGTATTTTTCAGTGTATGTTTTAGTTGCGTTCAACTGTTGTAATTTCAGGCTCAGCGCCATTCAGCAGATCGTTTTTTTGAACACGAAGTTCTGATCGTTGAGGCAGAGCCGGGTGTCTGCCACTCCATGTAAGTGTAATCATCAGCATTTCATCATCCTGAAGAGAGCGCAGAGTGGGTCCATATTCAATGACGGTTTGCCTGAGTTCAGCGTGGAGCTTGTCGATCTCTTCCTGAATCTCTTCATCTGATAGCTGCTCCTCATCAAAATTGTGCCTTCTTGAGTGTGATTGTGCTGAATTTCTAAGGCTATCCCTGTAACCACGAACAAGGCTGTCTGTTGATGCATCTCTGCGACCGGGATTGAAAATACTGTCCAGTTTCGCAGCCATTGGTAACAGGTGCTCATCCAGACTTTCACTCAATTTTGACAACTCAATGTCCAGACTGTCTAATTTCAATTCCAGTCCATCAATATTGAAATCACCAAAAAATGAGCCGGAACGCAGTGAAATGTGGATTTGATAGTTCAGTCCCAGTCCGGGCAGATACTCTGCCTGGGGATTTCGCCTGACCCGGAAATTTTCAGCCCCGGCCTGGTTCAATGCTGTTTCCAGGATTGAAGAAA
>CAYOLE010000364.1:0-2372 GCA_964404705.1 uncultured Rhodohalobacter sp. | reverse complement strand
TGTGCACGGCCCCAGAAAACTACATGTATTGATTGTCGGCGAGTGAAATAGATATAATGCTTTAAAAAGCGTTAAACGCCTAATTAACCGGTTAATAAATTTCAAAATTTAATTTACTTGCAGGATTTTTTTTTATTACTTGAGGTAGGCTAATTGGATGTGTCATTCTTATGAGAATTATCTGACATTTTTGCGAAAAAATTTATGAAATCAAATCAAAATATTAATGACTATTGCTGACCTTGATAAAATTGAAGGACGCAGATTCCCCGCAAAACGATTAACTAAAAACGTGGTTGGAGGACCCTCACCCATACAGGCAGAAGCTTTTTCATTGGGGGTAGTTTCCCTTGATCCCAACGGCGGACAGGTTCCCTGGCATAACCAGGAACAAGAAGAGATATATATGATCCTGGAGGGAGAAGGCGAGATGTGTCTCGGCAAGGAAAAATTTACTCTGAAAGCGGGTCAAACCGTCTATATTCCTCCAAAAGAATTTCATCAGCTGACAAACCGGTCCGATTCGCCCTTGAAAATGATTTACTGTTATGGGCCCGCTGGCGATGTAGCCCACTGGCGCCAGGAACTTGAAGGTACCCTTCCCAAAGAGGGCGTTGATGTACCACCACTGCCGGAGGGAGCCTGGCCTCAGTGCACAGACGCCCCTGAATAAAAGCTGAAAACCATCCTGTTTCGATTCACAAAGTCTGTTACACCTGATTAAGATTCAAAATTTTAAACCGAAGGAGCATACTTATATGAGTGAAAAACTCAAAACTCACACCGTTGGAATCATTATGAACGGTGTTACCGGCCGCATGGGTAAAAACCAGCACCTGATGCGATCCATTGTGCCAATTATTGCACAGGGAGGTATAAAAATCAGTGAGACTGAAGTTATTATGCCAGATCCCATATTGGTTGGACGAAATGCAAAAAAGCTTGAAAGTCTCTCCGAAGAGTCCGGCATTGAAAACCGGACCACAGATCTCGATTCAGTCCTTAATGATGATCGCTATCAGGTCTACTTTGATGCCCAGCGAACCGATCTTCGGGTCGCAAGTGTAAAAAAGGCAGTTGCCGCGGGTAAACATATCTATTGCGAAAAGCCCTCGGCCGTGACAACCGAAGATGCCGTTGAACTCTACAAAGTAGCCGATAAAGCGGGTGTAAAACATGGAGTAGTACAAGATAAACTGTGGCTGCCGGGACTTGTAAAATTGCAGCAGTTACGCGATCAGGGATTCTTTGGCAAAATACTTAGCGTAAAGGGTGATTTTGGATACTGGGTTTTTGAAGGGGATACCGTACCGGCTCAGCGCCCTTCATGGAATTACCGAAAAGAGGATGGCGGTGGAATGATCCTCGATATGTTCTGTCACTGGCGTTATGTAATTGAAAATCTCTTTGCTGATATCAAAACCGTTTCGTGCCTTGCAGCAACTCATATTGAAAAGCGCTTTGATGAAAACGGCAACGTTTATGAAGCTACCGCCGATGATGGTGCCTATGCCCTGTTTGAACTTGAAGACGGCGTGATTGCACAATTCAACTCCTCTTGGGCTACGCGGGTTCGGCGGGACGATCTGCTCACCGTACAAGTGGATGGCACAGACGGGTCGGCCGTGGCAGGGCTTCGAAACGCCTGGATTCAACCTTATGGTGCCACACCCAAACCGGTATGGAATCCGGATCTCGATCATGACCATGATTTCCGTGCCGACTGGATCAAGGTTCCCCACCAGCAGGAGTATGATAATGCGTTCAAGATTCAGTGGGAGCTGTTTTTAAAACACATTGTAAAAGATGAACCCTTCCGCTGGAACCTGCTTGAAGCAGCCAAAGGCAACCAGCTCGCCGATATCGGGTACGAAGCATCCGAAATGCGGAAATGGATTGAGGTACCGGACCTTGTATAAATTAATTACTTACTTAAACCTGAGGCTGTCCAAAAGGACATGGTATTGCAGTTATTCTATCAATTCCGTCATACCGGACCCCGATCCGGTATCTCCTGGCCATATCAACGATTGGAGATCCCGCATCGAGTGCGGGATAACGCCCTTTTTGTAAATATCAGCCTCAGGTTTTGACTTTACTACTAATCCTGATTTACCAAATTTATGAACATCAACGGTACCCTTTCTCCGCAAGACCTTAAAGAAGATTTGAACAGCCTCTGGGAACATTCAGCCCGGAAGATTCACTTGATCCGTAATGAATATGACCCTTCCAAAGGGTCGCCTGTGTTTACCGAATCGGGGAAATACACCACTCGCGGATGGACCGAATGGACCCAGGGATTTCAGTTTGGCGGGGAGATCCTGCAGTTTGATGCTACCGATGATAAGCAGTTCCTGGAGCTCGGCCGC
>CAYOLE010000363.1:0-2401 GCA_964404705.1 uncultured Rhodohalobacter sp. | reverse complement strand
GTTCTCTCCTGTCAAGCATTTCTCCCTTTATATCTTTTTCCACATCCTTCAAATCTCCGACCATCGTTTCATGTATCAGATCATGCTCATATAACTGTCTGATGGAAGGCAGAAGTTCCTTTGCCGCGATATTGACGCAGCTCCATACCAAAAAACTGAGTAGTGTGGTATCAATAATACGGTCGTTATCGAGCTGACTAAGGTGGAATTGAATCAGATCCTCAAAGTGATCAATCACTTCATCCCTGTGATCCGGATGGAGATATGCCATTATTTCGAGTGCGGAAACGCCAACATTTCGACAATAGGCATCCAGGTCGGGTTCTTTTACGAAATCAGTGATCTTCTCAAGATTGCCTGATGAAAGGATGGCAACGGATTCAGAAAATATGTCTTCCAGGAGATCACTGTACCAGAATTCGCGAAAGTCATCGCCCTGACGAAGTAGATCCAGGATTTTAACGATGGATTTTTCACTTCGCAATTCAGTTAGCAGCAAAATAGCATGAATACTGAAATTATAGCGGTCTTCATCCCAGCCTTCTTCATCCGCCTCATTATAGAAATATTCATATCTGTAGATGGCATCTTCAAGAACATGTTCAAGATCAGTGATCAGCGACTCTCTCGGCAGCTCCAAAATTACCTGAATAACCTTGTCAGGAATATTCATTCCGTATTTGTAAAGTTCCTCAATTTCAGAATGGATAAAAGCGGGAGGTTGATCGGTTTGGAGATCTTTGGGGTAGCTTCGGCTCTCTACTCTCCGATCCATGAGCCTTTCGTTTTCAAATCTCTGCATGTTTTTCTTCATGTTATGCTGCATGAAGGCGAATGAGGCCAACTCTGTTTCCGGAGCTTTAGGTTCAATTTCTGAAAGATAGTCGAGCCTTAATTTTGCTTCATCCACCCGGTCTGTTTTTAAGAGATATTGGATGGCGATTAAATAATACTTCGTGACTTCACCGATGTGGAACCTGTCACGTTCGGGATACAGTTTGTGAATGTGCATCTCCTCACCTAAATGGTCCGGAACCTCATTAAAATAGCTTTTATTAATCAAGGTTTCAGCCTGATAAATCCGTGCGAATAGATAGCCGGGGTGTTTCTGTAGAAGTTCACTATTTACCTGAATTGCCTTTTGATGGTTGCCTGCATTGTCATACGCAATGGACAGGTAATTTTTGAACTGCGGAATGTGGGGATATTTCTTGCACAGCCGGTGCAGTCTCTTGATGGTGCTTTTCTTTCCCTTATAAATTTCAGGAAATAGTTCATTCAATTGGTCATCGGCTTCTTCTGATATCCGATATCGATCAAGGATAAAGTCAGAGTTGTATTCGATTTCGAAATCAAAAGGGGCGTCTTGAACAGGTGTGTCGGGCATTGGTTTTGGATTACGATGTAAGAGGTGATGCAAAACAAATTAAGAAGTTAAAAATCTATTCGAAATGCCTTACCGATTCTTATTAGTTGAAGTAGATAATTTTTTTTTAAAATCAGATTGGTCAATATATTTCAGTATGATTTTTTTGTCAAAAACTCAATCAATTCAATTAAATATGTCAACTGTAGAATTGACGGATCACATGCTATCCATGCTTGAATGGCGCTTGATGACAACAGTTTTATGGGGGAATGGTATTTCGTCAAGGAAGAAAAAGACGTAATCTTTATCGCGGAATATGATCAATTGGAAGAACAGAAAGAACTGGAACAACTTATTGATGAAGATGGTGACCGATTTATCTACTTAGACCCAGTGCCAAGCTCGGAAAACTGGCAGAAAATGGAAGATTTCATCCTTGCACAGCAGGATTTGGATGATACCGTGCAATCGCTGCTACTGAGAACTATCCAGGGAAGCGGCGCCTTTCGAAGATTTAATGATGCTATTGATGATATTATAATACGGGACAAATGGTATGCCTATAAAAACAGGCTGGATCGGGAAAAAGCACTGCAATGGTTAAAAGCTCATGAGTTGATATCTGATGAAGGTGTGGTTGAAGGTATAAAAATGTTGGAAGATAATATTGCACACCGGAAACGGATTGAAGAGGGGCAAAAGGGGATGAAAAAGGAAGCTCAGGTCGTTTGTGTTGAAACGGTTGGCCATGTGGATAAAATCACACCTGGTAAAGCGTATGATATCATAGATGAACGGCCGGATGACCTGCTCATCCGGATTGAAGACGACCGCGGCAAAACGGTGTGGCTGCCAAAAAGCCACTTTGATCTGGTTTGATCTAAAAAATTTGTATTTGCCCCAGAAGCATTGTTTAACGAAAAAAGCTGACAGGTTTAAAGTCTGAGGATGTAGACAGATCCGCAATATCTCATAAAGACATTGCGGATCTGTCCGGCTTATCCGTCAATCAGTTCATCCATTTCGGCAAGA
>CAYOLE010000362.1:0-2407 GCA_964404705.1 uncultured Rhodohalobacter sp. | reverse complement strand
CTGAAAAACCAAGCGGAAGAGAGAAATTTGATTGCTGTTTTACAGTGACTTCAGATACGGTAAGTTTACCTTCGGGCAATGTAATATGCATCCAGATAATAGATACAAAAAATCGTACAAACCCATACACCACAAGCCCGTAAACTGCAATATCCAGATCATAGCCAAGGGCAAGTGGTCCTACAAGACACCCGAAAGACATCAGGCTTGTGAGCATCTCATACCAGGCGGACTGGCGCTGTTTATCGAGGGCTAAAAGTACATTCGTTACCGGCCAGGTTGGAATTTCGAGAACAGCAAGAAGTCCCATCCAGGGCAAAAGATCCTGAACCTGAGTCACGCTGAATGGATCCCACTCTGTAAGCAGATTTGGGGCAAAGTAACTGACAATCAAAATAAAGGTGCCGGCCACCAATCCTGTGGATAGCAGAATAACTGTAGTTTGCGCTGTAAACCCTCGTTTTGCACTGCCGCTAATTCTTTCAAAATAATAGAATACACTCTCAGGAAAGCCAAGGGTTGCCAGGTTCCGGGCAACCTCATGTATCATCAGCAGATATCCAATGATGGCAAAATCGGTCTTGGAAAGGATTTGGATCGTGGCAATAACAATAGCCAGGTCGATAACAGTAGTGATGATGCGGGCGAACACCACTACTCCTGCCTTTTCGGTCAGATTCCCTTTTTTATTACTCATGAGATGCCAGTTCATTCATTATTTGAGCAAGCTGTCTCGTGGCATTTCTGCTGGAATATTGTTCATTTGCTATCGTATGATCTGTGTTTATCAGTCCTTTCCCATTCATCTTTTTTAATACAGATGCCGAAAGCCATTCCGCAATTTCACGTTCCTGATGATTCGAAAAGTGAACTCCCGAGCCCGTTTTTTCCAAAATCTCCCCGATTTCGGGATTTGGCGTAATTGACAAAATCGGCTTAGATGAGGATAAATAATCCCAAAGCTTAGCCGGAATTATTGTGTTTCTTTCAGTACTGGTACTTACCAGCAACAGGTCTGCTTTTTTAAAGACGGACTGTGCCTGTTCTGGCAATACTTTTTTATGAGTTACAAACAGATCTTTAATTCCTGATTTCTCCAGTTCTCTTTTATCTGATTGATGAAGAGTTCCAAATGAATGAATTCTGATTTTACTTCTTGTGGCCTTATTCATATTTGCAACTGCACGGGCAATCGGCGTGACCGGGCTGAGTCTTCTGAATGATCCAAAAAAAAGAATGTTGAAATATTTTTGATTCAGGTCTGCATCCCATTCCCTGCCGGAAGAATCTTCCGAAATCGAAAGAGGATAAGAATTATAAATTGTCGAGGTTTTTTCCTGTTTCAACTTGTAGTGCTCCCGGTATAGATTTTCGGCGGAACGGGAAGTGAAAATCAGTTTATCGGCAAGTGTTACAAATTTTTTTTCCAGCTTTTGATCAGCCCAGGTTGAGAAGCGGGAACGCTTTCGCAGACTGAGGCCCGATAAAGTCCATGGATCTCTGAAATCTGCGATCCAGGGTTTTTTCAGGTCAGAGGCCAGTTTTTGACCCACCCAGTGTCCAGACCATGGATCTCCGGTACTCCAGATTATGTCTGGGTTTGCATCTTTTGCCCTGTCCAGTATATTGCCGTAGGAACTTCGGAATAAAAAAAACCAGGTATCCATTGGCATCTGTTGATCGAACCACTCAGCAAGGCTGTTTGACCAGTCAGATAAGGAATTATGACTATCTCCTGAATTTTCAAGATCTGATGAATTCGCGGTCCTGTCAAATGGAGGAGTCAGTTTAATTATCTCAATACCGCTTAATATCTGTTGCTCTGTATTTGTCAGCGATTCAGCTTTATCTTCAATCGTACATACTACAGGTTTCCAGCCAAATTCCTTTAGATGAGCCACAAATTTATAGGGCCGGAGAGATCCAACCCTTCTGCGGGGAACAAAATATGGCGCTATCATGAAGACCGTTTTCATTGCGGAAAGGTAGTCATCAGCAACTTTATTTGAAACGTGCAGTTACGGGTTTATACCCGTGGTTCAGATAGTTCACTGTTTTTATGGAGCTTGCTCCAGATTTTATCAGCAAACTCAATGAATGGTTTTTTTTGGCGATACCATCCAAAATGCAAAAAATAGGGTGTAACGAAGAGAAGATCCCCATTTCCGGGAAATACTGTAAATAATTTGATGAATGTTTTTTGAAGCCAGCGGATAGGAAAACCACGGAAGTTGTAAATAAATTTATTGGTGTAATATAGACAAGTTACTGATGTAAAATCCTCTTCATACTCTGTAAAGCTATCAATAAAATCGAGCTGAACACTTTCATAGCAGTTAAACCATGGATAGACCTGTTTCTCGAGTAATGCCATCGCCATGGCGAGGCTCCATTCACATGATTCCTG
>CAYOLE010000361.1:0-2415 GCA_964404705.1 uncultured Rhodohalobacter sp. | reverse complement strand
CTTTCATGGGCAGAAGATATCTTTTGAACTTCATCTGGTTTCAGATCTGAATGACGATAAATGTGGTCCAATATGAAAGAAGTATCAGCCAACTTACACGTTTGATTAGATGGGATTAGGTCTTTGTACAAGTATAATAGAAAATAGTACCAAAATGATTTTCAGAGGACTTTGCAAAGCGACGGCTTATTCCAGTCTATATCAGCCAATCCAGTCAGTCTTCTGAGCCTGTCCTATCTTTCGTATTCTTGTAACAACGAAGAGAGAATAAAACTTGGCAGTTCATCATGGTCTGCGAAATATTTCAATACATATATATTTGGTTTTTTAACCTGATCCAAAATACAACATGTTCACGATCACATAACTCAAACCTCACTATTCCCGACTGTAGTTTTTCCCGTTCAATTATGTTCATATCTGCTAACTGGAATAGTTGGAAAAACTACCCACGAAAATATAGGTTCATCCACCTTTCTTATGAATTTAATTGAAGTGTGAGATATCGCTTTGTAGCCAGTTTAGCAGTGCTTATGATCGTGCCTGTAATGATACTCCAAAGAACTACTTTTTTCCAATTAATTTCTTCCGAAGGATGAGTTGTGGGAGGTTCTTCGTTGTACATTTTACCCCATCTATTTCGTGCGATCTGTTTCAGGGAATACCCAACAAGTACTGAAGCTCCCGTTATAATTATTCTCTTGCTTGTATCATTCATTACTTTCCTGATTCTGTTAAATTGAATTCATATTATTTCTTAGTAATTAAAAGCGATATTTGTCCTGTTTGTTTCATGGGTTTTTGGCATGTTAATATCTCTTATGTCTTCAATTGAGAATCTAAAGGTTTTTAAAAGGTTGATCATTTACGATGAAAAGGAACCGCAAACAAAGGTTGTATTTCTCGGTTATAGACAGTTGTACAATCTGAAGCATCATCATTCCCATTGGCCAGTCCATGTGTATAACGGCTGGCAAAGAGTTCAACTTTCTCTTTTGGTATCTTCAATCCGCCTCCGAATCCAATTCCAAAATCTACGTTCTTAATCTGGTCTTTTACATCAACTTCTGATAAACCGTTTACAAATTTTGCATTTAACAAATATCCGAAGCTTGGACCGGTCAATGCATACGGAATAAGGATAATTGAATTTAAAAGCGATAACCTAACAAAATTCGAAAATGATTTTGCCGAATATTGATTGAACTATCATCTACATCTGATAAATCACTCAAACCGAACCAGCCTTCACCTCCCAAAGAAATACCGTAAGTCATTAAATATTCAATTCGAATACCGCCGTCAATTGACCAGTCTTTGAAAAAGAAGTCAACATTTGATGAACCCCAGCCATCTTGTCCCTGAGGATGGTTTTGGAAATGATGGTGTTGCGATATATTTAAATGGTGATTGACTTTTGCTCCCAAACCAACATCGACGGGAGAGATATGATATAAACCGAAAATCCCGGCTTCCAGATTTTGAAAGCGAAACCGATCTTTATACAACACATCGGCATTGGTAAATGCAGTATGCTGACTTTCTTTACTCCGTCCCCCAAATTCATTGTAACCAAAGAAAGTATATAATCCAGCATCTGCAGTAACTGATGTAGTATAGTGAATTCTCACAGATGGCATTATTGAGAAAACTGTACGATTGGCACGTATTGTTGTCTCGTCTATATCTTCAGCCTTCCAATACAGCTGATTGTGACCAAGTCCTAATTCAATACCAAGCCCCTCCGGCAATAATGATGATAGTTGAGCCGATGCGATGTGTGGTAAGAAAAATAGTACTGCTACAACTACAAATTGAATTTTAAACTTCTTTAAACGATGGTATTTCATAATTCAGAGTTTAGAAGATTAAGCACATAACGGTCTTTTGTTTCTGCGGCCGGACTACCAACTCAAAAGTTCAGCAAGAAACCTGAACCGGTCCGAAGAGCCTGTCCCGACCACTCGCTTAAATATTCCAAAACTTGTGCTTAAATACAGAAATAGGGAGAGCATTATAACGACCTTACTCATAAGCTGCACGCGGATTGCTGTTATTTTAGCAACTAACGAAAGATGAATAATAAAACCAAGAGCGGCAAAGTATTGGCGAGGCGTGGGGAGAAGAAAATTGCGAACTACTATAATCAGGTTCGAGATTTCCAGTATCCCGGTTTACGTTTTAAGTTCATAACAGCAAAGATTGTAATCCAGTCTTCTTCAACTGAGTAGATAATTCCATGCGGAAAGCGTGATACTAAAAATCTACGTTCAGTTTTCGTGATTTTAGCCCCCGAAGCTGGCTGCTGCTCGATTACATCCAATACTTTTTCAACTTCATCAATAAAATCATCCCCAAGACCAACTACCTGTTCCTCGTAATATTCAGTTGCTTCAAAAAATTCTTTTCTGGCTT
>CAYOLE010000360.1:0-2417 GCA_964404705.1 uncultured Rhodohalobacter sp. | reverse complement strand
ACTCAAAATTAAAAATGCCAAGATAATCAGCTCCTGCAAAGCGGAGGAGGTGTAAAAAATTTCATCAGGATTAAATTCAAAAAACTGCCGGGCAATCCAGGCGCCTGCCAATGCATACATACCGGCCAGAATACCGGCCCACCCTGAGAGTGTCATAAATTTGGAAGAACGCTCCATCATGGAGCGTATCTCAGCTATGTCCCGCATGTAATCCTGATCCCTATTCATACAAAGTACTTTTTATTTCAAAGCTAAATCAAAAAAATCAGTTTTACAATAGGTGCTACAGTTATTTAATAAATTTTGCTATGATGGATTGATCCGGTTCGGAGTTGCTGCCCGGTTGTGGTCTGCTTTGCACGGCAGCGCCCACAATAATGCTAATGCTCTTCTTAAAACTGGTTTTAATTTGCCAAAAGTTTTACACATGATGAAAAATACCTGGTAAAAAGTATTTACTTTATCTGCTATATATTTGAACATAAAGACTAAAAAGATATTCAGAGGAAGGCAATGAACAAAGAACACAATCATAAGGATCATAAAAATCATGAATCTCAGGGAGAATCAAACCATGTTCAAAATCATGATCATGATCATGCAAAACATTCTCACCATGAGCACCACAAACACATGTTACAGGATTTCAAATGGCGGTTTTGGTGGTCGCTTCTGCTGACACTTCCCATTCTTGCTCTCTCGCCGATGATCCAGGAGTTTCTGGGTGTGGACTGGCGGTTTACCGGCGATACATGGATTCTGGCCACGCTTTCCTCTGTGGTATATTTCTTTGGTGGATGGCCTTTCCTTTCCGGACTGTCTGATGAGCTTAAAAATAGACAGCCGGGCATGATGACGCTAATCGCACTGGCAATTACGGTGGCCTATGTTTACAGTACGGCAGTGGTATTCGGTTTTGACGGGCATCTCCTTTATTGGGAACTCTCCACTTTGGTAACCATTATGCTGCTGGGCCACTGGGTAGAGATGCGATCGGTGATGAGCGCATCCGCCGCACTGGAAAAACTGGCGGAGTTATTGCCCGGAAAAGCCCATCGCCTGAAAGAGGATGGATCAACAGAAGAAGTTCCTGTGGATGAGCTTCAGAAAGGCGATAAAGTGCTCATCAAACCGGGCGAAAAAATTCCGGCAGACGGTATCGTTATTAAAGGAGAATCGAACGTGAACGAGGCGATGCTGACCGGGGAGTCGAAGCCGGTGAGTAAGGAAATCGATGATGAGGTGATTGGCGGTTCAGTGAACGAAGAGGGTTCACTGACAATCGAGATCAATAAAACGGGGGATGAGTCCTTTCTTTCGCAGGTGGTGGACCTGGTTCGCCAGGCGCAGGAGAGCAAATCTAAAACGCAGAATCTGGCGAACCGGGCTGCGTTTTGGCTCACCATAATAGCCATCTCGGCCGGAGCGCTGACTTTCGTTGCATGGTCACTTTTTACAGGGCAGGAGATCAGTTTTACGATGAATCGAACAGTAACGGTGATGATCATTGCCTGTCCACACGCCCTCGGGCTGGCTATTCCGCTTGTTGTAGCCGTTTCGACCAGCCTGGCCGCAACCAATGGTTTTCTGATCCGAAACCGTGTTGCCTTTGAACAGGCCCGCAACCTGCAATCGGTTATTTTCGACAAAACCGGTACGCTGACCGAAGGAATATTTACCGTCACAGATATTCTCAATTTCAACGATGAATATTCCGATGAGGAGATTTTGACCTATGCCGCCTCACTCGAAACGAACTCCGAGCATCCACTGGCGAAGGGAATTTTGGAGAAGGCTGATAAAACCCTGGAGGTGGAGGAATTCAACTCTATAACCGGACAGGGTATTGAGGGAGTTGTGAAAGGAACCGATGTGAAAGTTGTCAGTCCGGGATATGTGCGAAAGAAATCGCTTAATTATCCTGAAGGGGAGGTAGAGAAGATATCTTCGCAGGGCAAAACTGTGGTTTTTGTGATCATTGGCGGGTCCCTGTGCGGGGCAATTGCGCTGGGCGATCTGATCCGTGAGGAATCGCGCGATGCGATTAGTCAGCTGCATGATATGGGACTGGAATGTGTGATGCTTACGGGCGATAATCGTCAGACTGCGGAATATGTGGCAGGTGAGCTGGGTATCGATCAGGTATTTGCCGAAGTGCTTCCTGATGAGAAAGCCGACAAGGTGAAAGAAGTTCAGAGCCAGGGTAAACGGGTTGCAATGACCGGTGATGGTGTAAACGATGCTCCCGCACTTGCGCAAGCCGACGTGGGAATCGCGATCGGTGCGGGATCGGACGTTGCCGTGGAAACGGGTGACATCGTTCTGGTAAAAAACAATCCCCGCGATGTTGTGAACCTGATCAAACTTTCAAAAGCCACGTACAGTAAAATGGTGCAGAATCTGATCTGGGCTACCGG
>CAYOLE010000359.1:0-2435 GCA_964404705.1 uncultured Rhodohalobacter sp. | reverse complement strand
TCCGATGACTCAAACCCGCCATTTCATCATTGACACGTCATTAGTCTGTACTGAACATCAAGCTTGTTTTTTCTCTCAGAGTTACTCAAATGAATAAGCAGAGGGTATTGCTGAGTATCAGGGAATGAATCAGAACAATAATAAAAGATTTTGTATTGTAAGTTCACCTATCAATCCATTTAAAATACATTATGACTCGAATCCTATTACTCATTATTCTTTTCCTTATAGCCGAGATTTTTACCCCATTGGGTTCTGCAGCCCAAAGCAATGACACCGAAATTCTCCTGCCTGATCCGGGCGTGGTTTCTTATACCTTCAGACATCAGTTCGAGGATGATATTCCCGGCACTCTCGATATGATCAGGGACATGGGTTTTACGAATATTGAATTTTCAAATTTGTTTGGAAAATCACCCGCTGAAATGAGAAGCCTTCTTGATGAAAGAGGATTAATATGCACCTCTTATGGAGTGAGTTATGACCGGTTAATAAACGAAGCATCTGCTGTTGCAGAAGAGGCAAATATACTGGGAGCTTCATATGTGCGGGTAGCCTGGATTCCGCATGATTCTCCATTTGATATTGACGATGCAAACCGGGCTATCGAAGACTTCGAAATGGCCGGAAAAGCACTAAATGAACATAATTTAAAATTCAATTATCATAATCATGGATATGAGTTCAGGCCCCACGGGGATGGCACACTCTTTGATTATCTGGTACAAAACAGCAATCCAGAGCATGTTAATTTTGAGTTAGATACATTTTGGGTAGCCCATCCGGGGCATGATCCGGTGGAACTTCTTAAAAAATATCCCGATCGATTTAATCTTGTCCATTTGAAGGACTTGAAAAATGGAGTTGAACATGACTTTTCGGGCGGAGCACCTGCTGAATATGATGTTCCTTTGGGAACGGGTCAGATTGATTTTGAAGGTTTTATAAGAGCTGCACAGGAATCGGATATTGAATATTTCTATATCGAGGATGAAACTGATGATGTCATTTCCAGGGTACCTCAGAGCAGAGAGTATATCATGAGTATAACGAATTGACGCTTCCGATACTGCTTACAATTGAGGTAAAACATGGTATGTCTGTACAACTGATGAAAAGGAATTTATTTCGCATTTGATTACGATAGAGAGCGTAGCTTGGTAATAAACAGACATACCATGTTTCGGGGATAACTCAGATCGCATTCTGCCAGGTCCCTCCTACTCCACGGCATCCACATCTACGTTGATACGGACTTTGCTGGCACCTTTTGGTTTCATAGAATCATATTTATGAAAAATATTATTCAGAATATGCTCAATATTATGGGCGTTGAACGTTCGGCTTAGCTTGATGTTCGCTTCCCAGCGGTACTGGCCATTCATCCACTCAATCACAGATGGTGATGGGCCGGATACCGGCTCATCCCCGATCACCAGGCGAATCGCATCGCAGAATTTATCCGCTACAATCTGAACGTCGCTCCACGATGGGCTTTTAAACTGAAACACTACCATTCGGGAAAAAGGCGGAAACATCAGCATCTCACGGCTGGCAAGTTCCTGACGTGAGAACGCTTTAAAATCGTGAGTTTTTGCGCATCGTATTGCTGGATGATCCGGCTTCCAGGTCTGTACATACACCACACCGGGTTTTTCAGCACGGCCCGCGCGACCTGCTACCTGGCTAAGAAGCTGGTACATTCTCTCCCCCGACCGAAATGAGGGAAACGCAAGTTCCGTATCTGCATTAATCACGCCCACAATCGTCACATTGGGAAAATCGAGACCTTTGGCAACAATCTGTGTACCGATGAGGATGTCAGCGTTGCCGTTCAAAAATGTCTGGTAGATTTTCTGGTGGCCATGCTTTCCTGATGTGGTATCGCGGTCCATGCGCAGCAGACGTGCTTCCGGAAACAGTTCAGCAATCTCCTCCTCTACGTGCTGAGTTCCGCTGCCTTTGGTTTTCAAATTTTCTGAGCCACACAGTTCGCATCGCGTATCCGCCCTTCGTGAATATCCACTGTAGTGACAGAGCAGGATATTTTTCTTTTTGTGATAGGTAAGACTGGTTGAACTCTCCGGACTCTGCGGAATGTGGCCACAATCTTCACACTGCATATAAGATGCATAACCGCGCCGGTTAAACAAAAGAATCGCCTGCTCTTTCCGTTCCAGAGACTTCTGAATCTCCTGGTGCAGTTCTACCGTGAGCGGGCCGTGCATAGAGGATTTGTACTCGAGCATATTCAATACCCGAACTTCGGGCATAGTTCCCGTGGGACGCAGCGGCAGATGCAACAGTTCGTGTTTTTCCTCTTTCACTGCCATTACCGAGACCATGCCGGGTGTAGCTGATCCGAGAACGGCTGCCGCACCTTCCATGTGCGCACGCATCACTGCCACATCGCGGGCGTTGTATCGTGGTGCCGG
>CAYOLE010000358.1:0-2444 GCA_964404705.1 uncultured Rhodohalobacter sp. | reverse complement strand
ATTTGGTCAGGCTGTTTCGATGACCACAACCATTGAACGGGGTTTTGGTAGCCGGATCATGGCCGACGGCGGAACGGGACTGCCGGGTGGATTTCATCTGAATAATGAAATGACCGATTTTTCCAGAACTCCTTTTGATGAAGAAGGCCGTCCGATCGCAAATAGGGTAGAGGCGGATAAGCGCCCTCGCTCGAGCATGACTCCAACTCTTGTATTCGATAAGGAAACCGGAGATTTTGTGGCAAGTGTAGGATCACCCGGTGGTGCGGCAATAATACATTATACAGCAAAGGCAGTCGTTGGCATGCTGGATTGGAATCTGAATGCCCAGGAAGCGATCGATCTGCCAAACTTCGCAAACTTCAATGGCCCTTCTTCTGTTCTTGAAGAAGATCGATGGCCGCAGGAACTTATTAGTACTCTTGAAGAGATGGGGCATGAAATAACAACAAGTGATCAAACCAGCGGTCTTCAGGCCATACAGAAAACGGATGATGGATTCTTTGGCGGAGCTGATCCCCGCCGCGAAGGTGTTGTAATGGGCGAGTGATAATACTTAATAGCATGGAAAAAAACATTTATATTCTTAACCTATAAACATTCTATATCATGACAATACTTGAATTTTTTCTGTTACTTCTTATCGCCGGGATATGCGGCTCCATCGGTCAGGCTATTGCCGGTTACAGCCGGGGAGGGTGTCTCGTATCTATTGTTGTAGGTTTTATAGGCGCATTACTTGGTTCCTGGCTCAGTATACAACTCGAAATGCCGGAGTTATTTAATGTGACCGTGGGAGGGAATCAATTCCCCGTTATATGGTCAATTATCGGATCGGTATTATTTGTAGCGCTGGTTGGTTTACTGACCCGGCGAAGATAGTGACCAGGTTAATTGAAAGCATTAGAGTTCTGTTTAAGATTAAAATTTATCTTGATTGAATGAATGATGATAATTTCTTGATAAAGATGGTACAGTACAAAATGCCGTTCGGACAATATAAAGGACGTTATGTAACAGACCTGCCTGTTCGTTATCTTGAATGGTTTCAACGCAAAGGATTTCCCGGGGGGCAGCTGGGCCAATATCTTGCTACAATGTATGAAATAAAAATAAACGGCCTGGACGAATTAATCTGGCCAATCAGGAAAAAGTATCAGAAACGACAGTGAATCAGGAATCTGGCAAGAGAGGTGAAAATATGATTGAATCCCGGCTGGTTAGGTATACGTTTGTACTCGCCGCAATAATCCTGACGATCTACGCCATGATTCAGGCAAGACCATTGCTGCAACCGCTCTTATTCGCAATATTTTTTTCCATTTTGCTATCACCTTTTTGCGGCTGGATGGAAAGACATCGTGTGCCAAGGCTCGTATCTGTTTCAATCGCATTAATCAGTGGTGTACTGGTACTCGCGGGTGTCGGTGTGTTTTTCTATACTCAGTTAATTGCTTTTGTTGGAGATGTGGATATATTCCGCGAAAGGTTAGAAGAAGTACTTGAATCATCACAACCGATTTTAAATCGCTGGCTTGGTTTTGAAGGTTTGCTAAACCTGGAGGTGATACAGGTTTCAATCCAGGAGTTTTTCACTGAAAATACCCAAGCCCTTACCCGGGGACTTGTGGGCGCAGCAACCATGATTACTACAATCGTGGTTATTCCTGTATTTATGTTTTTCATGTTATTATTCAGGGATTTCTTAAAGGAGTTTATCCTGAAAGCTGCCGGTACTACAGATAAAATGGATTCCGGCAGGGTAAAATTTATAATTGATAAAGTAAAGAAAGTAGTTCAGGGGTATATCACAGGAATTATTTTAGTGATTCTGATACTGGCAGTATTGAACTCAATTCTGTTGCTGGCAATTGGTGTGAACCATGCTATCCTTTTTGCTGTATTTGCGGCTTTGCTGAATGTAATTCCATTTGTGGGTCCGCTAATCGGTTCTATTCTTCCTATTATTTATGCATTAATAACAATGGATTCCTTGTTATATCCACTGCTTATAATGTTTGGTTTTTATGTTATACAGCTGATGGAGAGTAATATCTTCACACCTATAATTGTTGGAAGCCAGGTGAGCATAAACGCTTTTGTGGCATTGATTTTACTCTATCTTGGAGCTCAGTTATGGGGAATTGCCGGCATGATTTTAATTATACCGATCGGAGCAATATTGAAGGTGTTATTTGATGAAATAGAATCATTGCAGCCGTACGGATTTGTGATGGGCAGGGTACCTGGAATTTACACCACACGTAAAAGTGTAATTGCCAAAAAAATGAGTAGGTTTTCTGAGAGGGTGAGCAGGGATTTGAGAAAAAGAGATGAGGAAAACGGAGACATCAACAATCAGGAAAAAGTTAAAGAAGATTCACCAGGGTAAAATACTCCGGAGTAAAAGAAAGGATTACCGTTTTCTTAGACTGAGCTGAAAC
>CAYOLE010000357.1:0-2459 GCA_964404705.1 uncultured Rhodohalobacter sp. | reverse complement strand
CTTTTACCCCGGGCGCTGCCCGGGGCTGAATTGGTTCGGGCTTTCAGCCCTTTCCCTTTCAGAATCCGGAGAACGTCAGCCTGTTTTTCATACATTCTTAAGCCCAACCCTGGGACACCCAAGATTCGCAATTATAGGACTCCTAACTAAGTGATATTTTTAATCAAAAAAATCTGCTATTGAAAAGTGTCGAACTCAGGAAAGCGATCAGATTGTCACCACAACCGATCTCTTGCAAGCGTCACGTCAATAAAAAAACCGGCACCCGATTCGTTTTTACACAATCAAGTGCCGGTTTATTTTGATTGAACCTATCGAGACTACAAGATCTAAAAATGCTAAGAAGTCCCGGCAAGCTCCTTCAGGGTGTCTGCCAGTTTGTGCATTTTGGTGTCGTTAGAAGATGCACCGGCTTTATTATAAATTTCGGAAACCAGTTCATTCAGCATCTGGGTTTTTCGCGAACCGTTTGTTTGCTCTGCATCGTCGATTCCTCTGCGGATCATCTGAATGCTTTCCATATCCAGCTCACGATTTCTTTCGAGCTGATCAGCATATGCCCGCGCGAGTGCATAGGATGCCGGCCAGGTGAACCGGGGCTGGCCCTGCGGGTTGAAATAATCTATAGTAACTGATCTGGATGCGGCGATCTCATTCTCAGTGAGGAAATCACTTGGAACCAGTTCAAAAATGTCGAGACCACGAGCAATTTCTGAATTCACCAGAACACCATTATACCAGTAGATCGACCAGCTTCCCCCTGTTTCAAAGCGCTCTCCACTAATGGGCCCGCGATCATGAAATGCGATCTCTACCGGATTTTCAGGGTCGGTAAAATCGAATACATTGATGCCGCCCTGGTACCATGATTGAACCATAATATCACGACCCGGAATTGGAATCATCGATCCGTTGTGAGCCACACAATTTTCCATGCTGCTTTGTGAAGCATCCATTTTAAAGTAGCTCTGAAATTCCATTTTTTCATTTTCGATGGTGTAAATAGCATTTGCTCCCCATTCATACGGATCTTCCTCGCGGCATTTTGGCTGCGTTCCACCGCCCCATTCATCCGTAAAAAGCACCGCAGTGCCATCGTTGTTAAACGTGGCTGAATGCCAGTATGCAAAGTTTGAATCAGCTACAGCATCAATCCGCTCGGGATTTATGGGATCTGTAATATCAAGTAGAAGCCCCATTCCTTCACAGGCACCTCCAGCCAGTCCTATTTCAGGAAATAGAGTAATATCATGGCACTGGTTCGGTCCGAGCGCCTCGGATGCACGGCCGCGTTCCGCCAGTGTTTCATCGATAAAATCAGGCAAACGCTCCCGAAGCGCCGCGCTGTCTGCCGCTGTCGGCTCACCGGTTCCGCCACGCTCTTCAACTATCTCAGCCAGGTAACCGCGAATCAAAACATTTGGAATTACGCGCTCGCGGCCCATCATCTCGCCTACAAATTGTCCTTCTTCGCGGGCCTGTTCAATTCGTTCACGTTCTTCAGCTGAGAGTTCACGTGACGGCGGGGCGTCCAGTCCTTCAAAAATACGCGGAGAATTGGCAATCGCTGCATCCTGCGGATTATCAAGCGGTACCTGGATCACCTCAATCCGGAAAAGAGGGCTATCGGGATCTTCATCCGGAAAGGCGGTTGTACATCCGGGAAGCTCTTCTTCTGGACGAACTGGAGCAGATCCGGATACATATACATATACATTTTCATCATCATTCGGATCAACCAATACAGAGTGGGTATGCGACCCCCGGCAGGTCTGAACATTAGAGATATACTCGGGATTCTGTACATCGGTAATATCAAAAATGCGGATACCGCGCAGCCTGTCTGCACTCACTGTTTCCTGAACACCTTCAGTACCACAATCAAGCCGGCCGCCAAGGCCTTCGCCGGATACAAATAGCAGATTTTCATAGACAGATACATCGCTTTGAGATGCGGGGCATTTAAAATCTACAGCAACTTCAGGATTTGCAGGATCTGATATATCCCAGATTATAAATCCGTCGTAACTTCCCTGGATGGCGTAATTGTCTTTAAATGCCAAATCGGTGCCCCATGATCCGATGAATTCATCGGGCGGAGGTGTTGTAGAGATTAAATTTAAATTCCATGTTGCTTCCCCTGCGTCGAAAAGGCCGGCATCTAATCCCACACGGGGATCAGGGCTGGGCTGTTCTGCTTCTGTGATGGGAATTAAAGAGGAAGATGTATCGTTTTGATGTGCCATTTCGGAAGATGTACAGCTAACTACGCCAAACATGGCGATGAGCGCAAGCATCATTCCGGGATATAAATATTTCATTCGTATGATTTATTTGTTGATGTGATATCGATAAAAAATGTTATGAATCCAGCTTTTCATTGAGCATTGATCTCATCCGGTCAATTTCAGTAATCTGTTCAGCGTTTATTCCTGATGCTAATTCAAACGCTTCTTTGT
>CAYOLE010000356.1:0-2481 GCA_964404705.1 uncultured Rhodohalobacter sp. | reverse complement strand
CGGGTTCCTTTTATGCAGTCTTTGGTTTCGCAGGTGAGGCAGATATCCGGATCCGCTACTTTTACTTCAAATGGCGAAACAGTAGAAGAGATAAAATTGAACTGGCCAATCGGGCACACATATTTGCAGAAGGAAGCTTTTTTGAAGATTGTGTCCACAATAAGGGCTGCCGAAAAATACCCTATGATCAGCCAGGCCGTCCACCAGGGTGATCCCCAGAGATCAAAATACTCGTAAGAAAACAGGATAAGTACAAAGAGCCCGATAGAAAGCCACTTGTTGCGCAGCCACCGCGGCCAGTTTCGCACCGGCTTGGTGAAACGTCTGGCGAGATCACGGGGCAATATAAACGGGCAGGCCATACAGAAAAAATTCCCGGCTACCAGTAATATCAGAACCAGAAACCCGCGGTAGTGCACCCAAGTGAAGAGTGTTGATAAATTTCTGGGAGCTAAATCAGGTCCGAACAGCCCGTGGAGAATCATCACCAGGGCAATCAATAAAGTGAAGCTCTGTAACGCCATTCGGGAGTATGGCCAGCGCAGAAAAGGTCCGATTACCGGCAGATCAAGCAAATTTGTTGTGCCGCTGTCAGCTTTTCTTTTCGATTGATTGGGGCTCATGTATACATTGTATCCACTTATGGTTCCTGCGATCGAACGCCGGATATCCGAATCTGGTGTTCCGCAACTCTCTCCTCATCCAGCCTTGAATTGAAGTTGATAATCCAGTCACCAGCCATTGTAAATTCAATTTCGGCTGAATATTCTCCCGGACTTGTTTCTTCACTTTCAGCAAACACCGGCTCCATTCCGGGATGAGACATCAATCCCTCTAATTCTACATCGGCTCCTTCAATGCGCTGATCTGTACTGTCCCTTAGCACAAAATGTATGGTTGCTTTTCCAACCCGGGCAGGTGAGGGATCAATCTCCCATTCGAGACTAATATCGGATGCTGTCTCCTGCCCAGGCTGACACCCACTCACTACAACACCCGCTATCAGCAACAGGAGGCTAAATGTCACCCTTTTTATGTTGATAATCATAAAAGTCCCGTCATCGTCTGTCAGAGATGATTAACACCGTCTTAGGATTTGGGTTTCACGACGCAAGAACACTTAATGTGCTGCTCTTCACCTGCGGGTGGAAACATGTGAAGATACATCGCAATAATCATAGGAATGAACACCAGGGTATTGTAGAGAAGGTGGAGTTCTACGCGGGGAATCCAAAACTGGGCAATACTCATCGGAACCGGTGCATTCATTAGATTGGCTCCAAGCAGAGCCTGACCTTGTAAAGTCGCATGCTCTATGTGGTGCCAGAATTGAATTCCGAAAGAGACCATCCACCATGTATATGCCTTACCTGTGAAACCGCTTCTCAACATCCATAAAAATGTAAGCATGACCAGCGCATAAACATAGTGCAGCAGTTCCGAAGAAACCAACCAGGGGAACCATAAACCAAGAACGCCTCTCGATTCCGGTACCGGCCAGCCAAGCCCCCAGATTTGGTAGGCCTGAACAAGATGTTCCGCCCAATGTGCCAGAACAATAGCTAAAAACAGGTGCAGTGCTCTTTCATGCCATTTGGTGTTGAGTGCTTCTATAAGGCGTGTGTAAATGGACTGAAGTGAGCCTGAAACCGACGCGGGGCGTTCTTGTGTAAGGGTATCTTGTGTGAGGGTATCTTGTGCCATATTTCAAAATGTTGAGTGTTATGAGTGCCTGACTTCGAGATTAATGAACCAGGTACCAACCAACTTTCATCCTGGTAAACTGCAACTGCCTCGACTGCGTAACCCCCGGTGGTTATCCCGGGTTTTCAATAATCGGAACGACCGAGCTTAGGATCTCGACTTATCAATTTCGAGTATAGTTGTATTTTGCGAATATAACAAGTGGGTGACATCAAAAAAACATGTTGCTTATGATACATATTTATGGTTTTTTCTTTGGGATTCAACATTATTGGATTCACTATTTCTTTAAAACAAATCAAGTTTAATTTCTATGGCAAATCAAAATAAGCTCTTACTTAAAATGCCTGTTTTTTTGATGCTTTTATTCCTGATCTCATTACATGGCAGTGTGATCCTGGCACAGAATACCGGCCTTCAACCCGATCAGAATTTACCCTTCTATAAGTTTGGGGGTTTTTTGCAGCAACAATTTATAGCTGATCAAACACCCGATTCCCCGGCGCGTTTCTCTATTCACCGAGCACGACTTGGAGTCAGCGGGTCTGTAACAAGTCGCATCAAAATTAACCTTATCGGCGGGTACTCTGAACCGCCAGACAACACTCCGCGCCTGGTAAATGCATTCATAGATTTTGAATTTCATCCTCTTCTTCAACTCAGAACAGGTCAGTTTTTGCTGCCTTTCGGGCTGGAAGGTCCCAAGCCTATTTTTCTCAATTCTGCTATTGAGCGGACCTATGCCATCCGGAGAATGAATACGTTTACAATGTTCCG
>CAYOLE010000355.1:0-2498 GCA_964404705.1 uncultured Rhodohalobacter sp. | reverse complement strand
CTATGTTCGGGATCTGATTGAAACCCGGGGTATACGTACATTACTGCTCGATACCGGGGTGTTGAATGAGCCAATGCTTACCCCGGATATTCCTGCCGCACAAGTTGCCCGGGCAGGCGGAAGCAGTCTTGCGCAGCTTCGACAAGAAGCCGATCGCGGAAAAGCTGTTGATGTGATGATAGAAGGAGTGCAAAAACTGGTTCCCGAACTTTACAATGAGAGAAAATTTGAGGGTGTACTGAGCCTTGGCGGAGGGGCCGGAACCAACATTGCCACCTCTGCAATGAGGAAGCTGCCGGCAGGTGTGCCAAAACTGATGGTGTCCACTCTCGCATCCTCGGATGTACGATCATTTGTCGGCGTGAAAGATATCACCATGATGCACTCTGTTGTGGATATTGCCGGGCTGAACTCCTTGTCACGCAGAATCCTGGGGAATGCTGCAGGTGCTGTCTGCGGGATGGTGGAACAGCAAATACCGGCTGTTGGAGAAAAACCGATGATAGCCGCTACAATGTTTGGTGTCACCACTCCATGTGTGACGGCTGTTCGCAGGAAACTCGAAGAGGCAGGATTTGAGGTATTGGTTTTTCATGCAACCGGCAGCGGCGGCCGGGCAATGGAAGCCCTCATCCGTGATGGATATTTTGATGGGGTGGCAGATCTTACAACGACGGAATGGTGTGATGAAGTTGTGGGAGGTGTTCTGTCAGCCGGTCCGGATCGCCTTGAAGCTGCAGCTGAAGCCGCAATACCACAAGTGGTTTCCTGTGGTGCGCTGGATATGGTGAATTTCCATGCCATGGATACGGTGCCAGAAAAATTCAAAAAAAGGAATCTGTACAAGCATAATCCTACCGTGACTTTGATGCGTACGTCTCCTGATGAATGTGCAAAAATCGGAGAAAGAATTGCTGAAAAACTAAATCATGCAAAAGGGCCCGTTGTATTGATGCTGCCCTTAAAAGGCGTAAGCAGCCTTGATAAGGAGGATAAACCGTTTTATGATCCAGAGGCCAATAAATTCCTATTTGATTCTCTTCGAAAACATTTAGATTCATCCGTACGGCTGGTGGAACTGGATCTGCACATCAACGACAGAGCATTTGCAGAGAAAGTCAGTGAAGAATTAACAGCTATGTTGCAGTGATCATGTAATTCAGTTATATCCATCACAGCATTATTTATATATAAAAAAACACAAACGATATAAAACCGAAAATTATGCCTTTTATACCATACAATGAATGCTTACGACGATTAAACGATCAGGTGAACCAGAATAAGCCAATCATTGGCGCAGGAGCCGGAACAGGGATTTCTGCCAAGTTCGCCGAAAAAGGCGGAGTTGATATTATCATCATTTACAACTCCGGGCGATACCGAATGGCCGGCCGGGGCAGTGCGGCCGGAATTCTTGCTTATGGGGATGCTAACGAAATCGTGGTGGATATGGCCCGCGAAGTACTTCCGGTAGTGAAAGATACGCCTGTGCTTGCCGGTGTGTGCGGAACGGATCCATTCCGGCTGATGCCCGTATTTTTAAAGCAGCTGAAGAAGATGGGGTTTGACGGGGTTCAGAATTTCCCGACTGTTGGGGTGATTGACGGAAATTTTCGCCAGATCCTGGAAGAAACAGGAATGAGTTTTGATTTGGAAGTGGAGATGATCCGCCAGGCTCATGAACTCGGTATGCTGACCTGTCCGTACGCTTTTGATGTGGAACAGGCGGAGAAAATGACCCGGGCCGGAGCCGATGTTCTGGTGACGCATATGAACACAACGGTGAAAGGTTCGATCGGGGTGAGTGAGGGAGTGGCCCCCACGCTGGATGAGGCGGCCGAACGAATTCAGAAGATGCATGATGCAGCCAAAGCGATCCGCGAGGATATTATCGTACTTTGTCATGGCGGGCCAATTGCCGAACCTGAGGATGCGCAGTATATTTTTGAACACACGGAAGGGGTTGCCGGTTTTTTTGGTGCTTCAAGTGTTGAACGACTGGCCACCGAGCGGGCTATCGAGGCTCAGGCACGCTCGTTTAAAGATTTAAATATAAATTTGTAACACTCCAGTTTCTGATCCACTGGGATTCTGAACAATCATAAACCGCACAATTATGAGATCACTAACAACGTGGACCGCCTGGGCAGGCATTATCCTCATTATTCTTTTAGCAGTAGCGTTTAATTCATGTAATTCCTCCGCTCAGGAGACGAGAACAAATGAAAGACAGCAGCGGCTACATGTTCTGTTTCTGGGCGATGATGGCGGTCATGAACCGAGCGTAAGGCTGCGCGATGTGGCCCGGCCCATGCTCGACCGCGGAATTGAGTTGTTTTATACAAGTGATTTGAATGACATCAATCTGGAAAACCTGCGAAACTATGATGCGGTACTGCATTATGCGAATTATCACGCACCGGACTATCCGCAGACTGACCCTGAAATGATTGATGATTTGATCAGCTATGTGGAAGAAGGAGGCGGTTTTGTTC
>CAYOLE010000354.1:0-2504 GCA_964404705.1 uncultured Rhodohalobacter sp. | reverse complement strand
CTGGTCGCGATTCGCTTTCGTGGTTTTTGGAAGTGAATCCTGCAGGAGTCCGTGGTTGTGAGAAGTGATCAGGAGCACTGAGTTAAATTTTACCTATTACACCAGACTCTACCAGCACCCCGGAATCCGCCGGTGACTCTGGCAGGTCTTTACCATTTCCCATCAAATCAGTGCTATCAGGATCTTTCGAACGCTGACAGATCTTAGCTTTTCACAATACCCGGTCTATCGTCATTAGTCTCCAGTCGTTTAAACTTTTGCCTTTTCACTTCGCTGGGAATTACTTTTCACTATTTTTACATCCCGCTCAACCTTCAGCGGTTTTTTAAAATCCATCAGCACCGGGCTGTGGCTGTCGGCCTGTTCAATTACGTTTTTGATCTCCTCTTCCGAAGCCGGACTTTCAATAAAAACTTTGTAGCGAAGGCCTTTGTATCCGGGTTCAATTCCATCGAGTCCATAAGATCCGCGGACATCTACATCGGCCTCCACATCTACTTCAATTCCGTCAATTGGTACATCAAGGTAGGCAGCCCATTTTGCATACCCGATGGCCAGACAGCTTCCCAAAGCACCACGCTGAAGCACGCTGGGTCCCGGTCCGGCATCGTTTCCGCCTTCTTCTTTTCCAACATCAGCGGTGAATTTCCAGTGCTTGTGCTCTATATCGCAGGTTGTTCCATCGCGCACCCTGATTTTTGTAGATGTGGTGTATTGGCCTTTTGAAGGTTTGATGGTTAATAGTTTTTTTACACGTTCGTGTGACTCCTTAAGTGTTTTTGTGTCTGTCATATAGTTGATTAGATGTAGTTCTATATTATCCAGTTCTATAATATTAAGCCGAAAAACTGCTCATATTGTATCATCCAGCTTTTTAAATTTTTCGTTCCCCTGTGTCTGACAATAACTACATTCCTCTAACATCCTTAATTTTTTTCAAAGGTTATGACATGTGCGGGTATTGGAAATTCCAACAAACCATCTTCAGTAACGTAGTTCCGCAATTCCGATTCGGCGCTCTTCACCACATCATCAATCTGTTGATCGCTTAAATCAATTCCGGCAAGGGGAAACCATCCTTTCACATCAGCAAGCACAATAGTTTTTACGTCAGGAAACCGTGCTTTCCCCTGAAGTGTGGTAACATTCGCCGATGTGAGTCCGCTTTCATCACAGATGGCTCTGAGTTCGACAGGATCGCCCAGAGAAAAGGGCAGTCTCAGGGCCTGAGCCACCTCATCTCCAGCCACCCGGCCAAAAATGTCAGTCATAATTCTGTAACACGGAATGTTGTCGAGTGAGTCGAATACGGCTACGGTCATTCGCCCTCCGGGCTTCAGTACGCGATGCATTTCACGGAGTGCTTTAGGTTTATCTTCAAAAAACATCATTCCGAACTGACTGACCACTGCATCAAACGTTTTGTTTTCCCATGGCAGATCTTCCGCAACGCCTTCATGCCATTTTATATCAGGGGACAAATCACCGGCTACAGCTAACATGCCGGGGTTCAGATCCACACCGGTCACAGAGCCTCTGCTTCCCGTCTTTTTTGCCGCAGCCCGTGCCAAAACTCCCGTACCGCAAGCAACATCCAGAACCCGGTCTCCCGGTTTTATATTTGTCTGGTTTACAACCATCTCTGCCCAGGTTTCGAACAAAGCCGGTACCATATATTCATGATATTTTGAAGCTGTTTCTTTTAATTTTTGAAGGCTTAGTTCACTCAATGTTTTGTTGTTTTAGGTCTCCGGGAAATATTCATTACCAAAAATCATTTTTTTGCGTGTATACAGACTGATTCCAATTGAATTTGTTTTCCACTTACTTCGATGGGCGGATCAATACTCCGTGTTTCTTCGGCAATCTTAAAACCGGATGAATTTAATAATGCTTTCCAGGTATTTACCTCAAATAAATTGAATCCAAATTGAGTAAATGGCAGTTGCTGCATACTACTACGGGTTCTCATTCCGGTATAAAATTTCCCGCCGGGTTTTAGTACCCTGTAGATTTCAGTCAGGTGTTTTTTATACTCATCCCAAAAATAGATCACCATATTGCAGAAAACTGTATCAAAGGTGTTGTTATTGAAAGGCAGGTTACTGCTATTCCCCTGGTGCAGGGTCAGCCGTCCGGTCTGAATCAAGTTTTCATTTTTTGATTTTGCCATTTCAACCATTTCATCAGAATAATCGATACCAGTAACTTGTATTAGGTTCGCTTTTCCCATCAGTTCTGAAAAATGATCACCACCGCCAAAGCCAATCTCCAGGATATGATCTCCCTCTCCGATCTCCATTGTCTCAAATGTCAGATCATAAAGCGGCCGGTTACCCGTACTCATTTTTTCTGCAACCTTTACAGCAAAATCACCCGCGGGTTTTCTTAATTGTTGTGCAAAAAATTGAAGGTCTTCCATAATATTTAAAATTTAAATTACTTTCCGTCTATAAGATCAGCAGGCAGCACCGATAGGGTCTTGTTCTGATTCTGCAGCCCCC
>CAYOLE010000353.1:0-2532 GCA_964404705.1 uncultured Rhodohalobacter sp. | reverse complement strand
ACACGTCATTAGTTCGATTTGTACCGAAAGCTGTCCGATGGATTTAAAAAGTATCTCGGCTAACTAATGAAACTTTCAATAACAGAATTTTGATCAAATTTGATAAATTGAAGAATCGCTGGTCTCAAAAAAAAAGGAGTTGAAAGAGTTATGAGCAACATTGTTACATTTGGGGAAATTATGCTTCGCCTCACTCCTCCCGGCAAACTGAGATTTGCCCAGGCTGAAAATTTTGATGTAACGTTTGGTGGTGCGGAAGCCAATGTTGCGGTTTCACTGGCCGGATTTGGCATGAACAGTTACTATGTTTCCAGTGTGCCTCATAATGATATAGGTTTAACAGCACTTCAGACTCTAAACAAATATGGAGTTAAAACTGATTTTGTTAAAAAAAACGGTGATCGACTGGGAATTTATTTTTTAGAAAATGGGACCAGTCTGCGATCCTCAAAAGTTATATACGACAGGACCGGATCATCCATTTGCCAAATGGCTCCGGATGCTATAAACTGGAGCGAACTTTTCAGGCAACAAGACTGGTTTCACTGGTCCGGAATTACCCCGGCAATTGGTAAACAACCCGCTGAAGCGGTAAGAAGAGCTTGTAAAGCAGCGAAGGAGGCAGGGCTGACAGTCAGCTGCGATCTGAACTTCCGGTCAAAACTGTGGACGGCTGAAGAAGCCCGCCAGGTAATGATTCCCCTGATGGAGTATGTGGATGTTTGTATCGCAAATAAAGAACATGCAGAAAAATGCCTCGGGTTTGATACTGAATCAATTGGAAATTCAGATAACCGTGTAGAACACGCCCGATCAATATCCCGTGCCCTAAAGGAAGAATTCAGCTTTCAGTCTGTGGTAATGACGCTGCGTGAGACGTTTTCTGCCAGCCGGTGTGGCTGGAGCGCCGTGTTTCATGATGACAAGGATTGCAAGGAACCCGTACGGTCAACCCGGTATAAATTTGACATTGTTGATCGTGTTGGAGCCGGAGATGCATTTGCTGCCGGATTAATTTATGGACTTTTAAATATTGAAAACTCCAAAGATGCACTTGAGTTTGCCACAGCTGCCTGCTGTATAAAGCATTCCATTCAGGAAGAATTTAACATTGTTAGTGTTAATGAAGTGCAAGATTTTGCTAACAGGAGAGGCGTTGTTGATATGGAGAGATGATCTATATGGTGTTATTAGTTATCGGTATATCGGTTACCCGGATTTGCAAATTACAGTTTTGTACATTAGAATTTCCTGATAACAACTTAACCCGGCTCCTGATTTGAATTTTTCATCCTTATACTCTCTTTATTTATGAAAAGTAAAAAACCTGGTATTGGCATTGTCGGTTGTGGAAATATTTCTGATACACATGCCGATGCAATTTCCGCGTTGGATTCTTGTGATTTAGTGGCAGCCTGCACAAGAAATCCTGAGCGGCTTGAATTATTTTGTGATAAATATTCTATAGCTCCATATCAATCCTATGATGAGTTTCTGAGTGATCCCTCCCTCGATATAGTAAGTATCTGTACGCCAAGCGGAACACATCTTGATTATGGCAAAAAGGCTGCCGAAGCTGGCAAACATGTGATCGTTGAAAAACCAATTGAAGTTACCCTGAAACGTGGTGTAAAACTGGTTGAGGCTTGCAGAAAAAACAAGATCAAATTAGCAGTAATCTATCAAAACAGGTTCATTGATAGTGCCGTAAAAATGAAGAAGATATTGGATGAAGGTGGAATCGGTGAAATTTTTATGGCAAGTGCTGCTGTAAAATGGTTCCGGGATCAGAAGTATTACAGTCAGTCTGGATGGCGGGGTACTTTTAGCCTTGACGGCGGCGGAGCGGTCATCAATCAGTCTATACATACCATCGATTTACTACAGTGGATGCTGGGAGATATGGAATCAATTTATGCATATACGGTAAATTCAACTCATGATAGTATTGAAGCTGAGGATAACGCCGTTGCAGCAATGCAATTCAAAAATGGACCGATAGGTGTTTTTCAGGCATCAACATCAATTGTGCCTTCTCAGGAAAGAAGAATTGAAATTAACGGAGTGAGCGGTACTCTCGTGCTGGAGGGAAATGCTCTTTCACAGAATACAGGTCAAAAAAGAATTGAGAACACAAAAGCACAATCAAAATCTGCAGGGGCATCGGATCCCCTTGAAGGATTATCATATAAAGATCATTTAAAGCAATATGAGCAAATTATAAATGCGATTACCACCGATGGCACTCCGGTTGTTTCCGGTGAGGAAAGCCTTAAATCACTGGCCGTTGTGGAAGCTATTTACCAATCAGCCAAAAAAAGAAAACCTGTGTTTATAGATTCCTTATTACCTGAATCTATAAAACTTTGAACCTTTTCTTTCGGTGGCATCATTTTGGTATTTTTTGTGAAATTCCTGTATTAACAAAGTGTAAGCAGATATTTAGTGTTATGTCAACTGTAAACGTTTGGTTGCAGGGGAATAGTCATCGGATGAGTTTTTTCGAAAAAATGAGATTTTTATAAAATTGTG
>CAYOLE010000352.1:0-2535 GCA_964404705.1 uncultured Rhodohalobacter sp. | reverse complement strand
GTTCGGCTCGCGGGTCAGCGACGCCGCGCTACGTAGCTCAGGTCGCTGACCTGAGAAACTCCCAAATACCATATCAAAGCGTATCCGAAACCATGGTTGTATCTGTTATTACCCTGCGCTTTTCATCTAATTGCGCCTGGAAGTCATCCCGTTCACGTTTTATTTTTTCTTCAACCCTTGCTATTCGTGCAAGCTGACGATCGGGCTGGCGCTGATAATAATGATGCGACCGGTTGAACTGATCTTTGGTTACTTCATTTTGGTCGAAAACCTGTTGAACCAAAGAATCCCGAGATGCTTCTCCAAGCTGTTCGTCTGTAATCTGGTTAATTACAACTAAATGAGAGAAAATCTCGAGATAACGATCTTCAGCAATAAGGTCCGGAGGGGCTTCTTTATTAGTGCAGGATATTCCAACAAACAGAAGTGGCACAAGTAACAAGATATTTAAACTACGAATCATTCGGGTTTTTAGGATTTAGCGGACGCATTGTAATTTCATTGATCAGCATATTATCGGGTGTTTTTAAAATATGCATCAGCGTATCTGCAACGTCCTGGGGCTGCATCATATTTTCATGCGTATGAGTTTCAGTATTATCAAAAAATGAAGTGGCAATGGACCCGGGAAACATACATGTAACTTTGATCTTATCATACCTCAATTCTTTAAACAGCGCTTCGCTGAATCCCCTGACAGCAAATTTTGATGCGTTGTAACCCGTCAGGTTTGGGTTGCCAAGGAGTCCGGCAATGGATGCTATATTGATAATATGGGAGTGGTTGCTGGATGATTTCATGTAAGGTACAATTCGGCGGGTGAGGTAGAAAATACCATTTATATTCACGTTTATCATGGTTTCCCACTCTTCAGTCGTAAGCTCTTCAATGGGGCCAAAATATCCAAGGCCAGCGTTATTAATTAAAATGTCTGGGATAAGGTCTTCGCTGAATGTTTCATCGGTCCAGGTGGTAATCTTTTCAGGATCGGTAATGTCCATTTTTACCGGTATGAAAGATTCTCCGAGCTTTTCCCGGATTTTTTGCAACCGTTCTATACTGCGAGCGAGGCCATACACGGTGGCGCCCGCCTCTGTTAATTTTCGGCTGAATTCTGTGCCGATTCCGCTGCTGGCTCCTGTTACAATTGCTGTCTTATTTTTTATTTCCATAATGAAAATTCTTCATGCGTTCGGGGGATTGTTTTTACTATATTCGGCTGTAAAACAGAACATATGCGAAAACCATTTGCCAGGATACTGTTTCTGTGGTTTAATGTGGAATATGTTCATTGGAATTTATCTTGTTTAATTAAGTTGGTGGCTGCAATATATGGTATTCATAGAAATAGGAAATACATCAGTTAAAGCGGTGCGAAATGCTTTTTCGGATCGGGTATTTATGTTTAAAATGGGTATCCATCAACCCGAAAAGCTGAACAATGAGCTTTTGGCTTTGCCTGTAAATGAAATAGTTATCTTGTCGTCGGTTAGAAAAGACTTAACAAAAGTAGTATATAAGCACCGGAATCGTCTGACCCTGTTCCAGATTACAACAGGTAATCTGGGAAAAGTGAAACTTGATTATAAGACGCCTGAAACTCTTGGAATCGACAGGGTGCTGGCATGCCTGGGCGCAACAGACCATTCTTCGGGACAGGATGTTGTTGTGGTTGATGCGGGCACGGCCTGTACGATAGATAACATGACCCAAAATTATGTGTATAAAGGCGGGGTGATCATGCCGGGTCTTTCACTATTTAAAAATTCGATGAGAGACTTTTTGCCTGAACTTCCACAGGTTAAGCCGGAGGTTCCCGATTCATTTCCAGGTGGATCAACAGATGAATCCATACGATGGGGAATGTACGGCGGGTTTCTGAATGCGGTGAAATCTTTTGTGGATAGATATCAGGAAATTGGAAACAAATCTGATCTGTATCTTACGGGAGGTGATGGTGAATTTCTATCCAGGCATCTGAACGAATACAACCCTATTTATAAGGAAAATCTTGTGTTTGATGGGATGGCGGCCTTCATAAGTATAAATGAGATCAGCTTTGATGAGTAAAAAACTGCCCCGCATAAAATGAGGCAGTTTTACACAATTAGTCAATGCCTATGGAACCGGCTCACCCATTGATGCTTCCAGCAATTTGAACCAGTCTTGGCGGTCAATATCTAATTTTGTGGCTTTAATTGCTTTTTCAATATGCAGTAATTGTCCCGTACCCACTACCGGAAAAGGATTTACAGGCAATTGCAGTAACCAGGCCAGGGCGATAACATCAAAAGTACACTCATATTTTTCTGCAAGTTTGATAAGGGCTATGCGCACCCGTACCGCCTGATCCTTTTTCCCCTTAAAAAGATCACCTCCTTTTAGCGGTGACCAGATCATTGGCTGGATGTTATATCGCTGGAAATAGTCGAACAAGCCGTTAAATAAAGGTTCAGTATGAAGCAGCGATGCCTGCACCTGATTGGTTACAATGGGAAGATCGAGATGCGATTGCAGCCAGTCGAATTGATCGGG
>CAYOLE010000351.1:0-2537 GCA_964404705.1 uncultured Rhodohalobacter sp. | reverse complement strand
AACCAAAAGTTGGATCACGGATTAGTGAGGCATGAAGACGGCAAGCTCGATACCGGTTACCGCTATATTTTAACACTGGACATCATAGCAAAAACCATAAATAAAGAGTCGATCAAATTTGACCAGCTTGAGCTTCCCCCAATGCCAAAAAGAAAAGCCCTTCAGCGGATTGCCGACTACAATGGCAAAGTAGTTCGGAATAGAGGTTTCGACAACATCGTTGCCGTATTTGAAAATCCTGAAAACGTGCTCCGGTGTGCTCATGAAGTTCAAAAAGAATTTTTGAATGTATGCAAGATAACTGACCCCGAAACGGTTGATATCACTTTTAAAATAGGAATCAGCGTGGGCCAGCCTCTTACAGAAAAAGAGGGATTTTTTGTAGAGGCCATCCGGATGAGTCAGCGTTTATGTTTGATTGCAGTTGAAAATGAAATCATTACAACTCGTCTTTTTGACGAACTTTGTGATGTAAATGATGTGATTAAAAAACAGATCAGTCTGCGTGCTATCCAACCATCCGAGCAGAAATTTTTAGATCAGCTTTTAGATATTATAGATATTCATATTTCTGATCATGAGTTTGGAGTTGATTACCTCAGCCGCGATATGGGCGTAAGCCGCCCGCAGCTCTACAGGAAAGTGACCGCCATTACAGGGCGTTCACCGGTCACGTTTATAAGGGATATACGCCTGAACAAAGCCCTGTCACTCATCAAAGAAAACAGGTACAACCTGTCCGAAATTGCACTGGAGATTGGGTATAACAGCCCCTCCTACTTTTCGAAATGCTTCCGGGATAAATATGGGGTGAAGGCTTCAAGTGTTGCAGTGTAGTTTCAATTGCCCAACAATCTCTGCCCAGACCTGGCATTTACAACATGTGAATCAAAATTGCTATTCATTGAACGATTTGTGATGGATTCCCGCCCTCCCTTCAGATAGATTAATCTATGATATCGCACATCGACCTAACAAGTTTGATACGCGCTTCCCCAATAATTTCTAATCATAGAATAATGAACATAAAATTACTCCTAATACTTGTCACCGCCCTCTTTTGTATCATCGCAGGATGTGATGCAAATGCAGAGAATCAAGAAGCTGAAGAGCAAAAAATTGATCTCATCTCAGATCAATTCCCCGAAGCCCAGGCTGAAATTAAAGAGGTTTTGGATGGAATTTTCCAGAGCTTTGTAGACAAAGATGCCGACAAACTCATCTCGTACCATGTTTACGGTCCTAAATTCACGGAGTTTAAAGACAGCCTGCCGCGGACAGATTCAGTTGCAAACGAACAGCAGGAACGCGGCCTGATTGCAGCGATATCAGCATGGGAGCATGACGTAAATGATCTGAAAATTAATGTGTTTGGTGAGGTAGCCGTTGTGACTTTTCATGCAGATTTCAGGCCCACGATTGGAGATGAAATGATGCAAATACTGGGTCAGGTGACTCTCGTTTTTGTAAACACCGATCTCGGCTGGAAAATTACCCATGAGCATTTATCACCGCTGAATGTAGGATAAGAGTTTCTTTATTGACCTGACAGAGTATCAATGCTTTTCATTCCGAAATTTCTGCACTGTCATAGTCATAATTGAATTTGGTTGTTAGATAGGAACTTTCAATCGTTGCCGGTGCTTTTCCGGCATCCCTGAAGAGTCTTTTTTTTTCAAGCTTTCCAATAGATGAATCAAAATTGCTATTTATTGAATGATTAGTGATGGATTCCCGCCTTATCTTCAGATAGATTGATTCATAATATGGGAGAGGTATCAATTTCAAAGGAGAATAGTACACCAGGTTTCACTGGATTATGTAATCTCATATATCGGCCGAATTATCACCCGTGAGTAATTTCACCCATTTATGAGGAGAATAAATAAGACCTGACAACTTCCGAAGGTCTTGTCAGCGTCTATTGCACTTTAACCTAATCGCTTTCAATCAACCCTTAAAAACGAGAGTTCTATGAAAACAGTAATCAATGATTTAAAACATGATCTGAATGTTGAGCTTATTCGTCCCGGTGATGTAAACTATGATGAAGAACGCAGCATTCACAACGCGATGATCGATAAACGGCCGGCGCTTATCGCCAAATGTAAAAGCGTAGATGAAGTAATGCAGTCCGTGAATTACGCCAGAAATGAAGGGATCGAAGTGTCCATACGCAGCGGCGGACACAACGGTCCCGGACTTGCGCTGGTGGATAACGGAATGGTGATTGATCTGTCTCCTATGAAAGGCATCCAGGTAGATGTCGATAACATAACGGCACGGGTTGAACCCGGATGTACCTGGGGAGAAGTTGATGCCGCCACTCATGAATTCGGCCTGGCAACGGTGAGCGGAGTCATATCCACAACCGGCGTGGGCGGGCTAACACTCGGGGGCGGACACGGATACCTGACCCGTAAATATGGCCTCACAATAGATAACCTCATCAGCGCTGATGTTGTACTCGCCGATGGAAATCTTGTGCACGCAAGTGAAAAAGAAAATGCAGACCTGTTTTGGGCGTTGCGCGGCGG
>CAYOLE010000350.1:0-2554 GCA_964404705.1 uncultured Rhodohalobacter sp. | reverse complement strand
GAATGCATTGAATACATTACCGCTGCTGATTCATCGCCCTGTAAACCTGCCCCACAAACTCGCCCAGCACACTGCTGTCAAGCCAGCGTGTGACAATCACCATATCGTTTTCTTCATCTACAACAATATAATTTCCGCCAAAACCGGCTGCGTAATAGATATAATCCGGAACATTCTCCCAGTCGGTTTCTCCTTTCAGTGTCCACCACATATACCCGTAATCAGGATTAGCTTCAGACGGAGCTTGAACTCTTTCTACCCATTCACCGGAGATTAGCTGCTTACCACCCCAAATGCCGCCGCGAGCAAAAAGTAAACCAAACCGGGCCTGGTCCAGCGTGTTGATAAACATTCCGCCGCCGTTATGCCCGCCACCGCTCACGGATTGCACATTTATGCCATCAATTTCTGTCCAGGAATCTTCATAACCGTACCATCGCCAGGTGCTGGATGCACCAATTGGATCCATAATTTCATTTCTCAGGATTCGTGGAAGAGGTTCGCGAAATACCTGTAATAATGAATATGCAAGCAGGTTTACGCGAACATCATTGTATTCAAAATGACTGCCGGGTGCCCTCAACTCCCGTAATCGCCAATCGTCAATACCGCCTTCCGCTGGCGGACGATCTCCCCAATCAGCAATTCCAAACAGTGTGCCAGACCAGTCGGAGGATTGAGTCAATAGATGATGCCATGTAATCTGAGAATTGTGTTCCCCATCAAACGTACTGTCCCAGACATAGCCGGTAAGTTTATCATCGGTTGTCCGGATAAGTCCGCGGTCCCAAGCCAGTCCAGCCACAGTAGATAAATAACTTTTGGTAACACTGAAGGTCATATCAACACGTTCGAGGTCTCCCCAACTCGCAACAATGTATCCATCTTTCAAAATCATCCCGGCAGGTTCGCCCCGATCTTTTGTTGGTCCGCCAATTTCATGGTAAGGTTCGCGGCTAAATGCTTTCAGAATGGCAATTCGAAGATCTCGCTCCACACTGTTATCATTTTCAATGGCAAATTCAACAACCTGCTGAAGTGCATCAGCGTCAAAACCCATCTCAGCAGCATCCTGCATCTCCCACTCTGTTCCTGGCGGCGGGAAATACAGATCCTGGGCAACAGCTACTGACGAATAGGATGCGAAAAATATCAGATGGAAAGCAGTGATCGCAGTAAACAGATATGGTAATTTCATAGAATTGAGAGGCCCGATTTTCAATTTCATCTAAAATTAAGATAGTTATCAGGCTGGAATCAGGAAAGCAAATAAACTCAGGAGTGCGGAAAGAGACTCAGGTGCTTGTTTACTATATTGATAGCTCGTACACTTCAAACAGGCAGATCTTTGAAATCCTGGGGTCCTGGTGGTTATCCCGGGTCAATAGAGTTGTCTTTCTTTTGATGTGCAATTAAATAAAACCATAAATTTTGGAGGATTTTTCACAATGAGAATTCTGATATACACGGCGAAAACAATCGGGTTTCCCGGATGGCTGATTCCGTCTTTTTGTTTTATATGCGTACTGCTTTTTACAAGCTGTGGAGAGCGGGCTGAGAGTGAGATTTCTGATGCTGAGGATGCCGGTACTCTCGTGGTGTTGAACAAATCCGGCTATACCGCAATGATTATTGATATGGCCACGCATGAGGTGCTGGCGACACTGCCTACAGGTGTTGCACCACACGAAGCGGCAATCTCACCGGACGGTTCGCTGGCTGTTGTCTCCAATTACGGTGAATATGACGGCGAACCGGGACATACACTCACCGTTATAAATCTGGCCGACAGAGAGGTGGAACGGACGATTGATCTCGGTGAGTACACCCGGCCCCACGGGCTGGCGTGGTACGACGATGGTGAACACCTGGCTGTGACGGCCGAAGGGCAGCAGGCATTGATCAAATTGCACTTGTCTACCGGTGAGATCGTGCAGTCCATTCACACCGACCAGGAGCGGTCTCATATTGTGCATCTCTCGGCAGATAACCAGAGAGCATTTGTCGCCAATATCGACTACGGCACAATGAGCGTGATTGACCTGCAGGCAGAGGAAGTGATCGCACAAGTGGAAACCGGTGAAGGTGCTGAGGGGATTGCAATTTCCGAAGATGAGTCGGAGCTCTGGATCACAAACCGGTATGTAGACACTGTCTCCATTGTTGATCTGGAATCCTATGAAGTAATCGAAACGTTACCGGCGGGGCAATTTCCCATCCGGGCTAACTTTACGCCCGATGGACGTCATGTGCTTGTGGCCAATATGAACAGCGGTGATGTATCGGTGTTTGATGCCACGGAACGAACAGAAATCCAGCGCATTGATCTGGAGCCGGAGAGTGGCCAGAATGCAGGTCCCGTTGGAATGCTATTGATTCCGGGTAACCGTATTCTGGTTGCCGGTACTCAGACAGACCGACTCTATATGATCGATCTGCAAAACTTTGAAATTATCGACCATATTTCAACCGGCGCAGAACCCGATGGGATGGCATTTACTTTGTAACAATAACGGATCAGAAAAATCGATAATTTGAGAAATCTGGTTTGGTA
>CAYOLE010000349.1:0-2573 GCA_964404705.1 uncultured Rhodohalobacter sp. | reverse complement strand
GTGACAACCTGTGTCACCCCGGCAGAGTTTTCATTGGTTTTTTTGCATTGCGAAATAAAATTGCACTTCCGTTGTAACATTTGTTATTCTAATTTCCCTTGTAAATAACACATCAATGAGAGATACAGGAATCGCCCACTTACCATCTGCAGTCGTTGTATTTACCTGATATAATAGTGTTCAATAGAAACGACTAAAATGCAGAGGTTCGAGATGAGTCACACCCAACAAATTTCCACTTCAATACAGAAACTGGAAGCCAACCTGTCACAAACGGCACGTGTAGAAGAATGGGCTGAATTGATGGGGTTTAACTGTCCTAAAAAGTTTGCCCGTACGTTTATGCGCCATTTTTCAGTCCGGCCAATCAAAATGCTGGAATATATCCGTCTGAAAAGTATCACCGAATATTTACGAGAGGGTAAATATTCCAATTTTGAGATAGCACGCCTGCATGGTATGACAGATGAAATAGCGTTGAATAAATTTATCAATTACCACATTGGGTGCTCGCCGAGTGAGATTAAGAAACTACCAGGTGCGCAGCTTGCAGAAATGCTTGAAAAATTCGGTAGTAAAATCAGGTAGTGCAATTTTCCGAAATATTTAAAATCATGATTTAAAGGAATTGTCTCTTTATTAGAGTCATGCGTCTGTTGCTGAAGGTATGGCAATCATGACAGTATGGAACTTTTCGTCCTGTTGATCACGTAAAAGTGATGAATGGGGCTCGGTTTGGAATTACAGGCATGGAGGTAGTTAAGATAAAAGTATAAGGCAACCGTTGATTAGGTCAGGAAATAGAAATTTGAGGAGGTGATAAAAATGAGCATTGAGACCGTAAAAAAAAAGCATGAGGAGTTACTGATGCGTCTGCCTAATGTGACAGGCGTTGGCATCGGAGAGAAAGGCGGGAAGGAAGTCATTAAGGTTTTTGTGAGACACAAAGTGCCTGAGTCTGACTTACAACCTCAGGAAATCGTCCCCAAAGAGATTGAGGGATTTGAGACTAATGTGGAAGCAATAGGCGGTATAACGGCACAAACTTAATCAAATAAACTAAGTGAGGGAATCTAATGGCAAAAGATGAAAGTAAGATGAGGTTGGCAGAGAAGGACACGGAAGAAGCCCAAAAGGCACACAGCGCATCTGTAGAGAAGTTTTTAGATCCTGAGAAACGAGGTGCAAGCAATGTAATTGGCATGGGTGTTGGCGTCAAATGGAAAAATGGTGAACCCACAGGTGAGCCTGCTTTGGTAGTGCTGGTAACTCAGAAGCTGGAGAAAGATCAGGTAAGTAAAACAGATCTCGTACCGCAGAAATTGGCGGATATGCAAACCGATGTACTCTCTATAGGATATCCTTTTGCCGGAGAAAATGAGATCTTGGAAACGGGTATTCAAACACTTGCCAGACGCACCCGTCCCGCTGAAGGTGGTTACAGCGTGGGGCATTTTATGATCTCGGCTGGTACCATCGCAACCTGTGTTTATGACATTTTACCCGGAGGTGTAGTCAGTCCGGCTGCTCATGGCATTGGCATTCCACCCAGGTATTACATCCTCAGCAATAATCACATTCTGGCCAACAGTAACGCGGGCGCCATCGGCGACCCAATCCTACAACCGGGACCCTTTGACGGAGGAGTTGATCCGACAGATCGCATCGCCAAACTGAGCCGTTTTATCCCCATCACTTTTTTCCCGGCCGTTCCGCTGGCATTGCACAACAACCTCGTTGATGCAGCTGTTGCTGAAGGTGAATTCCACGATCTGGATCGGGAAATCTACTGGTCTGGCTATGTAAGAGGCTGGCGGCCTAAGGCAAATGTGAGAGTGGGAACGAATGTTCAAAAAACGGGCCGTACGACGAATTATACTACCGGCCGTATTACAGCAACAAACGCTACAGTTGATGTGGGCTTCGGAGGTGGGAATGTGGCAAGGTTCAAAGACCAAATTGTGACCACCAACATCTCTGCCGGTGGCGACTCCGGTTCGCTGGTGACCACACCGGATAATGTTGCAGTGGGGTTGCTTTTTGCCGGCTCTCCTGTCGCTACTATTGCTAACCAGATTGAAAACGTACGTTCATTGCTGCGTGTGGAAGTGGCTGAACAGATACTTTAAATCAATCAACAAAAATGAACAATCAATTGTCAGGGTTCTACACAATATTGGCGGGACATTCTGGACGCCAAGTTCAGACTCTTCCTGAAATTTCAAATACATAAAACCCAATTTTTGGAATGCTAATCCTAACGTGAGTTCGAGATAAGAACGAAGGATTTAAAAGTCCCCTTTTAAAGGGGCCAGAGGCTCATAAGGCCGAGGGGAATGACCCTCAGAGTGTTGATTTGACTCAGATATTTACTATAACCACGATATTAATCCGGATTTAATTCCAGCACATTGAATTTCTCCATCAGTCAATGTCTTTTTTTGTATGTGAAAACTTGTTATGAAGCTCGTCGATGGTTCTATCTCAGACTTTCAGCCTGATGAGGTTACACCAATCTCTTTTACCCCGGGCGCTGCCCGGGGCTGAATTGGTTCGGGCTTTCAGCCCTTTCC
>CAYOLE010000348.1:0-2576 GCA_964404705.1 uncultured Rhodohalobacter sp. | reverse complement strand
GATATGAATCACATTTAACCCCTTTTCTGATCCTGTAAACAATTAACGAATTATTATTAAGTTTTAATAATAATTATTAATTATTTCTAATATAGATCAGATTCAGATACATCATCAAGTAAAATTTTGTCTTAATTTACCAATTCAGCATTTTATTTTTTATGCGAATACAGGGGCGGGCTTTTATAAAATCAGCATTGTTTTGGTACACCAAAGCGGATGAAAACAAAGCCGATACCACAGACCGGAACAGAATTGGTTATAGCGATCGTCAGATAAAGAGAAGAATAATTAGACCAGTGATTGCATTCTGTAATCGAAACTACTTCCGTCACCAACTTACTGTAAATCGCGCCTGAGCTTTTCAATTCTCTTCAGCACTTCATCACGCGACATGTTACGAAAGCGTTCAGGCAGTAACCGGCGCGACGTGCATTCCGATACTGCTGTGAGTGTCTGCAATTCTATCTCCTCAGGATATGCAGGCGGCAGAAAGTCATGCAGAACCTCATCAAGAATATCCGGGGTCACCTCTTCGTTGCCGCCGGCAGCGGCAAAAAATTTCGCGCGGGTAAGTGCGGCTTCCATATCGGCACCGGAATACCGAATCGATCCTTTTTTAATTGCCTTCGGCAGATACTCTTCGGTAAGGATAAGCCCGGTTTTCTTTTTGATTACTTCAAACAATTCAACCCGCTCTTCCTCAGTTTCCGGGTGAAACAGTGCAATATGTTCCTCTGCCCTTCCCTGGCGCTTCAGGTCAACCGGCATCAGGTCGGGCCGGGCCGTCATCAGAAACCAGACAATTCGCCCGCGATGCTCTGTGTTGCTCATAAATGCCGCAATTTGCGAAAATACCCGGCTCGAGACACCACTGTCTCCCGATGCTTGACGATCACCCAAATAGGCATCTGCCTCATCAATCATTACGGCCACCGGTGACATTGCCCGCAAAAGACTCAAAATTTTCTCCAGGTTCCCTTCAGTTACCCCCTGCCACTGGCTTCTGAAATTTTTGAGTTTTACCATCGGTATGCCAACTTCACCGGCAAAACTGGTTACTAAAAAGGTTTTACCCGTTCCAACCGGCCCGCACACCAAATATCCCATTGGGATTACATCTCTTCGGCCTGATTTTAACGCATCAGCCGCAAGCCTCAGATGCTTTTTCACCTCGGTATGGCCCGCAACCTGATCGAGTGTATTTGTTGCCGGTACAAATTCGAGCAATCCGTAGGCCTCTTCCTCAATCATACGTTTTTTTATTTCAGAAAGTGACTCAAACGTAATCGGTTCTTTATGTTCTTCCGCATTAGACAAAATACTATTGATGCGCACAAGACCGAGTCCGGCGGTCATCTCCGTAATCATTTCCTTAGAGAGTTTTGATATAATTTCTCCCTTTTGTTCATGATGAGTTAAGTACGCAAAACGTTCTTTATCGTTTGGCAGCGGCACATTAATATCGGCAGTATAGGGATGCTGAATCAGGCGACGATTAAGATCGGCCATATTTTCTGTCAGCAGTACAGTGGTAAAATCCCCTGCCAGAAACAGCGGGTCGTGTGCCCATTTTAGCAAGTACACCAGCACATTTCGATCTTCACTGCCCGCATTACCCGCATCACTCATTGGCACAATAGTTTCGGCATGATCGATAATCAGGGCTATACTACGATTATCATTTAATCTTGTTCTGATATACTGCTCCAGGACTGAGAACGCGCCGCCGGGATCTTTGGGAAGTTTTTTACTGTATTCGGTGCCCGCAATCGTATCCCTTCCGGATAGTGCCCGGTTAAAATCAGTCTGCGTCTGTTGATCCCTGAAATAGATCCCCGTTGCACGATCATAAAACAGAACAAGATCACGTGAGCCAAAAAAATCATCTGCAAGAAATGTTTTCAGCCTGTCGAACCTGTCCGGATTACTTTTCACCCGAACCATATCGTGAACATTGCCGTGAATGATGAATTGATTTAATGTACGGCTCAGATATTTTTTTGCAAAGCGTGAAGCCCATTCAGGATATTGATCGAGCATAATAATGTGGTAATTAAACTGAGGATATTTGTTTTAAAAGCGTTATGTGGCTGTCTATTCAGGATCTTTCAGCATCAGTCTAACCGTATCGAGGCGGTTGGGTGTAGCTTTACTGATGATAAATTTATTTCCCTGAATAAAAAGTTCTTCGTTCACTTTTGGGATCCGTCCAATATGGTTGATAATATAACCGGCCACCGTTTCAAATTCGTCGCTGTTTTCCTTCAATGTAATTTGAGGATGCAATTCCTGCAATTCATCAAGTTCAACATTGCCGCTGAGCACGAAAGTATTTTCGTTTATTCGTTTGATAAATTCATCCTCTTTATCATACTCATCCTGGATATCGCCTACAACTTCTTCAATCAGATCCTCTATAGTTACCATTCCGGCTGTTCCTCCATATTCATCAATAACAATGGCCACTGAACTATTGCTTTGCCGAAATTCTGCCAGCAAATCTTTCGATTTCTTACTCGATGGTATCAATTTCACCGGCCGGATTATATCTGCAATGGATTCAGGGTCATCGA
>CAYOLE010000347.1:0-2614 GCA_964404705.1 uncultured Rhodohalobacter sp. | reverse complement strand
TATCCTAAATGAACAAAAACAAAGATTTTTAATGAATTCTAAAACATTTTGGACAGCTAAGGTGCTAAACTATCAGATTTCTCAAGAAAGAGTTGATTTCATACTGCAACTGTTTAACTACGGCAAGAGTAATACTCAATCATATAATATTATAATTATATCTCTTTAAATCTCCAGGAAAAATCTCTCTTTAGATTTTGAATATGCCCCAATTCTCCTGTAAAATTTCATGGCTCTTGTGTTAAATTCCGGAGTTTGCCACTGAATCAGATTGCAATCAGATTTAGCAGCTTCTGCTTTAATTCTCATCATCAGTAGTTCACCGATGCCGGCTCCACGGGCACCTTCTTGCAGAAAAAGACAATCCATGTACATATAATACCCTGCATCCCAGGTTGAAAACTGCTTCATGTATGTTGCATAGCCCACTATCACATTATTTTTCAGGGCAACTAAACATTTCAGATCAGGGCGTTCAGAAAACAAATACTTCTTTAAGTTTTCCTCTTTTCCCGACTTGTCATATTCAGCCTGTTCAAATATGGCATGTTGTTGACAGAGTTTAACGATTTCAGGGACATCTTCTTCCATGGCAAATCGTATTTCTACATCATCTTTCATTTTAATATTTATCAAGAGGTTATCTTTTTAAACGCTCGTGCTCTACAAGGTCATTTAAGAAGACTCATCCAGCAAAATCCGCTTTAAGAGACAGCTGGAGAGTACAGTGAGGAAGTTACAGAATTTAGACTTGTTACTTCTGATATTTTATAGTGCAGGGATCCAAGAGATTGCGCCAATGTCTTCCGATGGTTTACAGATTGCTCAGCAAACGAACGCAGGATCTGTTTGTCCATGGTTATCAGTTTGATATCCAGGTCGACTGCAAGGCTGATAATTCACAATTGCAGGAAGAGCAATCAGATTTATCTGCCAGGTTGTAGACTTGAATTGAGCTAAGTGAAACTCCCGTTCTCTCATCTGATTTTCTGCTTTTTCAGATAGTTGTATTGCTTCCGGCAGATCAATAAGTTTTCGTACTCAGGTAAAGATAACAACATTCCTGAATTCACTTTTCCACAATACAGGCGCAATTTAATCCAGATTCCAGTGAAATAACTTTTCACAAAGATCAGTTGATCTGATGGTAGCCAAAAGTGTGCAATGATTTGCAGCAACTACGATCATGGCCTGTCTGGATCAATGGCTCCTGGATCTCTTCAGCAGATAAGCTTCCCCTTACTTTATTTCTCATCATGGGGGGCTGACGAAAAATATCCTCAGGAAACAACGTCTTTGTAGTAGTTCAGGTTATTCAAAATTGCACCTGTTCCCCTGACAACGGCTGTCAGTGGGTCTTCAGCAATATGAACCGGAAGATCAGTCATTTCGGTGATTCGTTTGTCAAGATTTTTTAAAAGCGCACCTCCACCGGCAAGTATAATTCCATGATCGAGTATATCGGCGGCGAGTTCAGGGGGAGTTTTTTCAAGGGATTTAACTATATATTCTATCACTGAATTGACAGATTGCCCTATGGCTTCACGAATTTCCGAAGAAGAAATTTCAAGAGCTTTTGGTATACCATTTACCAGGTCCCGCCCTTTTATTGACAATGTAAGTTCCTCTTCGAGCGGAGCGGCCGATCCTATTTCCACTTTTATTCTCTCAGCCGTTCTCTCGCCAATAAGCAAGTTATGATGCCGTCTGAAATGAGTGATTATATCTTCTGTAAATTTATCGCCTGCCAACCTGATTGATTGTGCATGTATGATTCCTGAAAGGGCAATTACCGCAATTTCTGATGTACCCCCACCTATATCAACTATCATATGGCCAACCGGTTTATGCACATCAATTCCTACTCCGATAGCCGCTGCCATGGGTTCTTCAACAAGATAAACTTCTTTCGCCCCCGCATGTTCAGCACTGTCGCGAACAGCTCGTTTTTCAACATCTGTAATTCCACTCGGAACGCAGATCACCATCTGCCGCGTGGAGGAATACCATTTTTGCTTTACACTTTTAATCATTCCGCGGATCATATGTTCAGCAGCCTCAAAATCGGCTATTACCCCATCACGCAAAGGACGAACAGTCCGGATATTTTTATGGGTTTTTTCATGCATAAACCATGCTTCCTGTCCCACACTTACAGGGGTTCCCAGATTATTAAATGCGATAATGGAAGGTTCCCTCAGTACAATTCCATTTCTCTTGGATGAGATCAGTGTATTGGCAGTACCCAAATCGATCGCGATATCAGTATAAAACATATCGAAAAGTCCCGCTTTTTGAGGCTTTACCGGCACCGACCCATTTTTATACTCGTGATGTGAGACTACTGCATTGGCCATATCAAATGAAGTTAAAAGCTATGATTGAACAAGGTGTTTAATAAAGATGAGTTATAACCTTTTTTGTTACAGAAATGACTTAACTCTAATATCCCTGTTAACTTATAATCGACAGAAATCTTCTTTGCTTAAATTCATCTATTTATAGTAATAAGTGAGGTAAACGGGAAGGATTATTGATACATCTGGTTAGTGGGGTATTAACTTTTTTTCTCTCCTAATTGCGGCCGGGAGTTTTTTTACTCTACCCATAGACC
>CAYOLE010000346.1:0-2624 GCA_964404705.1 uncultured Rhodohalobacter sp. | reverse complement strand
AACTTCCTGCAGCGCAATCTCTCTTGTCAGCTCTAAAATATCATCCAACGATTTGCTCTCTTTCATTTATTGAAAGTCCTAAAGTATTGAAGGGTTACATAAATTAGTTGTCAAATTCTGTGAGAATGGAATTGATTTCAAAATAAACTATTTTCTATTAATCAGTTAAAGGTTAAATAAAAAGAATTTTATTTCAAGCAGATATTATAATTTTAATAAATTATAACTGTCAGTGCGAAATATAGAAATGGGAACTCATATAAGTAATACGAACATACTTCTCCAAATTTTTACGATACACACTGTAGTCCTTTATTACAGAGAAACCAGCCACGAATCTAACAAATACCAGATATAACTACAAAATAAATGAAGAGTTAGTTGTTGTGATAGTTCCTCAAACAAATATCAATTCTTATTGCTTTTATCGCGATTTATACCAACTTATTAAGTAGGTCAGGTTTGGGTCAATAGTTCGTCACGTCTATCTCTTGTCAGTCGAAGTTCAATGCCTTAATGCTACCCCTGGCCCTTCTTTCAAAAGGGCTCATCTTTTGCACGCACCAAAACGCCATAACCCCCATATAACAATCGAACTCAGCTTAAGCTTAAAACGAAATTGAGAAGTTTGTCAATTCCACTCCCCAACGGTTATGAATCGTAAGCTGCTCATTTTGTATTTCCGGTAAACTGTATACAGATGGATTAATGAATCCAATGCTAAGGCCTGTGCTGGTTTGCAGGGTAAGAAAGCCATTTGCATTACCATTGACTGTTTGGTGATTAACAGAAGTAACGTAATCTGTCTCACGCTCTTCATATTCTTTCAGAAAAAACCCATCTATTAGCCCAAAGCCAAATCCGGCCCAGGCTCCGGCTCCTGCACCATATTGAACACCTTTAACAATTTCATCTTGCGTGAGCAGTGAAACAGCCATTCCGACAACAGCACCGGTTGCTGCCCCCAAAAAAGTATCCATCATAATGATTGTACCAGTATACCTGGATCTGCTAAACGTTCCATATAAATATTCCGCTTCTCTTCCTGTATCATAGACGCCTATGGCCATACCAGTCAATGTTCCAATACCTACTCCATATCGAAGCGGCATATAATCGTCATCGTTGTTCAATGCCATCTGGGCTCCGCCAAGCATGGCGCCAGTGGCAGTTCCGGAAAACGTATTGCCGGCTACAACTTTCAATGCCTGGGCTTCAGCCTGTGGCAAATTCCATGAAAAGCTTGTGAATAGTATTCCAATAATAAATAATGTGCATTTCGGAAATTGAGAAGGTAAGTGATTTCGTCTCATGATCTTGATGTTAATTTATCTTTTTTAAAAAAACTTATGAGTATGATAAAAGTTCCTAAATAAGATATTTTTAACATTCTAAATTTGATGAAATAACGAGATCCGGGGATTTGACCGTCCTTTGAATACAACCCCACTTCACTGGATAACTTTAGGACCAGAGTTCGGTTATTCAAAATATGGGTTCAAAATTCTCGTCCTTTCCCTTCAGGATAGTTGCCCCGGGGGAGATCTGTTACTGGAACCATCAAAATGGTGTTGCCCCAATTTGGGCAAGATAAGTGGCTCAGGATGACCGTGGCAATCCGGAAGTACAGATTACCGGCGTATCAGTATCTGAGATATGCAGGCTCAGCCATTTCGCGTTTTTAATAACTTGTAATATGTGGGAGTAAGACCGGTAACTTTTTTGAACTGGTTAGACAGATGAGCCACGCTGCTGTAGTTTAGCTTATAGGCAATTTCTGTCAGGGTTAGTTCATCATACAACAAATGTTCCTTTACTGCTTCAATCTTTTGTTTAATTATATATTGCTGAATTGTCTCCCCTTTAACCTCTGAAAATGTTTGAGATAGATGATTATACCCACACCCTGTTTTGTTGCTGATATACTCCGAATCGTTAACTTTTGGCGTATCCTCAGAATGAATCATCTCATCGATTACGTTGATGATTTTCTCGACGAGGATGTTTTTTTCGTTGTTTAGAATCTCGAGACCTGCCTCTTTTAGCCGTTTGTTCAAGATCTCTTTCTTTTCTTCAGACAACTGACCAACAACCTCAACCATTCCAAGTTCTATTGCAGCGAAATCTATCCCGAGCTTTTTTAGCTCCTCTTTCACGAGCATTTTACACCGTAAGCTCACCATATGTTTTATATACAATTTCACGGCATTCGCCTTTTTTTTTAGTACTATACATTCTCTATTATTCTCAAACTGTACGCTCCAGCCGATTGCATGTAGTTTTTAAGACTCGAGAAAGATTTGAAAAGAAAATGTTCTGCAGATCTTGTAAGATTTTATTCTAATGATAGGTCACCCTTTAATCAAGACCAACCAATTTCACTCTATATAGAAACTCTTTAGAGAAACTATTTATAAACCGCAAAGTATATGCCAAATTCCAATATTTAATAAATAATAAAATAAAATAAAATCCTAACTTCGAATATTTCAGGTTCTGCAGGCTGATATTCGATACGCATAAGTTTACACCTTGTGTAAGCAAGAATTAGATCATGGGAATCCCGCAACGTTTCTTTTCAAAGATGTATTAATTTTAGTATTGATTCTCTTATCATCTATTCC
>CAYOLE010000345.1:0-2631 GCA_964404705.1 uncultured Rhodohalobacter sp. | reverse complement strand
TTTTTACCACCGGAATTGGCAGTAAACCTCTCGACAGAGATTTTCACTGGTGGGTTCAGGCAGAAGCTATTGCAGGATTCTTATATCTGTACGAATTGACAGGTGATGATGAATTTCTTGAAAAATCTTACCTGATCTGGAAATTTATAAAAGAGAAAATAAGGGATCCTGATTATGGAGAATGGTTTTTCAGGGTGAACTCCCGGGGAGATGTTTATAAAAACGAAGATAAGGTTGGCCCCTGGAAATGCCCGTATCACAATAGTCGTGTATGCCTCATTATCATTGAACGATTCAATAAGGAACTTGTTAAATACAGGGCAAAACCAAAAACGCGTAATTCATTTTAGATTTTAATGACAAACCGAGCTAATGCACATCTCTACATTCTTGCCGGTCAATCCAATATGGATGGCATGGGAAGTGTGGGTGATCTTCCAGCGAAGCTCTCCACTTCACAGAAAGATACCTGGATCTACAATCCCAACCGCCGTGAGGATCAGCAGCCGGTCGATGACAGAGGGTTTTGGGAGCTGTTTAGGCCGGGTCACGGATCGGGTTACAGAACAGATGGAAAAAAGAGTTACTACTCCAATTCGTTCGGCCCTGAACTATCGTTTGCGGTAAAAATGCGTAAAGTAAAACCCGAACGAACAATATTGATCTTTAAATATGCTAAAGGCGGTTCATCCATTCACGCTGATGCGGCGACTGAATGGGGATGCTGGGACCCGGATTACAACCGTGGCAACGGAATAAACCAGTGGACGCATTTTCGATATCACCTCCATCGATCGATTGATTGTGCAGAAAAAAAATTTGGAAAATTGCACCCCGCCGGTATTCTATGGCACCAGGGCGAGAGTGATGCTTCGCATAGTAAAAATATTGCGGAGGCCTACGAAGAGAATCTTCGCAAAGTCATCAGCGCTATATACTCTGAGATGGATGAACCCGTTTTGCCGGTCGTGATCGGGGAAATTTCCGAATCGTGGAAAAGTGAAGAGTCTAATGATGGAAAAGCACTCCGCCACGTGGAGATCGTGCAGGAAGCGCAGCGAATGTTTGTTGAGGAAGAACCCCTGGCGCGGCTCGTCAGTCCGCCGGAGGGCCACGGCTTTATCGACGCTTGGCACTATGACAGCCAGACCTATATCGATCTCGGAATTCGTTTTGCGGATGCGATAATGGAGCTGGAAAAAGAAATTGTGAGGAACTAAAAACTGAAAGGATGAGATAGTGAACATCCCCTCTGAGAGGGGACAGGTCATAGAAGATTGCGAAAGCGATGCTTTCTAAATGCAGGTGACGGCTTTTGCGGCACTCCGACCCATCGGAGGGTGTGTTCCGAAGCCTCGATATCAGAAATTAAACCCTGACAAATCAACTAAAAACCACAATAACCACCGCTATGATGAAAAAAACGATACTTCTGCTCGTTACAATCTTTTGGACCACGAGCGCATCAGCTCAGAACGACATCAGATTAAACCAGGTAGGATTCTACCCGTCCGGTGAGAAGGTGGCTGTAATTGTATCGGATGAACAGGTATTATTCAACCTGCTGGACGATGAAACAGGTGAAGTGGTCTTTAGTGCAGAATCCTCTTCACCCAAAACTTGGCCCTATTCAAGTGAGACAGTTGTTCTGGCCAATTTCACAGAATTTACCGAAACGGGCAGCTACAGGATTTCTTCGGATGGGTTTGATGATTCTTATTCTTTTCAAATTGAAGAAAATGTTCATGGCGACCTTGCCGTTGCTGCACTGAAATATTACTACTTTAACAGGGCGTCTCAATACTTGAGTGAAGAGTATGCCGGCTCGTGGTCTCGTCCCAGGGGCCATCCCGATGATGAAGTGTTTGTTCACGAATCGGCGGCGTCGGAGGAGCGGCCGGAAGGCACAGAGATCTCCGCGCCAAAAGGCTGGTATGATGCGGGAGATTTCAACAAATATATCGTGAATTCTGGTATCAGCACGTATACGCTGATGGCGGCCTACGAACATTTCCCGGAATATTATGAGGATATGGATCTGAATATCCCTGAGAGTGAAAATGACATTCCCGATATCCTGGATGAGATCCGGTGGAACCTCGACTGGATGATGGACATGCAGGATCCAAGCGATGGCGGGGTTTATCACAAACTGACCACGAAAAATTTCTCCGGTATGGTGATGCCTCACCAGGCCACGGCTACTCGATATGTGGTGATGAAATCGACGGCTGCTACACTGAACTTTGCAGCGGTTATGGCAACGGCTTCGCGGGTGTTTGAAGAGATCGACCCCGAAATGTCAGCCGATGCTTTAGATGCCGCTGTTCTTGCGTGGCAGTGGGCGGATGAGCATCCAAATGTGATCTATCAGCAGCCTGAAGATATCAACACCGGTGAATACGGAGATAGTAATGTTGATGATGAGTTCGACTGGGCCGCGGCCGAGTTGTATATCACAACCGGAGATGATTCATATTGGGAGGCGTTTAATCAAAACGAAAGTTATGTTGGAATTCCGGGATGGCAGACCGTTCGTCCGCTGGCCTGGATCTCGCTGGCCCATCATATAGAGAATCTTACCGATGCGGCAGACCCCACTGTTATAAAAAGCAGAATAACTCAACAGGC
>CAYOLE010000344.1:0-2667 GCA_964404705.1 uncultured Rhodohalobacter sp. | reverse complement strand
CGCTCGAAGTTCCGATTTCATTTGAAGGGCAGTCGTATGCAGGCCACCTTACACAGCTTGAGCTGCCTGGGATGGATGTGCAGGAACAGTTCTGGATTTTAACGCTCAGGGATAAAAACCTGCGGTATCTGCGCAGTTTTTCCGTCTTCATGTATTCAGCAGCAGGTTATTTTTTCCTGGTTTTTATCCTGCTGATCATATCCCTTTTTTCGTTCATGTCCCGCCGCCCCAGTCATTATCTCAACATCAAACCCTTCTCTTTCGACTGGCTGAGGCCTTCCCACAGGAAAAGGAAAAATTACCAGTTTCTTTTCATCGTCATTTTACTACACACCGTTTTCTTCCTGTTTGTTATAAGCCGGGATGTGCATAATTTTTGGTTTATCGTCCTGCTATTTTGTGAAACAATCTGTTTTATCAGTCTTTATGGATATTTGCTTCTCTCGGATTTCCTGGAAAACGGGGAATACCGGGAAACTACTGCCAGCTGGATGTTCCCCTCTGCCGTTTTTATTATGTCAGTCATTTTGTTGTATTTGGCATACCGGGCAAGTACGCTCGGCGGGGGAAATCTTTTTCTGCTGATGCTGCTTCTGTTTATTTTTCAAATGTTATTGATTGGAATCATCATCTTTAAACACAATAAGAGTGATTTCAGGCCTGAAAATGGACCAGGTTTTATTGTCCCTGAAACTATGTTTGCGGCTATATTTACTCTCTGGGCTGGTATGATCGGGTTGTTTCCGGGATATGCAATCCATCACTTTGCATTTCATTTTGAAGATGCTCTCTGGCAGAAAGCTGCTGAACCTCGTGATTATCAGAACTTGAGGGTAATTACACAGTCGCTGCCTGATCTGGAGGTGAACCGAGGTGAGTATTCGGCTGTGTTAAAGGCTGCAGGCGGCACAACTCCATACAGATGGGAGGTAACAGAGGGTAATCTGCCGGACAGTCTCCTGCTGAACGAAGATGGCACTATCAGCGGAATACCTGTTGAAAAGGGGGATTTTAACTTTACTGTTATGGTGACAGATAGTGATAGCCTTACTTCCCAAAACGAAATATTATTGACGGTGAGGGAGAAAAATACCTCCTCATCGAATGCAATTGAATTTCAGTTTCTGAACCAGATGGAGTACCAGAGGAGACAATGGATGGGCAACTATACGGGAATCGAATACCCGGTCATTGATCGCTATATCTATGCTGACAGACAGATTATCCGGAATGCAATGGAGCATGATCATCCCGAGCACGGGTTGGAGACTCATGAGAAAGGCAGTTTTAAGTACGCGTTGATGTTTTTACTGTTAATTATCATTATTTACCTGCTGTTTCTGCTGATCAGAAATTTGACCAGACGAATTTTTCTAACCCATTACTGGGATTTTGATTATAAAAGTGGAGTTGCGGAAACATTCAGCAATGAAAAGTACATCATCACTCTGAACAACCGGGAAGCACTGGATTTTCTGAGAGAGAATTATTTGAATGATAAAACATACAGAATCTATGATTTCGCCAGTCAGTCGATTTTTGAAATCATGGGGGCAATAAAAGGCAATACTGTTCATGCTGTTGATGGATTTATTTTGCTGAATGTGGAACGCGCGCTTCACTTATCTGACGAGATACAGCAGCTTGTTAAATTTATCTCGGAATGCAGGAAAATGAACAAATTTGTGGTGATTACCGGTGTCCGGTCGATAAAGGAATTAAGAGAGGATGTGCCTGGAGACAGGAGTGAACACAGTGATCTCCCCATGATAAACTGGATGGAAGCTATGAGCACATTTATTACCATTATTCTGCCACTCCATTATGCTGTGGACGAAAGCAAAACTGAGCTGGCTAAACGGCCGGTTGACAAAGTTAAGGAGGATATTAAATATACTCCACATGAATCAACTTTAGCCGTACTGCTGCAGAATCAGCTGAAAGATGATAAACCATTTCTCACAAGAGATTATGAGAAGTTTCTACTGATCATTCAGCGATATAATAAAGCCTGGTATCAAAATATTTGGGAAAAACTGACTTTTCGTGAAAAGCAGATGGTTTATAACTATGCCAATGAAGGATTTGTAAATCACTGCAATTTTGATGTCTTGACAGAACTGCTTCAAAAAGGAGTTTTCCGGATGGATCCTCAAGAAGAAAAAATCATCCTGTTTAACAAGAGTTTTCGCAATTATGCCACCCGTGCACCATCTGTTGAGCTGCTTGAACTATTTAGAAAGGACCGGAGGGAGAATGGCAATTTGAAGCACCTTCGCAATGCTATGCTTACTTTCGTTTTCCTGGTAATTTTAGGTGTAAGTCTTGTAGCGCCCGAAATTCTCGACAGGTACATCGGCGCAATCAGTGGAGGTCTGGCAATACTTAGTACGCTGGCATCCGCTGTTAGTAAATTTTCGTTCAAATTACCCTTTAAGGATGCAAAAACGGAGTTTTCAACGGATAAGTATCCGGAGTAACCTTATAGAAAATATGTTTCATGATGGTTCCTTTCTGTGGTTAACATTATGCGTTTTGATCGCTCATTATGCACATATTTATACACTACTGTTCAAAACGATCAAGTAAAATGAATGAAATTTACAACCTCGAATGACCACTGTTCCTAATCCCGCAGAGTCTCGCGGAGTTCACCGCAGATTTACG
>CAYOLE010000343.1:0-2694 GCA_964404705.1 uncultured Rhodohalobacter sp. | reverse complement strand
CTGACAAACTGTATAACTGTTATTCTCTCACTACTTCTCCTGGGTTCAATCTCAGTGCCTTAATCGCCGGGTATACAGCGGCAAGGATTGCGGTGATAACCACGAGGACAATAGTGGTAACATAATCATTTGTGTAGGCGATGGGGTAGACAACCGCATCGTATCCAAACTCCGCCATCGAATCGCCACCCATCGCGGTCATATCAATTCCTTTTTCTCCGAAATAACCCAGTGTGAGCCAGGCTATCAGCAATCCGCCGGCCGCTCCTGTCAGAGTCAGAATTACCGATTCCATCATGATCATAATAAACACCCGCATCTTGCTCATACCAATGGCCAGCAGCATGCCCAGCTCGCGCATCCGTTCAAAAATAGCCATCAGCATGGTGTTGAGGATTCCGAAGGCAAGTGCCAGCAGAATCACGGCCATAATGTAAACGATGAGCCCGCCTCCCATGTCGGTGATATAGCGAAGTTCGGGGGATAGCTCATACCAGGTTTGAGCTGCAATATTTTCGAATTCGTGATTGAGATCAGCCGCAACCCTATTACTAAGCTCTTCATCCTGTAGCATCATCGCAATTTCATGGAAAGCCGTCTCATCGCCAAGAAGGCTCTGTAAATCTTCTGCCCGCACAAACACATGGCGTTCATCATAGGGATTGGAGGCTGTACGGAACAGGCCTGAAATGGTGAATGATCCCGATGTAATCTCATTGTCCAGATCTTGAAACGTAAGCACAATCCGGTTTCCGATTTCTACATTCAATTTGTCTGCAAGCCTCTCTCCCAGTAAAACCGGATTTCGCAGATCACTGTCCAGATAGTCGCCTTCCGTCATGTTTTCGTGGAAAGTGGTTGTGGATCGTTCACGATCGGTTTGTATGCCCCGGATCTGCACACCCGAGGATGTCAGCGGCGACTGAATCATTCCGTCGGATAGCGTTCGTGCCGACCACGAAACTATACGATCATCATTGTCGAGAAAAGTGAAGACTTTATCCGCATCCCCGATATGCATCCATGGTTCGCGTTCGGTAAGAAACTCCGGGTGGTGAACCTGGGCGTGCGTGATCTCCTCCTGGATCAGATTCACAAACCGCTGATGAATCCATCCATTTGTTAGAGCCGATACAAGAATTCCAGCCCACAAACCAGCAATAATCGCCCCCATCAGCACACCGCTCCGCGCCGGATGTCTCCAGATATTTCGCCATGATATGGATAAGAGCATTTTCATAATACAGTTTTACAGTTAATCAGTGGCAACAGTGTATCAGTAATGAAGTCTGACACACTGTAAAACTGTTGGCACTGATCACTGTCTCGAGGCTTCCAGAATTTTCAGGGTTAAAATTTTTATAGTTGGATAGAAACAGATCAGTGTAGTTAAAATAAAAATGATCAGCCCCTGCCAGAGAAAAATATCCGGGGCAATGGCCGTCGGCATTACATTATCGAATCCGAACTCTGCTATTACCTCCTCCATATCCCCGCCCAGCACAATCGGGTTATAGTGATAGTAGAGGATGGGAATGATTCCCAAAACAAAACCGGTGATTACACCCAGTATGGTGATGAAAAAAGTCTCTATAAAAACCACGAAAGCCAGCTTTAGCCGCTGCATCCCTACCGATAGCAATATGCCGAATTCACGAAGTCTTTCGAGTGTCATTGTTAGAATAGTGCCAAAGATTCCGAAGCCGATCACCACGTATAAAATCATCATCAGAAGCCGTGTTTGAGCTTGGTCAAACTCAAGCGCCTCTACCAGTTCGGGAATCATTTCCCGCCAGGTTAACACAGACAACTCATTACCCTGAAGTTCGGATTGCAAACTTGCCGCAACCCTTTCGGTATCCTGAACTCTGACTGGTGTAACGAGCAGCGCCGTAATGTGGTCCTCAGCTGAAAGCAGCCACTGTGCGTCTGGCAAAGAGAGATAGACAAGCTGGTTGTTCATCTCACGGGTTGGATGCTTCAGTAGACCTGATATTTCATATAATCCGGATGCGGTCATCCCGAAACGCCCCTGGCCAAGAAGTACAAGTGAATCACCCACAGCCAAATTCAGGCGATTTGCCAGACCCTCACCTATAACGGCTGTTCCGTCGCCGGATTCAAAAAACCGTCCTTTCGACAACCGGTCTTTCATCTCATTCAGCTGATGCTCACGTTCCGGATCAATACCCTGAACATATGCACCCCGTGTTATTTCATCTCCGGCGGCCAGCATAAATGCCTCGATTCGAGGAATTGTGAATTCAACAGATTCAGTAGCAGTTACGCGGTCAGACAGTTCATCATCATAATAAAAAGCATTGTCCAGTGAAGGCTCATCATCAAACCGGTAATCCTGCACCTGGATATAACCGGTGTGAAACCGCGTCATGTTGTCGATCATAGAATTATGTGCTCCTCTTTCCAGGGATTCCAAAAACAGCGCAAAAACAACGGCAAACATGATCGAACTGACTGTAATAAGAGTCCGCCGCTTGTTTCTCCAAATATTTCGCCAGGCAAGTTTTAGGTACATGTATTCAGTTCTACAGTTAAACAGTGTCAACAGTGTGTCAGGAAACTCTTCAAAAATTATCTGACACACTGTTGGCACTGACATACAGACCAACTATAAAAAAAGTGTAAGGTTTATGTGATTTTTGGTTCATATAAGTAACCAGTTACATAAATAAA
>CAYOLE010000342.1:0-2702 GCA_964404705.1 uncultured Rhodohalobacter sp. | reverse complement strand
CGGTAATCCCGGATATCATATCCATAATCGTCATTTGGCGAATCGTACACAGGACATAACCATAACACATCCACACCCAGATCCTGCAGATAATCCAGTTTTTGAATGATTCCCTGCAGATCTCCTATTCCATCTCCGTTACTATCCTTAAAACTCCGGGGATAGATTTCATAAATAACGGCTTCCTTCCACCATCTTTTTTTCATGTCCTGATCATTATTGGGTTTTATACAAATTTCCTGATTTCCTGATTTCCTTAAGAGATGCACTTATGTTTTCAGAAAATATTAATTGGTGTATCCAGAATCTATTTTTAAAAATCGATTGTTGAATTGACTTAATTAACAGTTCTAAACATTTCCGGAATGAGAAAAAAATAGCCATGTTTCGATCATAACAATCGATATTTAAGATTCCAAAACCCACCCTCTGATGGGGGGTTTTGTCCAAAACGTTTTGGACAAATATTAGTTCACTCATTTATTCCCAAATTAATATGAATCAAAACTGGATTATTGCGGCAGTGCTGTCTATCGGCTCAGTAATTATACTTAACCTGTCTGGCCTGATGAAGGGGTCTTCAAGTTCTGATTTTTCTGATGAGCTAAAACCAGAAAACAATCCTCTGCAGCCTTGCCCGGATTCGCCAAATTGTATAAGAATTTCAAAAAAATTAAATATTGAAGCCCGCCCGCTTTTCGATACCTTACTCCGGGTGCTCGCAGATATGAAGGCTGAAAAAATCAAACGCGATTCACAAACCCTTCAAACGGATGCCGTATTTCGTATACCGGTATTCGGATTTCGGGATGATGTTTCGATCCGGATTGAATCCGGCAAAAATGTGGGGCAATCTGTACTACATCTCTCAAGCCGCAGCCGTGTTGGGCGGGGTGATCTGGGAGTAAACCGCCGGCGGGTGAAATACTTTTTACGTATACTTAACAGCTATCTGAACTAACATAACTGGGATTATTGTGTCGAAACTATCTGTTTATATTGGTGTCTTGTTGATATTACTGGGAATCGGTTCGTACATTATCACTTCAGCAGCAAGTGCAACCGCGCTAATTCCCGCTTTTTTCGGTATCGCTTTTATGGGGCTTGGAGTCCTGGGAATTAAAAAAGAATCGATGCGAAAGCACTCCATGCATGCTGCTCTTCTTCTCGCCATTCTCGGGCTTGGCGGTTCATTTACAGGGCTTCTGAATGTTTTTTCAGTATTGGGAGGAGAAGAGCTGGCGCGCCCCGAAGCTGCCTATGCACAAGCTGTAATGGCGCTAATCTGTATCTTTTTTATTGTAGCAGGTGTGCGATCCTTTATGGAAGCACGTAAGAAACCGAAAGCTGATACACGATTTGAGGATGAAGGTTGAAAAATCCGTAAACCAGAAACCGAATTATTCCTGATCTTCAAACATTTCCTCAATCAAATACCCGTACTTTTCTTCAATCACCCGCCGTTTGACTTTCATCGTTGGGGTGAGTTCACCGGTTTCGACGGTAAATTCGTTGGGAAGTAATCTGAAGTCACGGATCTTTTCGTGCGAGGCGAGTTCTTTTGAAAAAGTGCGTATCTCCTTGCTGAATAGATTGAGTATAGATTCATTTTCAAGCATATCTTCAATATCTCTGTATTTGATATCATTCTGTTTTGCGTGAATTTCAAGCGTTTCAAAATCAGGTACGATCAAAGCCGCCATATAAGGTTGTTTTTCGCCTACAACTACCAATTGGTCAATCCATTTGCTGGTTTTAAATGCATCCTCAATCGGTCCGGGATAGATATTTTTGCCGCCGGCATTTACAATCATATGTTTGATTCGATCCGTAATTTCCAGCCTTCCATTAACAAATCGCCCCACATCACCCGTGTGCAGCCAGCCATCCTCATCTATCATTTCTCTGGTTGCTTCCTCATTCTTCCAGTATCCTTTCATAGTATTGGGGCCGCGATTCAGAATTTCACCGGGTTCAGATGTTAAATCTGTCGGGTAATCTTCACCGCTTATCTGAGCAATGATTTTATTGTCTTTAAGCCGCTGAATGCCCACTGTTACTCCATTGATTACTTTGCCAACCGTACCCATCGTTTCCTCGCCATAACGATTACAGCACATTACCGGAGAAGTTTCGGTAAGGCCATACCCTTCCAGTATATTCAGACCGGCCGACATGAAAAAAGTACCAATCTCAGCCGGTAAGGCAGCGCCGCCAGATACGAAAAAACGAATATTCCCTCCTGTTTTTTCGTGAAGTTTACTGAACACAAGTTTATCGGCAATACCTTTTTGAATTCTCACAAATCCACGTTTGCCATGCCAGTACTTTTCTCCAACATCGAGGGCCCAGTTAAAGATTGTCTGTTGTATAGCGCTCCCTTCCTGTACATTTTTCTTCACCAGGTTGTAAATCTTCTCAAACAGCCTGGGTACGCTTACAACAATGGTTGGATGAGCTTCAAGCATATTACGAGCCACAGTATCTACACTTTCGGCATAATAAATCTCTGCGCCGCCGGCCATCATTGCGTAATATCCGCCGGTACGTTCAAAGGAGTGGCAAAGAGGAAGGAAAGAAAGGCAGCGGTCATCTTCACCAATCGTGATTGCTTCGTGCGCAGCTTTAACATTACTGACGATATTTCTGTGTGTCAGCATAGCTCCTTTGGGTTTGCCGGTTGTTCCTGAAGTGTAGATTAA
>CAYOLE010000341.1:0-2705 GCA_964404705.1 uncultured Rhodohalobacter sp. | reverse complement strand
GGTAAATACATTTTGTACCGTGGCTGACACTCTCATTGAAGAGACAGCATAAAAAAAATTATCAAAATTGTAGCCCAATGATATGTTATCCAGTCTCAGGAAAGATCCATTCTCAACATAATGATCAGACAGATACTGGGCATTTGTAAAGTTAGCGCTCCGGATAAACTCGGTGGGATTGGTTAAAAACCCGGTAGTATTATACGTTTGACTTACAATGGCATTATCCGAGGCTACGTTGTTGTACACATAGTTGCCAAAACTCGCACGGGCGGCAAATGAAGCATCCCAGTTCCTGTATTCGTACCTGGATGACAGGCCGAAGGTAAAATCCGGGTTCGGGCTCTCGTAACGGTATTTATCCGCCTCATTAATTACGCCATCTTCGTTTTGATCTACATACAGTCCTTCAATGGGCATCCCATCAGTATCATACACTTGTTCATACACAAAGAATGCGTTTCTCGGATGCCCCACACTGTGAATCTGGGCAGTGTTACCGACACCCCCGGCAATTCCCCCTATTTCGACTCCTTGAAAATTAGGATCATCAACCGTGGTAAGTTTTGTGATCTCATCAATGGTGTAGGTTGTGTTGAATGTTACCTGCCAGAAACTGTCTTCTGTAGAAAGAAGACGGGTGGTGAGGTCGAGTTCAATTCCCTGAACTTCCAGTGTACCTACGTTTGAAAGTATACGATTCGTGAAGTTAGTACCCGCAGGAACAGGAATTACATTCAAGAGATCATCTGTTTGCCTGAAGAAATATTCAAGTGAGCCAAAAATCTGTTCTTCGTTGAAACTGTAGTCAAGTGCTACGTTGTAAGTAGTTGTTTCTTCCCATTTCAGGTTTATGTTATAACCTTCAGGACGTAGTGTTGTGATAAACTCATTCCCGAAAGGATAGCGCGCATTCTCCTGGCTGAATGTATATTGTGGCAGGTATGGATAATTACCCTGGCCTATTCTCTGCTGGCCGGTAACCCCATATCCCAGTCGAAGCTTGAGCTCACTCAACCGATCCACATTGGAAAGAAAGCGCTCATCATGCATTTTCCACGCAAAGGCAAATGAAGGGAAAAGGCCCCACCGGTTGTCTTCAGAAAAACGTGATGTGCCATCCGACCGTAATGTACCTGTAAACATGTATCTGTCCATCAGGGAATAGTTGGCACGGCCGAAAAAGGAAACGATATAATATTCTGTTTTGTAATCGGTATCCGTATTCACGCGAATATTTTGAGATCTGTCAAAATTGGTGGAGTAAGTAGCACCGTCCTCGTAGTGATGTTCATAAGAATATCCCGTAGTGAGATCCAGCTGGCTGTCTATTCCGGAGAAATATCTGTTGTAGTTAAAATAGATATCCAGCAGTTCGTTCTCTTTATTCTGGTCGTAATCTGTTCGTTCGCCGGATAAACCTGAAGCATCAAATGCATAGGCCGCCTGTTCGGAAATGGTTACCAGTCCGTCACCCACATCAGAATAATCGTATCCCGCACTAACCGTTGCTGTCAAATCAGAGAAAAAATTTGGTGAATAATCCAGCTTCACATTACCAATAAAACGGTAAACGGTTGATACATCCCGGCGCTGATCGATCAGGGCCAGGGGATTAGCAGGTGCTATAGTAATAGGGGTGCCATCGTCGGCGAGCCATGTGTAGTATCCTCCGAACTGATCATCTTCGGTATGAACCGGTTGTGTAGGATCGAACGCTATAGCTGCTCCTATCGCCCCGGTTTGAGCAAATCTGTTATCAACGCGCATGCCTCTGAAGTTGAGATCCACAGCAAGCTGATCATCAAAAAGTGTGGGGCTCAGTGCAACGGAAGTGGTCAGCCGGTCATTCGAGGAAGTTTTCAGAACTCCCTGGTTGCCTGAGAATCCTACTGAAACCCGGTATGGAAAATCCTGAAGAGTACCTGCAACACTAAGGTTGTGATCTTGTGAGAACGCGTTTCGGAAGATCTCATCCTGCCAGTCGGTTTGTGCGTTACCCAAGCTGTTGAGCGCTGCTGCACTGATTCTGCCATCTTCCACACCCTGCTCAACAAAATCCCTGAATTCTTCGGCACCCAGTACACCAATTCTATCTGTATTGGTTTGATAGGAGTAGCGCCCAGCGTATTCAATTTGCAACGGCTGACCGCTTTCGCCCCTTTTCGTTGTGATGATAATCACCCCGTTTGATGCCCTTGAGCCGTAAATTGCCGCTGCTGAGGCATCCTTTAATACAGTGATGGATTCAATATCGTTTGGATTGATAGAGTTAAGCGGATTTCTCATTCCGGCAATACCGCCGTCATCAAGTGGTACGCCATCTACAACATAGAGAGGATCGTTACTTGCCGATAAGGATGAACCACCTCGGATTCGTATGGTCGCACCTGCTCCGGGAGCTCCGCTGTTTGAGGTTACATTCACTCCGGCAGACCGGCCCTGGAACAGGTCCTCAGGCGATGTGATTGCACCCTGATTAAAATCGCGGGAGCTGACGGTGCTTACAGAACCTGTATTATCTCCCCGCTGTTGTACACCGTACCCAATAACCACAAGGCCTTCGAGTTCTGCGATATCTTCCTGCATCACTACATCAATTGTTTCCCTGCCGTCCACTGGTATTTCCTGCCGTACAAACCCCAGGTACGTAAAAACCAATACTTCATCAGGCGCCACTCTGATTGAATACTCACCATCTAAAT
>CAYOLE010000340.1:0-2726 GCA_964404705.1 uncultured Rhodohalobacter sp. | reverse complement strand
CCCGTCGTTTCAGATCCCGCAGCTCTTTTTGCAATGCTGACATCGCCCGGTATTCTCTTTGATAGGCATTTATAACGGGTTTAACGGAATCAAACCGATCGATCATATCCATGTGATTTTCATCCTTCAGCAGCAGCTGATGGTCGTGCTGACCATGCAGGTCCACCAGCTGATCGCCCACCTCTTTCAGTACCGCGATATTTACGGGTGTGTCATTAATAAATGCCCGGCTTCCTTTTTGGCGAATTTCTCTTCGAAGAATCAGTTCCTCGCTGTATTCCACGGCGTTTTCGGTGAGAAGTCGTTCCAGATATTCATTCTTTCCCACATCAATAGTCGCCTCCGATATGGCCTTGTCGGCACCCTGGCGAATCACCTCGGTATCTGCCCGTTCGCCCAGGATCATATTCAGTGCGCCAATAATAATCGATTTTCCCGCACCGGTTTGACCGGTGAGAATGTTGAGGCCTTGTTCAAACTGAACATCCAGCTCATCAATAAGGGCAAAATCTTTTATGTAGATGGATTTGATCATGAGATTCAGAAGTTGGAAAAGGTTTTTGAACCAGGATGTAAAGGTTTGAAATTAGCCTCATACTTCATTCCCAATTCATTTAATGATGCCTTGCGATCGGGTTTAAAATAGAATATATCCCGCTGATTTCAGAAAAATTATCGTACTCAATAGAAATCATTTGGAATGAGATCGAACCCTGATGTAAATATTTGTATTATTAAAAATGATCCTTTCAACAAACTGAGCAACTCATTGAAGCTGAAAATCTAATCAAATAATGATGGCTGAAACCAATTCTGATAATAAAAATCTATTCAGCGAATTTGAACCCACCAGTACAAAAGAATGGGAAGAAATCCTGACCCGGGATCTGAAGGGAGCGGACTATAAAAAAAAACTCAGGTGGGAATCAGTTGAGGGAATTGAAGCACTTCCCTTTTATCGCAGGGAAGATCTCGAAAAGCTGCCTCACATTGAAAGAGGTATTAAAATTAAAACCCCGGCAGAGTGGCAGTTTAGTGAAGCTATCGATAAAGCTGATCCCCGAGAGGCGAATAAATTCGCCCAACAGGCTGTTGAAGGCGGGGCAGAATCTCTCTGGCTTTCGATTCGAATCACATCCGACGATGGGTTATTAGGCGGAGACATCAGGGGAATCCATGTTCAAAATCTGAAGGATCTTAATACATTACTTGACGGACTTGACCTTAATAAAACCGGACTGGTTTTTGATTCAGGCGTAGGTTCGGTGGGGATGCTTGGATTGATGAAGGCATTCTTACAGAATTCACAGGGGGAAAAGGCCGAAAGCGATATCTCATTCTTATTTGATCCATTTACCTATATGGCGGGGCATGGAAGACTACCTCTGCCGGTGGATGAGTTAAGCGCTGTTATCTGGCAGATGGCTGCAGAGACAGAGTTTAAAACATTGGCTGCGGATGGCGCTTTTTACCATAACTGCGGTGCAACGATCGTGCAGGAATTGGGCATTTCACTGGCTATTGGCAGTGAATATCTTGCCAGAGTTCCAAAGAAGCAGCGGGATCAGGCAGCCCGGCAGATATGGATGCACCTCTCGGCCGGATCACTCTATTTCCCGGAAATTGCGAAATTCCGGGCAGCGAGACTATTATGGAACCGGGTTCTGGATGGATATGATATTGAAAACCGCCACCCTTTATTAATTCACGCGTCCACATCGAAATGGAACAAAGCGATTGCCGATCCCCACAACAATATGCTGCGTGCCACAACCGAAGCTACAGCAGCGGCTACCGGTGGCGCAAACCGGATCACCATTCATCCATATGACGCTCATTTCGAACAAACATCCAGAATGTCTCATCGCATTGCACGCAATGTAAGCCACATTCTGAATGAGGAAGTCCACCTGTCTGCAGTAGAAAATCCGGGTGACGGATCTTATTACATCGAAGTTCTGACAGATGAAATTGCACGTAAAGGATGGGAGTTTTTTCAGCTCATCGAAAAACAAGGAGGATTTCAAAAAGCCCTTGAAGCCAGGATTATACAGGGAGAGGTGGGTCGATCCAAAAAAGCAAAAGATGAAGCACTGGCCACCCGAAAACTTATTTTGACAGGAGTCAATCACTATCCTGATGCAGGAGAGAATTTACCCTATGATCTCTATCGAAGCACCCCGGCTGATTCCCTTCATCAATCGGAAAAAACCACGAAAATCAATCCTTTTAAGCTTATAGAATCACTGACCCAGGCATTTAATGATGATGCCACTATTGGCGACATCGTGAATTCCTTTTTCCAGCCGGAAAAGCAGCTCTACCCGGCAATGAAAACCTATCGCGCGGCCGAACCCTTTGAGCAGCTTAGACTTCGAACACAAAAAATTACAGAAGAACGCGGAAAAGCTATAAAAGTTCAGATTGTACCTGTTGGCAATAAAAAAATGCGGAAAGCGAGAGCCTCATTCTCTCAAAACTATTTAGAGTGTGCGGGTTTTATGGTTAATAATTCTACAGGCTTTGATTCTATTGAGGAAGCAATAGACGGGCTCAAAACTGACGGTGCAGATATTTACGTACTTTGCGGCTCGGATGATGAATATCCGGAGCTGGTGATACCTTTTTGCAAAGCATTTGGCGGAGATAACATTATCACTATTCTGGCCGGAAATCCGAAAGATAGAATCGAAGAGTACAAAAATGCCGGTATCGTTGGGTTTATC
>CAYOLE010000339.1:0-2760 GCA_964404705.1 uncultured Rhodohalobacter sp. | reverse complement strand
GGATGCCTCATTTAATTTTAACAGAAACCGCAGTGAAGTTGTTGAGCTTTATCCCGGTATTGATGTTTACGGGTACAGCTCCACTACATATTCCGGTGTAACTACCTATTTGAACTCCTTCGAAGGTGAACCATTTGGTAGTATTGTAGGGCAGGCATATCAACGGGATGAAGCTACCGGTAAAATTTTACTGGATGATGATAATATTCCACTCTATACGGATGCAACCCATAATTTTGGCAGTGCCCTTCCCGATTATACCGGAGGCCTGGAAAACAGGTTCTTTTACCGCAATTTTGAACTGGGTACAATGATTGACTTTCAGGTTGGCGGTCAATTCTTCAGCCGTTCTCAATCACTGGCTGATCGAACGGGATTATCTGAAAAAACGGCCGCAATTAATGATAAGGGAAATAACGTTCGCGATCCCGTCAGTGAAGGTGGAGGTGTGAAAGTACATGGAATTTCTGAAACCACCGGAGAAGAAGTGACGGCCTATGCAGATGCAAAATCCTACTATGGAACATTGGGACAGCGAATTGCCGAGGAGTACATTTATGATGCAACCTATATTAAACTTAGAGAAGTGCGATTAGGGTATAATTTCGGTCGTGATATTCTTGACAGGTTGCCATTTCAAAGTTTGAATATTGCCTTGACAGCACGTAATCCACTTATGATCTGGCAGGACGCTCCTAAAGGTTTGGATCCCTCAGAACTTTCAACCGGAGGCCAGGCAATCAGTTGGTACGAATCAGGTCAGCTAAATAGCGTTCGTTCTTTTGGAATTGATCTAAATCTCACTTTTTAAACCCTATTTATCATGAAAAAATTAACGGTCTTTTTTATAGCATTATTTTTTATGAGCAGTTGCGATATGCTTGATTTTGATGATGATATCAACGTCAACCCAAACTCACCAAGCGAAGCCTCAGGGCCGCAGTTACTTGCGAATGCAATGCGCTACCTGCCGGGTTTGAGTTCCAATACTTCCGGCCAGTTTATGGCACAGTATTTAGCTGAAACTCAATATGTGGTCGCATCCCGCTACCCCGAAGGTGGAACCAGTTTTTATACTTACTATCAGAATCCACTGATAAATATAGAAACGGTACTGGAAAATTCTACTGCAAACAATCAACTTGCAGTAGCCAAGATACTAAAATCCTACTTTTTCTGGCACGTTACTGACCGCTGGGGGGATATTCCATACTCCGAAGCATTGCAGGGAGCGGATAACTTCACCCCTGTTTACGATACACAGGAGTCGATCTATCAAAATCTGTTTGCACTTCTTGAAGAAGGAGTAAACCAGATTGATGAATCAACCTCCCTTGATAGTGATATCATGTATAGTGGAGATATGGCAAAATGGAAAAAATTTGGCAATACTGTACGGTTGCTAATGGCGCTTCGGCTTTCGGAAATAGATGAGAGTTGGGCAGAACAAGAGTTTACTGATGCCCTTACGGCCGGAGTGATGGAATCTAACGATGACAACTTCACTTATCATCATCTTGAAGATCAAAGCAATGAAAACTACTGGTATAACCAGGTAGAGCGTCAATCCCGTGAATGGTGGGCACTAACAGAAACCCTGGTATCCATTATGGATCCTGTTGATGATCCCAGATTGCCAGTTTATGGCGATCCGGCAAGGTCTGACGGAGAGTATAGAGGCCTGCCAATCGGTTCCGATCCGGAATCTGAAAATACAGAGGAGTATTCTCTTCTGGGCGAAACCATCCGACAGCCAAATTCGCCAGTGCATCTTGTAACCTACGCACAAGTTTTGTTTGCTAAAGCGGAAGCAGCTGAACGAAACTGGACAACAGAAAGTGCCGAAACGAACTACTATGAAGCGATTGAAAATTCAATCTTGCAATGGACCGGAGACACAGATAATGTTGCTGATTTTCTTGAACAGTCTGAGATCGCTTTTAATTCTGCAAATGCCATCGAACAGATAGCTACGCAACGTTATGTGCATCTTTTCTTACATGGTTATGAAGGATGGGCCGAGTGGCGAAGAACAGGTCATCCAAACCTTGTTCCATCCAACGGAAATGATGTTCCCACACGACAGAGTTACACCTCTGATGAAGCTTTTAACAATACCGAAAACTATGAAGAAGCTGTACAAAGACAGTTCGGCAGCGAAGGTAACAGTTTATACGGGTTGATATGGTGGGACGTGAATTAGCAATAATATAGGAGTGGAGCATATTAACACCCAACCCCTGGTTGTATTTCAGTCAGGGGTTTTTTATTTGATGATTAACTCCTTCAACTGATTGAATGTGTAGCAACTAAACTGTCTTCATTAATTTTCAGCTTAACTAACTGTTCAGAGGTGAAGGAATTCTCTATTGATTTCTTTATTTCTGAAACTAAAGCTTTAGAAAAAACTGAATGAAGACTGACATTACTTTCAGATAGACTTTCAATGACTTGTGTCACAAAGCGATTTGCATCAAAATTAAAATCTAATTTCAACATAATTTTTTTTTCAGCTATCAGATAGTGAAAGAAACATAACGGCATTGCACATAACGGGCGCACGAAAAAAAGATGAATTGTTAAATAACGAACCGAAAGCTAAAAAGCCAAAAGTTGGCAAGACCTGGCGAGATGCGTCCCTTAATGCGCGGGTTTGCGGCTTTACTTAATGTGACTATAGCCAAGGATACGTAAATCAGGATAGCCTTTTGTCTCTCTTTTGTCGACTGAAAGGGAAATTTTGTACTGTTTATTTTTCTG
>CAYOLE010000338.1:0-2793 GCA_964404705.1 uncultured Rhodohalobacter sp. | reverse complement strand
CGGTTCAATTGAATTAGCTTTTGCACCGATTAAACCAAACATATTTGGTTCTCCGGGTTTTGCAGAGAAATCATCCATTTCGTTGTTCAGTAAAAATCCTGCACCAGTAACAGTTACATAACTCCCGTATGAACCATTGAGAGTTGTGGTAACAGCAACCGCGTTTCCTTCGCTGTCAATAACCGAAAAATGAGTGGTTTCTGTGGCCTCTTCAAAATTTTCAATATCACCCTGTGCAATTTCTTTACTTGGAGTTGTTGAGTCGGGGCTGAATGTAGAAAAACGTTGCTTCAGATAAGATTCGGAAAGCAGCGTGTCGAGAGGAATAGATGCAAATTCCGGATCGCCGAGGTAGTAATTCCGGTCTGAAAATGAACGCCTGAACGCTTCGGTCAAATTGTGAATATAGGCCGAGGAATTAATTCCTGTTACTTCAGGATTTAAATCGCCAATCATCGAAAGTGTCTGTTTCATGACAACACCTCCGCTGCTTGGTAACGGCATCATGTATAGGTTATAGCCCTTATATTCAGTCTGAACCGGATCTCTCCATATACTTGAATAATTTCGCAAATCTCGTAGCGTCATTACGCCTCCCTGTCGTTGAAGTTCTTGTACAATCAATCGCGCTGTAATTCCCGAATAGAATCCATCCCGACCCTGCCTGGCAATTCTTTCCAGGGTTTCACCAAGAGTATGCTGAATAAAAAGGTGTCCTTCACGCCATTTTGTGCCATCCGGACGTAAGAAAATCTGCGAGCTTTCCTTAAACTGAGATAATTTATCGCGATTGTTATTCAGATTTTCTGCATGGGAATGTCTTAATTTAAATCCGCCATTTGCGAGACGTATAGCTGGCTCCATAATAATTTCGAGGGGGAGTGTGCCATAGCGTTCCAGGGCACTAATCATTCCATCTACAGTTCCGGGCACACCTGATGCAAGTCCGCCTACCCGGCTTTTCTCCGGAATGTAGTTTCCATTTTCATCCAAATACATATCACGGTATGCACGCGCGGGTGCCTTTTCTCTAAAATCCAGTGTTCTAACTTCTCCCGTGGCAAGCCGAAGAACCATAAATCCACCACCCCCGATATTTCCTGCGCTTGGCATAGTAACAGCCAGTGCAAATTGAACGGCAATAGCTGCATCAACCGCGTTTCCACCTTTTTTAAGAATTTCCAGACCCGCTTCAGTTGCGTAGTGATCAGCACTCGAAACAGCCGCATTTTGATAGGGGACCGGGGGAGTCGTTTGACTGCTTAGATTTGTGGGTAGGGTGAGATAACAGATGAGCAATAATACTAAAAGTCGCATCGGAAAATATATAATGTGTTTTTAGATGATATTTGTTGAAACCCAATAGAATTAATGAGTGATAAGTGATAGACAGTACTACAACAATTATCAGGAAAAATTTAATGTTTGTTAAGCACGCGGATGAAATTCCTTATGCACCTGATGCAATAATGAACGGTCGACATGAGTATAAATTTCAGTGGTATTGATTGAACTGTGGCCCAGCATTTCCTGTACAGCCCGTAAATCGGCGCCGCCTTCAAGTAAATGAGTTGCAAATGAATGCCTGAAAATGTGCGGATATACATTTTTTTTAATCTTTGCTTTTTGGGCATATTTATTCACGATATTCCAGATACTCATGCGACTGATGGGGCCGCCACGCTGATTCAAAAACAGTTTGTTTTCCGTCTTTGATTTATTTTCAGGGTTTATAAATTTTTCTCTCACTTTTTCAAGATAGAATTCTATGGCACTTTGAGCCATTTTACCCACAGGCACCAACCGTTCTTTATGGCCCTTACCTAATACCCGAATAAAACCAATTTCAAAATAGAGATTGTCAAGTTCTAAACCTGTCAGCTCACTTACCCGCACGCCTGTTGCATATAAGGTTTCAAGAATGGCCGCATCGCGAATTCCCGCGTCACTTGTGCGATCTGGTTGTTCAATAATTTTCAGAACTTCCCTCGCAGAAAGCACTTCGGGCAATTTTCCTGCTTTTTTTGGCAGATCGACAAGTTCTGCCGGATTTGCCTCAGCAAAATGTTCAACTACGGCAAATTCATGAAAGCTGCGAATGCTGGATATATTCCTGGCAATGGTTCCGGGAGAGAGTTCGAGTTCAGCCAGTTCATCCAGGAACAGTTCTATATGTTGAAGCGTAACCCCTGCAAGATCGTTTATCTTGCAATCTCTCTTTAAAAATAGGAAATAGCGTTTAAGATCATTTTTATATGAAAGAGTGGAGTTCTCCGCCAAACCTTTTTCTACTTTCACAAACTGAAGATAACGCTGCAGTTCTTTGGAAAAGGCCATCAAGTATTTTCCTTGTTGTGTTCCTCTTCGGGTTCAGGTTCATGTTCCCTTTGGTTTTCCTGGGATTCGGATTTGGTTATTTCAGCCTGGTTTTCATTTTGGGAGGATGATTCATCAACCTGAGGTACTTGAGATTTTTTATTTTCAATTACATTTTGGATTTTTAGCTCCTCGTCCTCAGGATATTCTACTCTGCTGTGATACACTCCCACTAATACACTCAGAAAGGTTTCTTTTATGATTTGTATATGGCGAAATGTTAGCGGACAATTATCCAGCTGTCCTTCACTGATATTGTCATCCACCAATCGGTTAATCAGATTATCAAGTTTAATATAAGTGGGGTTTTTCATTGCACGCGAAGCAGCTTCTACTCCATCTGCCAGTAAAAGTATACCTTGTTCTTTTGTTTTTGGAATGGGTCCATCGTATCTGAAGTCTTCTTCGGGAACTTCC
>CAYOLE010000337.1:0-2814 GCA_964404705.1 uncultured Rhodohalobacter sp. | reverse complement strand
GCAGCATGCGGCAAAGAATTCGTCCGACATTCAACTGAATCGACGGCAGATAAAAGTGGGGACGCGGGTCAGCGACGCCGCGTTACTTGACTCGCGGGGTCAGCGACGCCGCGCTACTTGATTCGCGGGTCAGCGACGTTGCGGTATGTTGAGGCGTGCAGGCGAGGATTATATTCATTCATAGTTGGTATTCATACCAGAAAGCAGGAGATTTAATAAGAGTGATATTTTAAGTGTATCTAAAAAGAATCATCAGAGAAATTAAGTCACATGTCGAAATTTGCCACAAGGTTTATAGAAATTACAGGGAAAGTTTTAAGGAAAATCCCGAATGTGCCGGGTAAAAGTTTGTACAGCAAAACATTGCTAAAACCCATTATACATCGGTGGGACATGGAATTTGTATTACCCCTTCATGCGGGAAAAGCAAAGCTGGTATGCCGGCTTACCGACTGGATTCCCTGGAATGTATATTTACATGGCAGTTACATAGTTGAAGATGTGTATGAACAATATTTGCTAAGTATTGCCGGGCAAAGCCAAACCATTTTTGATGTGGGCGCGAACATAGGTTACTACACCGTTCAGTTTGCACAAAAAACAGACGGGAGAGTATATGCATTTGAACCGATGGATTACCAGTATCACACATTACTCAGAAATCTGGAATTAAACTCGTTAACAAATGTTCAGCCAGTTAAAAAAATTGTATCGAATACAAAAGGCCGGCAGCGAATTTATTTCTCAGGAATGGAAAACACTGCGGCGTCATCGGTGGTTAACGAAACAGGTCAATACGAAGATATTTCGAGCATTTCTCTTGATTCATTTTGCATAGACAATCAAATAGAAAACATCGACCTCATAAAAATAGATGTGGAAGGTTATGAACTGAATGTATTGAAGGGACTTGAAAATATGTTAAAATCGCAAAATGTAGCTCATCTGTTTATTGAAGTGGTGGAAAAGCATCTAAATAAAGCCGGTACATCTGCAAAAGAACTTTGCGATTTGCTTGAACATTATAACTACAAAGGATTCTCTGTGAAGTCGGGTAAACCCGAACCTTATGAGCTGGGCAGTGATGAATCACTGGTCTATTTCAAGCCTGCTGATCAAAAGGGTACGTTGGAAGAAAATTCAGAAAAATAGGTGCATTTTCCATAGTCTCAATTCATTTCCAAAAAAATGCTGATCCGGGTATGAGAAACTACCTGGTAACGTTACATCAAAACGAAGCTATAATAATCCAACCCCAACTACGAACCGGGAAATCTCTTCATTATCCTTTAACCTGACTCTTCTGATATATTACGAATGAAATTTACAACTACTACAATCTCCATTTTATGCTCTCTGTTTTTATTTATCTATGATGGATATTCTCAGACATTGGATTATCCCAGAAACATTGAGTGGCATAAAGCCGGTGCTGTCACTCCTTTTCCTGACATTTCTGAATTTGATCGAATTTTTCATGTACAGCCTCCTTCCCATGATAACGACTGGCAATTATTACAAGCCGCGATTGATTCTGCAGGGACATCAAGCGGAATCAATCTTGTTCTGCTGAGTGAAGGCACCTACCTGCTTGGCCGGCCCCTTGTTTTAGAAGCCGGCACGCACGATAACGTTTATATAAAAGGCAAAGGACCCAATCATTTGATGCATTCGGGCCCGTCAACTATTTTAGCATTCGATTTTACTAACCCGGTTAATTTTAGAATTCCTGTTTATGGAAATATAAACTCGGGTATCGCTTTAAAAGGAGGGGATGAAACATATTTAGGGGCAATTTCTGACTACAATTCAGCTGCAAACCAGATTATAGTAACCGGCAATAATAGTGAAATTACAACAGGAGATGTGATACGTGTGCGTTCAAATAAAGAAGGTGTCAGCTGCAAAGAACATCCGTGCCTGGGGCAGATTAACAGGATTAAAAAAGTGAAAAGTCATTCGCCCCTTGTTTTAGAGCTTGAACATGACTTCAGCCTGTCCTGGGATCAACAAAACACGTATGGAGGAATAAATTTACATGTTCATAAAATTGATGCTCTGCAAAATGTTGGTATCTCTTCACTGGGACTGGAAACAACAGGTTATAATCCGGACCCGCTGCCTGATCATTTCGAATGTAAAGATGAACCGGCAGCAAACCGTTCTCCTCATGGGCATCACATTTTAGCTTTCAGAGTTTATAATGCCAGCTTACAAGATATGTATAGCTACAGGCCTATCGCACATCATATTTATATGATTGAGTCTTTGCAAAATACTGTATCAGAGAGCTTTTTTGATGGTGCGATTTACCGTCATGGATGTTTTGGCGGGCATGGATATGGTGTAAATTTATGGAGAAAAAACACATTAAACCTGGTTGAAAACAATATTTTCCGCAAGTTGAGAAGAGCGTTAATGTTTAGCCGGGGTGTTCACAAAAATGTAATTGGATATAACTACTCCCGGGAAGTAGACGCGCAAACTGGTTCACTCACGCGCGGTGATCTGTCCAGCAGAAATATGTCGGACAGGCGGTTCATGAAGGCGCCTGCGCAACCTGGCTCTGCCTACCGTCCTTGCCTTAGCCGCGCCGAGGCCAACGCGCAGATCCACTTCACCTACTGGCGCACGGTGGCCAACGACCACACCATCCCCCTCTTCGGGCACGTCCTGGCCTTGCCCGACTTTCCTGTACGGACGAACCTTGCCGGCTGCCGCATCGCCCTCCACAAGCGCATGGATGGGCGCCTCGCCGTGGTCTACGGCGGACACGTGCTGGGCCTGTTCCAGCCCGCTCAGTTGGGTCCGCCG
>CAYOLE010000336.1:0-2818 GCA_964404705.1 uncultured Rhodohalobacter sp. | reverse complement strand
GCGGATGCATAATGATAATGTTCATCCCCTGACCTGTCATATCTCACGCTTCTTTGTTGTATCGAATCTTTTGCGATTTTAATATCAATTGTAACCGATCCATCTTTATTCTTGGGAGTTGTTAGCGCAGCCATTTCAAGCGCGTTAAGTGCATTTCTTATATCTCCTCCGGCATATTCAGCGAAGTGTTCTTTTGCCTCATCTGTGAGGTTTATGTCAAGATATCCCAGGCCGCGATCTTCATCGAGTAAAGACCTGTCAATCATCTGGACAACATCACTTTTTAGCAGAGGTTTTAATTCAAAAAGCTGGCAGCGCGAGAGAAGAGGATTAACAAGCGAATAAAATGGATTCTCAGTCGTGGCTCCAACTAGTTTAATTATACCCGACTCCAGGTGTGGGAGTAAAGCGTCTTGCTGGGCTTTATTCCACCGGTGTATCTCATCTATAAAAAGAATAGTTTGCTTACCGTCGGCTTTCTTTCTATCCATTGCCCGAGCAACCACTTTTCGCAGTTCTTTAATACCGTCTAAAACAGCATTTATTATATCAAAATGGGCATCGATTTCTTTAGAGATTACATTAGCAAGAGTGGTTTTTCCGGAACTTGGCGGACCGTAAAATATCAGTGAGCCGATTCTTCCGCTCTCTATCATTCTTCGAATCATTTTGCCTTCACCCACTAACTCCTGCTGACCGACAAACTCATCCAGGGAATCAGGCCGCATACGAGTAGCAAGGGGTTGATCCGAATGGGTATTTTGTTCGCTTTTTTCTCTTTCGTTAAATAGATCCATTATTATTTATTTATTAGGTCTTTAACAAGGCTTAATTAATGATAATTCTACATCATAATCTGCATGAATTATACATAATTTAAAATGCTATTTTTTGTATGATTTATTATCTGCTTTTTTTTGAAACTATTAAATTTTCTTAATTATCATTAATGCATCCCACATTCAAAGTGTATTTATAAATATATTTTGCATGTTAACTCTTAATATATTTCATTTAGAATACTACGTATAAAAAATCAATGCTTTAGGTAACTACAATGAAAATTAGATTTGTCGATAGATCAGACATTAAAGTATCAAGAAAAAGTAAATCAAAATACCGTCCCTTAAAGGAGGCAATCGCCGACCTTAAGCCCGGCGGAGATGCTGTTCAAGTGAAATTTGAGAATGAAAAGGAGCTGATTTCACTTCGTAACGTAATTTATACCTATAATCGGGAAACCGGAAGTAATGTGCGAAGCAGTGCAGATATGTCTAAAAACACAATTTATTTTTACGTTGAATAGCATAACGTTTAGCACGCTGTTACCTATTATAACTTTAATTTTTAAACATCTGTTTCAGCATTTATTATACTTTAAACTAACTGGCGAGCTGTATTTTTATCAAATTTAAAAGGGCTGTCGAATTTTAATCCGGCAGCCCTTTTTTTAATTTGAGGAAATTTAATTGTGTTCTATTTCGAATCTTTATCTTTCTTTCCTGCAAGCTTCTCTGCCAATCCAGAGACTTCACCGAGTGTTGGTGTTCCGGTTTCCATTTTTTCCTCCGCAGCAGGCTTTGATTTTTTAGCTTTATCAGTCTGTTTCTTTGATTCGATTTCCTTTTGAGTGAGTTCAATATTTTTTCCGGATTCGTCGAAGTCGGCTACAAAACCTTCTACTTTATCTCCTTCACTAAACACTTCTTCAAGGTCTTCAATCTCATCTTTCATCTTCTTGAGCGGAAGAAAAGCTTCAGCACCCAGTGGTAGTTTCACAAATACACCTTTATCGGTAATTTTAGAAACTTCCCCCTCTACCTTTGTTCCCAAGCCGTATTCTTCGGCATATTTTTCCCACGGATTTTCTTCTACTTGTTTGTGCCCGAGCGTAATTCTTCGATTATCAAAGTCTACGGCCAGGATTACAACTTCCAACTCCTGTCCTTTTTCAACTGCCTGATTTGGATGCTCAATGTTTTCAGTCCAGCTTAAATCAGAAACGTGTACTAATCCATCGATTCCCGGCTCGAGTTCTACAAACACTCCAAAATTGGTGAGGTTTCGAACTTCACCAGTATGCTTCGAACCCACCGGATATCGCTCCAGAAGCTCTTCCCACGGATCTTGTTCAAGCTGTTTAACACCCAGAGAGATTTTTTTCTCGTCTTCGTTAATGTTCAAGACTACACATTCAATGATATCGTCTTTTTGAACAAGTTGAGATGGATGTTTGATATGCTGTGTCCAGGACATTTCACTAATGTGAATCAGCCCTTCCACCCCTTTTTCAAGCTCAATGAAAGCACCATAATCCGCAATGGAAACCACACGGCCTTGAACTCTTAAATTATCAGGGTATTTGATATCGATCTCGTTCCATGGATGAGGCTGAAGCTGCTTGAGCCCAAGTGAAACTCGTTTAGAGTTCTCATCAAAATCTATAACTGCTACATTCAACTTCTGATCCAGGCTTACAATCTCTTCCGGATGATCAACCCGACCCCATGATAGATCAGTTATGTGCAAGAGTCCGTCAACGCCGCCAAGATCGATAAAGACACCGAAGTCAGTAATGTTTTTAACAATACCCTCGAGAACCTGACCGGCTTCAATCGTATCAAGAATCTCTTCACGTTGTTCTTCCAGATCAGACTCGATAAGTGCTCTGTGTGAAATCACTACGTTTTCTGCCTGCATATTTAACTTGACAACCTGAAATTCCATCGTACGATCTACATACGCATCGAAATCACGAACGGGTCGAACATCAATTTGAGAACCTGGCAAGAAGGCGTCAATTCCGAATACATCTACA
>CAYOLE010000335.1:0-2846 GCA_964404705.1 uncultured Rhodohalobacter sp. | reverse complement strand
CTTCCACACCTTCAATTTATATACCCGATTCAGGCACTAACGAGCTTTTCTTTTTCCTGATCTGCTGCCACGGTGAAGTAAAATGTTGTGCCTTCATCCGCTTGCGTTTCAAACCAGATGATTCCGCCGTGTTTTTCCACATATTCTTTGCAAAGATTCAAACCAAGACCACTTCCTTTTTCACGATTTGTGCCCAGGCTGGTGAAATGTTCAGCGGTAAAGATTTTGGCCTGGTTATCTTTCGGTATCCCGACTCCGTAGTCTTTTACGGAAACTTGATAGATTGCCTCACAGGTTTGTTTTGCGCCTATTCGAATTGTGGAATCTGCATGACTGAATTTTATCGCATTGGCGACCAGGTTTCTAAGTACCAGTTTCATCAGATCATAATCTGCGAATATGAAGGTGTCATCGGATACATCAATTGCCAGGTGGATGTTTTTGCTTTTTGCCTGCAGCCTGAATTGATCAAGAACAGATTCTACACAAAGCCTGAGGTCAATAGACCTTTTATTTACAGATAGGCCATTCATTTGAGACTGGGCCCATCCAAGAAGATTATCCATCATACTGGAGTTCTCAAGCATATTTTTTTCCAGAGTGGTGGTTAATTTGTTGGTCTCTTCTTCTGATAAATCATGCTCCCGTAACAAGTAAAGCAAACTTTGCAGGGAACCCAGTGGTCCCCGCAGATCGTGAGCTATTATAGCGAATAGCTTTGTCTTTATGTTGTTACTGCTTTCCAATTCCTCTTTCTGGCGCTGAACCGTGTCATTAAGTTCTTTAAGCTGATAGTTGCTGCCGGTAAGTTTCAAGTTGGCATTTTTGCGCTTTCGGTTGCTTTGTATTAAAACGACTCCGCCAATTAACAGCATTATAATACCCGAAAATGCAGTTAAAATGATCCAGCTTTGCTGCTCAAGACGTTTTTCTTGTTGTTCTTGCTGAACCTGAATTAGCTGCTTCTCTTGTTCAGATTGATGGAGTTTGAATTTGGCTTCATACTGAGCGGCTAACCGTTCACTTTCGCTTGAACGAATCACATCTTTAAGTTCATCGGCTTTTTCAAGCCATTCAAGCGCTTCAGCCTGATTTCCCGCCTGCTTGAGAGCCTGGTACATATGGGTAGCAGCTTCAAGTTCCATTGTTCTGCTGTCGAAATTTTTTGCTAACTCAACAGCCTGTTTGTAATAGTCAACAGACTCTGCAGTATTCCCCAGTTCCATTTCAAGTTCACCAAGTCCGTTTACACTATACATAATGCCTAACTGCAAATTTATTTCCCGGCTGTCTGCAAGTGACGTTAATAGGTGATTTCGCGACTGATCATAATCTTTTTTGGCAAGATGCATCATACCCATATTGTACGTAACCTGGATTTTGCCAGGTATATTACCGGATCGATTATGCATTTCAAGAACTTTGTTATAAGACTCCTCCGCGGCATCAAATCGTTCTGTATTTTTATAAAGATTACCAAGATTTAAATATACACGTACGATGTTAGAGGTAATTTCTTCCTCAAGACTAACCTCTTTTGATCGGATCAGGTAATATTCTGCCTGCTCATAATTTTCTAAATCGATGAATGTATCACCAAGATTATTCGTGATAATTGCTATAAATTCCTTATTGCCAATTTTCTCAGATCGTTCGAGAGCTTCAAAATAATATTTAAGACCTTCCTCAATTTCTCCCAGATTTTTATAAGCAGTTGCAATGTTGATTAACACACCGACTGAATATTTCTCATCCTCAAGCGAGTCGGCAAGTGCAACCACCTGTTCATACAAGTCAATGGCTATAATACTTCGTCCCGCTTTTGTGTAGCCGTTACCAAGACTGTTCAAAGCCTGCTTCTTTTCATTATCTGATTCAGCAAGTTCGAGAGCGCGTTCGGAATAGTAGATTGTCGAATCAGGAATATTCCGGTCCAGAAACTGGCTGGCCATCTGTAGCATCAAATTAAATTCTCCTTCGCGATAGCCGATCTTTTTCGCCAATTCCAGCCCATTAGCCGACCATTTATGAGCCTCAGTAAGCTGATTTTTCCTGATAAGATTAATGACCAGGTCTTCAACAGAGTCAACCGTAGCTTCGGTCTCTACTGTTAAATCTATATGGGGTGGAGTACTCTCGGCCACATTCGTCTGTGCGATAGTTGCCGGATTGAAAACGCAGTAAAGGAGCGTACAGATTGAGCCAGTAAGTAGCAGCTTTTTTTTGATGTCCATTTTGAGAATAATGCCGTGTAGTATTCTTGTATTTCTTATCGTCGAACAGATGGGGAATCTTTAGCAATAATTGGCTGTACTTTTTTTACCCGATATAAAATTTAGTGTAAAGTTCCGTCGGATATGTCGGCAAGCTCATAAAATTTTGTAAAGAAAAAATTTGGTAAAGAGAAGTCATTGTATTTACAGATCCGTTGACAACATCCCCTTGAAACTTTCCCTGATAAACATGCGGTTAATGTTGGTATAACACTGGCTTGTTAGTTGATTGGGCGGCACTCGTATTCTCTCTAACTTCTGAAGGTGTATATGGGAAGGGTGTATTGGATAGCAAGTATTTTAAATTCTATCTGATCATAAGATCATACCGGGTCAATAAATAAATAACTATGAATGGAGTATAAAACTGGGATTAGAATCCTGTTTTTTGCGAACGGATTCCATTTTCTCCCGGTAAGCTGCTTCCACATCTTTGAGTGTATCCACATCATCAGGGCCCAGGTCCCAACGAATGGCTTTAAACCGGGGCAAACGCAGTGTATATCCGGCTTTGGTGCGTTTATTTACCTGAATATCATCAAATTCGATTTCAACGATAAGCCCCGGCAAGAG
>CAYOLE010000334.1:0-2887 GCA_964404705.1 uncultured Rhodohalobacter sp. | reverse complement strand
TTCGAATTCGTGGAATTGAAACAACGAAGTTACAAATAAGGATTTATTATGAGCCAAATGACAATTAACCTTAAAATCTGGCGCCAGAAAAATGCGGAAGCGAAAGGGAAATTTCAGGATTATAAGCTGAACGGTGTAAGTGAGCATATGTCGTTCCTTGAGATGCTTGATGTGTTGAACGAAAACCTCGTCAAAGAGGGAAAAGAGCCTGTTGAATTTGATTATGATTGCCGTGAAGGGATTTGCGGCTCCTGTAATCTGGTGATAAATGGAAAGGCGCATGGCCCCAAACATATGACAGCCGTTTGTCAGCTCCACATGCGAAATTACAGTGATGGCGATACCATTGTGGTGGAGCCGCCCCGGGCTAAAGCGTTTCCTGTCATCAAAGATCTGGTTGTAGACCGGGCGGCATTCGACAGAATTATTGAAGCCGGCGGGTATGTATCGGTAAAGACAGGAGCCGCGCCGGAAGCCAACCTTATTCCGGTTGAAAAAGATATTGCAGAAACAGCCTTTGATTATGCAACCTGTATTGGCTGCGGTGCCTGTGTAGCAGCATGCCCCAACTCATCGGCAGCCCTGTTTACCGGCTCCAAACTCGCGCACCTGAACAGCCTGCCACAGGGTAAACCAGAGCGCCGCAAGCGTGTTATCGCCATGGTAGATCAGATGGGTAAAGAAGGTTTTGGGGATTGTTCCAATCATGCAGAGTGTGAGGCCGTCTGCCCGGTGGGAATCAGTATATCTGCCATTGCACAAATGCGGCGGGATTATATTAAAGCTGTTATTTGATGTAGATCTTAGATGTAGGAAAATTGATAAGTGTTTTCAAAGGTGTGGATAAATCATAGTCACGTTTTTTATTTTTAAATGTGCTTCCTGACAGAAATTTTCAGATTATTCTGAACTGATTTAATCAAGGAAAAATTGTTTTGACAGATGCACGCGAGGTACTGAAAAAAAACTGGGGGTATGATTCTTTTCGTCCGGGCCAGGAGGAGGTGATTGAATCGATACTGGAGGGCAGGGATACGCTGGTGCTTTTCCCCACCGGCGGCGGTAAATCACTTTGCTACCAGGTGCCGGCACTTGTACTGGATGGCCTGACGGTTGTTATCTCTCCGCTTGTAGCGCTGATGCAGGACCAGGTGGAGCAGTTAAAAAAGATCGGGATACGATCAACCTTCATCAACAGTACACTGCCGGGTTATGAAGTTGAGCAGCGGCTGGTGAATGCGCGGAACGGCATGTATAAGCTTCTATACATTGCCCCCGAACGTCTGACGACGGAGCTGTGGAAAAATGAGCAGGATCGCCTGAATATCTCTCTGGTGGCAGTGGATGAGGCTCACTGCATCTCGGAGTGGGGACACAGTTTCAGGCCGAGTTACAGGCAAATCAGGGAAGAGCTGGGAGTAGCAGCAGACAACATCCGATGGGTTGCCTTAACAGCCACCGCTACCCCCGAGGTTAAAGAAGATATCATCAAAAACCTGCGATTCAGCGATCCGAAAGTTGTAGCCGGTGGATTTGGAAGAAAAAACCTGATATGGTGGGTAAAACACACCCCGCAAAAACAGCATTCACTGATGACGGCCGTCAAACGTGGAACCGAAAAAGGAAGTGGCATTGTGTATTGCAGCACCCGCCGGGATTGTATGAAATGGGCCGAAGAATTTTCGCGAAACGGGATCAGGGCAGAAGCCTACCATGCGGGTGTAGAAAGTTCTGTACGGGAGGCGATCCAGAACAGGTGGATTTCCGGTAAAACGCCTGTCGTGGTTTCGACCAATGCATTTGGCATGGGAATCGATAAATCGGACTGCCGGTTTGTAATCCATCAAACCATGCCCATTTCTCTTGAAGCGTACTACCAGGAAGCCGGGCGTGCCGGACGCGACGGGAAAGAAAGTTACCCGATTTTACTGTACAAGGAGGGAGATTCTGAATTGGCAGGGAAAAGAATTGAGAGAGGGTATCCCGAATTTGAAACGCTTCAAAAAGTCTATAATGGTATTTGCGATGAACTGGAGCTTGCCATCGGCAGCGAATCAGAAAAAGCGGAGCCGATCAGTTACAGCCGTGTGGCGAAACGAATTGGTGTTCGTGTACAGGAGATCGCTGTAGCGGTCAGGGTTCTGGAACGCCTTGAAATCGTTGAAATAACGGAACTTTATCAATCAAAAATTGGAATTCAATTTACAGCCGGGCGCCATTACATCCGCACGTTAATTCAGGATAATGATTCCAAAAAGATGCAGTTTCTCGACACTCTTTTCCGGCAATTTGGCGCCGACGCGTTTCAACAAATGCACTATATTGATGAAACGTATATCTGCGAGAAACTAAACGTCACTCCTCGTCAGCTTGAAAAAGCACTCCATGTGTTTACGGAATATGACAAACTCCTCGAATTCGAAAAACTTGGAGATAAACCTTTGATCAGGCTTATTGAAGCGCGAATGCAAAAACTGCAAATCGACCGGGATTCGGCATATCACTATCGCGATGTGCTTTTAACAAAACTGCGATATATGAAGCAGTATATAGACACGGATGGCTGCCGTGAACAATTTCTCAGGAACTATTTTGGTGAAACCGGAACCGCTCCATGCGGTCACTGTGACAACTGTTTAAGGTCTTTGAAAGAGAAACAATATATACCTGACCAGGATGAGATCAGCAGGGTAGAAGAGATTCTGGAATCAGATGCACATACGTTTGATCAGCTTGTAAAAGAAACAAACTGGCCCCGAAAAAAGCTGCAACAAATTTTAAAGGCCATGTCGCGTGAAGATCTCCTGATTCGCATGGAAGATGAAGGAGAGAAGTATAGGTTGAGAAAGTAATAGATAATAGTTACAAGATTCTGCGGGTCAGCGAC
>CAYOLE010000333.1:0-2887 GCA_964404705.1 uncultured Rhodohalobacter sp. | reverse complement strand
CATGCTGAAAAACTACATTAAAATCGCATTCCGAAACCTGTTCAAAAACAAGATGTATTCCTTCATCAACATCTTTGGCCTGGCGGTGGGAATTGCCTGCTGCTTGTTGATCGGATTGTACGTGTATAATGAGTGGAGTTATGATGAATTTCATTCCAAATCCGATCGATTGTACCGTGCCTGGGTCCACGAAGATTATGGTAATGATGAAATCTACTTCAATTCCGTAACGCCGCTCATCCTGGCTTCTACCCTTGAAAATAATATCCCGGAAGTGGAACAAACCAGCCGGTTTTCAACCATTTCAACCCTCGTAAAACGGCCGGATCAAACAGAATCCACCTCAACAGCTATCTCGATTGCTGATACAGCTTTCTTTGAAATGTTTGATTTTGAGAGCATTCGGGGTGATCTAACTTCCATCAAAGATAATCCCGGTACGGTTGTACTAACCGAACAAGCCGCTCAACAATTTTTTGGGGATGAAGATCCGGTTCAGAAAACCCTGCGTATTCAACTTGGGGAAACATTCAGTGACTTCACGGTAGTTGCCGTAGCTGAAGATCCCCCGATTAATTCCAGCATTCAATTTGATATCCTTATCCCGTTTTCAAACGATACAAAGATTTATAGTGAGGGTGCTTTAACAAGTTGGTTTAGCGTTTCAGCAGAGACTTATGTATTGCTGAAAGAAAACAGTCAATTGAGTGAAATTGAAGACAAGATGCAATCCATGATGGTTGCCGAACTGGGCAATCGCTATGGAGATGATTTTAACCAGGGTGACCTCACTTACACTGTTGGTTTGCAACCCATTACCGACATTCACTTAAACACGGATATCCCGGCAGGCATAGCAAATGTAAGCGATCCTGTTTACTCATACATTTTGGGAGCCATTGCCCTGCTTATTCTTCTCATTGCTTGCGTGAATTTTATGACGCTTTCCATCAGCCGTTCCACCTCCCGGGCAAAAGAAGTTGGTATACGGAAAACCATCGGTGCTCAGCGTCCACACCTTATGTATCAGTTCTGGGGTGAGGCTTTATTGATGACCCTGCTTGCATTGACAATAGGAGTACTGTTGGCCGAGTTATTGCTTCCACAGTTCAATGCGCTGTCTAACACTGAGCTACAGCTTATATTCAATGGAAACCTTCTGCTTCTTTTATTTGCGACCGCTGTTTTTGTAAGCCTTATTGCTGGCATCTATCCCGCCCTTATTTTGTCCGGTTTCAAGCCGGTTGAAGTGCTTAAAGGTCGATTAAGTTTATCCGGTGATAAAAACCTGTTTCGCCAGACGATGGTCGTTATCCAATTTACGCTTTCCATTGCATTGATTGCGGGAACCCTGATCATCACAAAACAACTTGATTATTTACGTTCAGCTGATCTTGGCTATCAAAAAGACCAGGTAGTGGTGTTATCTACGGATCTGAATCCAGGCCCCGGTACACCATTAATGGAAACAATTGAAGATGGCACACGCCTTAAAGAGCGTCTTGAATCAGAGTTAGCCGGCATTCCCGACATCACTTCATTCAGTTTATCTGCATTTACCCCGGTTCAATCCGGTGGGTGGATCTCTGCCGATTTCAGGGATCAAAATGACCGAAAGCGATATTTTAATTTTAATATTGTGGATCACTCCTTTCTCGATACATATAGTATTAGTATTGAGTCAGGAAGGAATTTTTCTATTAATAACCCGTCTGACCAAAGACGAGCTATCATTGTGAACCAGGCTCTTGTAGATGACTATGGATGGCAGAACCCTGTCGGTCAGCGCCTGCCGGGATCTAACTTTGAAGACCATGAAATCATTGGTGTAGTCGAAAATTTCCACTACGAATCATTGCATACCGAAGTTGAACCCCTTGCATTAACAATCAACCCGGGTATAATATTTAGCGGGATAGAAAATGTGGGCTTCAACTCATCACCAACACCCCGGATTTCCTTACGGTTTACCTCTCAAAACCTTCCGGCTTTTATGAGTCTGATAGAAGAAAAATGGACCTTAGCGGCATCAGGAGCTCCATTTAACTATACATTTGTAGACCAGGCTGTGTATAATCAATATCAACAGGAAGAACGACTGAGCCGTATTGTCTTTTTTGGATCTGTCCTTGCTATCATCATCGCCTGCCTGGGTTTATTTGGTCTGGCATCTCTGATGGTGGTCCGACGGACCAAAGAAATCGGTGTTCGTAAAGTATTGGGAGCCAGTTCCCAAAGTATCATGCTGCTGGTGAACAAGGAATTCACCAAATTGGTAGCTATCGCCTTTGTGATCGCTGCCCCAATTGCCTGGTATGGTATGAAAAATTGGCTACAGGATTTTGCTTACCGCATTGAACTCGGCGTCGGCATTTTCCTTTTGGCTGGAATGGTGACTCTTGCTGTAGCATGTCTGACGGTGAGTTATCAGTCTATTAAAGCCACATTAATTAACCCTGTAGAAAGTTTGAAAAATGAATGATGAATAGCGGTCAGACTTCAGCTTTCAGCCGTCAGCTTGGTCTGACTGAAAGCTGACGACTGATTGCTGCCCCGAAGGGATCCTTTTGGGAAAAGCTGAAAATTATGCTGAAAAACTACATAAAAATTGCGTTTCGAAACCTCAACAAAAATAAAATAGAATCAACTATTAGTATTGGGGGATTGGCAGTGGGTTTGGCCTGCTGTATCCTTCTGGTTTTTTATGTAAGATTTGAATGGTCGCACGATAATTTCCATGATAGCGCAGATCAAATTTATCGGATAACTGAAGAAAGGACGAACCCCAATTCAGGTGAAGTTTATAAAAATCTGAGTACTCCATATCCACTTACGGCCGTATTGGATTCTACTTTTCCTGAAATTGATAAGGTTATGAATATAGCCG
>CAYOLE010000332.1:0-2891 GCA_964404705.1 uncultured Rhodohalobacter sp. | reverse complement strand
TCCAGAAACTGAGGAACTATTCGATGACTGGTATTCTGTTCGAATGAGTAAGCAATTTCCAGAAGCATAGGTTCACTCCATGCACGGCCAAAAAAGGAGACACCGACCGGCAGCCCGTCAATAGATCCCATCGGTAATGTAATAATTGGATAGCCTGCACGTGCAGAGGGCGAGCTTGATGAGAGTTTAAAATTATCGCCCAGTGTAAGATCCGTTTTCCAGGCAGGTGAGCCGGTGGGTGAAACAAAAGCATCCAGATTATGCTCATCCATCACCCGGTCGATTCCTTCTTCCCGGCTGACTCGCAGCATTTTTTCAAGTGCATTTTGATATTCTTCCGATTCAAGCCCGCCTTTCTCAGCAGCTGTTAAAATCAGATCGCGATCAAATTTTTCGGTTTCGGCTGGCGTTTTCCTGATCTGCTCAGCCATCTCTTCCAGGGAAGATACAATAGTATCGTTATTAAGTGATTGAAGGTAGTTGTCAATACCGTCTTTAAATTCATAAAGAAGTACTTGTAACGCATCACTGCCAATGTTCTCTTCTGAAATCTCATCGATTTCGATTATGGTTGCACCCAGATCTTCAAGTGTTTTAATGGTTTGATGCATCAGCGTATCTACACGAAAGTGATTGCCAAGCGGAGACTTGTAGAATCCAATTCGTTTTCCATCAAGACCATCTTCATTAAGAAACTGCGTATAATCTTCATGGATGTGTTCTTCAGCCGCCTTTGTGAGATCGTCATCCTGATCTACAGCTGCAATGGCTCCCAGCAAAATAGCTGCATCGCGAACGGTGCGGGTCATGGGGCCGGCACTGTCTGTGGTATACGATATCGGGATGATACCAGAGCGGCTCCAGAGGCCAACTGTGGGTTTAAAACCAACAATACCGTTTGCATTAGACGGACAAACTATAGAACCATTGGTTTCGGTACCGATCGCTATAGTTGACAAGTTTGCAGAAACTGCAACTGCTGACCCGGAACTGGAACCGCAGGGATTTCGGGAAATTTCGTAGGCATTGCGCACCTGTCCGCCCAGTGCACTCCACCCGCTGGATGAAAAACTGCTGTGAAAATTTGCCCACTCACTAAGGTTTGTTTTTCCAAGAATAACAGCTCCCTGCTCCCTGAGCCTGTTAGTAATAAATGCATCACGCGTTGGAACGGACCCTTCAAGAAAACGGGAGCCGGCCGTGGTAGCCATATCTGCGGTATTAATATTGTCTTTTAGCAGTATGGGTATGCCATGAAGTGGACCACGGGTTGTTCCTTCGTTTAATTCAGCATCTAAAGAATCTGCAATTTCAATTGCGTTTCTGTTCAGCGTTAATACAGAGTTTAACCCCGGCCCGTTTCGATCCACAGACTCAATTCTGTCCATGTATGCCTGAATAACTTCCCGGATCGTAATGGATCCATCTGAATATTTTTCTTGTAGTTCCTGTACGGAAATTTCTTCCAGTTCAAGACGTTCAAATGCAGATTCTTGTGATTGTTCGGAGCAGGTACTGATAAAGCAAAGGAAAAAAATAGAAAGCAGCAGTTTACTTTTCATAAGGGGAGTAATCATTTTGGTTTACAAGAAGTAACCAATAAATAGAATACAGTACAACTTAAATAGGATGAGTAGGGACTGGTTTTTAATGGAATTGAACAGATATTTCTTTCACATTTTAACATAGTGTTATGTCAACTGTAAACGTTTGGTTGCAGGGGAAAAGTCATCGGATGAGTTTTTCGCAAAAATGAGATTTTAATAAAATTGTGATGACTTTGAATTGACTCATCCGATGACTCAAACCCGCCATTTCATCATTGACACGTCAATAGTAAGAAGGCTTTGAAATTACACGTTTTTCAAAGCCTTCTGTTGAAGTAAAAAGGCGGGTTTACAGGGGTTTTGTCACTTATTTTTGGGCGTGTATTTTTTCTGCTTTGGAGAATGATTTAGCCAGGCATTCTTTGCTAACCGGCTTAGGGATGAAATCAACAAAATTAGTAGTTTCGGCTCTTTCTAAATTATATTTATCACTATTTCCGGAAATGTAAATGACCGGGATCATATTTTTATCCTGGATCAATTTTGTTGCCATAATGCCATCTATATCATCCTGAAGTGAAATATCCATTGTTATAAGATCCGGCTGCAGATTCAGAGCCATTTTTATTGCATCGGATCCGCTGGTAGCCTTGCCGATGACAGTATATCCAAGACTTTTTATCAATTTCTCAAGCAAGATGGACTGGATTAGTTCATCTTCAACAATCAGAATATTTTTTACTGATGATTCTTTTGAATCAGGTTTATTAATCCCACCGTCCCTTGTAGTGTGTCCGTTGTTAATTTCAGGCTCAGACGAAGCCGCTGCAAAAAGACTAATAGTCGACCTATGCTTACCAGATGTCTTCTTTTTCTCCGATAGCCTTTTTCGAGAAAATGAATGCAAATCAGAATCGAGTTTCTTTTTATCAATTACAGCTTTAAGCTCTCTTACAACAGCGGGAACCAGCTGCATGAGGTTACTCTTGGAAATTGTGGCACGTGCACCGTTCCTTGTTATTATCTCAGCAATACTGGTTGGGATGTAATCCGAAATAAGCATAAATGGAACATGCGGACGTTTACTTTTAACAATATCAAGAGCTGTTACACTGTCAAATCCCGGCATATTGTGATCGCACAATATGAGTTCCCATTTATCATTATTTAATGCACTACTAAGACCGGCGGCGGATTGCACACGCCGAAATTTTGGATAGAATCCACCTTTTCTCAGATGCCTCAGCATCAGTTCGGTATCATCTTCCGAGTCCTCAATAATTAATACTCTTAGAGGATGACCAATTCTTGTAACCTTTCTTCCTTTTTCTGACAACATAAAAA
>CAYOLE010000331.1:0-2903 GCA_964404705.1 uncultured Rhodohalobacter sp. | reverse complement strand
TGATAAGAATATATTATCAGCTTTTTCTTAGCTGTTCTTTATCATAACTTTGATGCATGCAGGAAAAAGAAAGGTTAGATCGAGAAAAGGAGTTTCACAACGAGACGTTTGCAACGGGTAAGCGCAGCCGGGTTAAAAAGTATTATAAAACCACAGATCGTAGTAAACGGTTTTATAGCCGGAGGATTCATGAAGATGTTGATGGATTATCCGTCTTGGAATATGGATGTGGCCCCGGAAGCCAGGCATTTTCTCTTGCTAAAGCCGGGGCAAATGTAACCGCGATCGATATCTCCGATGTAGCGATTGAGCAGGCTAAATCAGAGGCTGACAAACAAGGTGTGAAGATCAGCTTTTTTGTAATGGACGCCGAGGAGTTAACTTTTGATGACCAAAGTTTTGACAGAGTTTGCGGAAGCGGCATTTTGCATCATCTCGACCTGGAACGCTGCTACTCAGAACTTCGGCGTGTATTAAAACCCGGTGGAAGTGGAGTGTTTTTTGAACCTTTGGGTTATAATCCGGTGATAAATCTCTATCGAAAGATGACTCCTGCCATACGAACGGACGACGAGCACCCGCTTCTTCTAAAGGATTTTGAACTTGCTAAAACGTACTTTGATGAAGTGACTCCCCATTTTTTCCATCTTTCCTCTATTGCGGCGTCTTTCATTCCTGTAGCCGCGATTCAGTCAGCTTTTTCCAAACCGCTAAACAGACTGGATTCAATAGTATTCAAATCATTCCCCTTTTTGAAAAAATACGCCTGGATTACGGTTCTGGAGCTCAAATAGCTGGAATCTGTTTTTCAACTTTTCAAATATCTTTTATATCCATATAACAGGATGAATATGAACTACAGAAACTGATTGTTATCTTTTAGAATGGATCAAAAAAGACCAAAAGTCAGTATCATCATTCCAACCTACAACCGGCCGGATCTTCTACAGCGGGCTGTTGAGTCTGCACTCAATCAAACGTACTCTAACATTGAGGTTATTGTGGTAGATGATCATTCTGATTCAGATCTCGACCTGTTCAGAAAAAAATATCCCGGGGTACAGTTTTTACAAAACAGCGAAAACCGGGGAGCGTGTTATGCAAGAAATCGAGGATTTATGTTATCAACTGGTGATTTTATTAACTTCCTGGATGATGATGACTTGCTTTTTTCTGAAAAAATTGATCTGCAGATAAAAAAATTTCAAGATTCTGATGATACTAATTTGGGAATGGTTACATGCCATCTTTTGGATTGTAGATCGGGTAAGGAGATAATGGTAGAAAATAGAGTTCGAGGAGATATCTATAGAGATTTGTTGGCTGGTTTTGCCGTCTCCGGCACCGAAACGATGCTGTTCAAACGTTCTATATTTGATAAAATTGATGGATTTGATGAGAGCCTGCAATCGAGCCAGGAATATGATCTTTTCATACGGGCATCGGAGATCTGCAATATAGATTATGTAGACCAGGCATTAAGCCAAAAAAACCGGTCAAAAGATCAAATAAGCATGAATTTTAACAAGAAGATGAGTGGCGCTAAATATCTTTTTAAAAAACATAAAAGCCGGTATCGTCAGGTTGGATTTCTGTTTTGGCTTAAAATGCGCTTAAAGCTTTATGGATTAATGTATAGATTTATGATTGGAAAGTTATTTGGAGAGAAAGCGTATAGATTCACGATAAAAAATTAATCCAAAATTATAGTTTACACACCAAAGTAAAAATTATCCCTAAATTTTTTAATCGTTAATAGGGTAATTCTTCTTCAAAATTATGCTTTCTTGTCAAAGATAAGAGCCACGTTAGAAGGTAGACCTGATATATTATACCGACACCGCTAAATGCAGCAATGGCAATCGTGGCATTGACCAAGTAGAACCCTGTTAATAAAGCTCCTGTTCTTAAAGCTAAGTAAAGTACATCCAATAAAAATGCCTTTCGCTGGTAGCCTAACAGAACCGGAATGTAAGAAACAGGAGAAACTATAAAGACAAGATAAAGCATGGGCGCCAGCAGCTGAGAATAAAACCCGGCAACTCTCCATTCTGAGCCAAAAACAAATTCGAAAAGTGGTGGGGCGAAAATCAGTAATATTGTGAACGGGATAATTGCGGTAAGGGAAAGTTTTTTCACAATGGATAAGGTAAAGCGATGTATATCCTCACCTTTTTTCTGATTTTCGCTTACCGACCGGCTGTACACCTGGTAAACAGAGCTTGAGATCAGCATTACCGGTGCATAACAAATGCGGTAGCTCAAATTATAGAATCCTGCAATTGCCGGACTGAAAAAACCTGCCAGAAGCATATTTGGCAGCTGATTGCTTAAGGTGTTGGAGACGGCGTGAGGCGCGTTTACTTTTGGCATTTCACGGTAAGTCAGTGCCTCTGCTTTCATGATTATCCAGGAGAGCCGGGAATCCTTAAATTCCCGGTCTCTGTTCGCAAGCCAGCGGGCATAAATGGCGCTGCTTAATTCACCAATCAGCTTTCCAAAAACCAGTCCAAAAGTCGAAAAGCCGGCAAAACCAAACAATAGCTGACCAATCGAAACGCTCCCTGAACGGGCAATTTTTGCTGAAGCAAGTCCTTTATATTTCTTGATTCGATTTAACAAAAAAATTGATATTTGAAATAATCCTATCGCAAATATTCCGGCGGGTATGGCATAGTAAAGAACCGACATGGAGGGGAAACCAAAAAGCCCCAAGATACGGTCACCGAAGAACAGAAACAGCAGAAACGCGCAAATTGAAACTGTTAATGAGAGAAAAGTTGAAAATCCTGCCAGGTTATGAGCATTATTATGGCTTTTGGGAAGAAGAATAGCCATCTCATATCTACCGGTGGATGCAACACCTACTATTGCAATTACCGCCATATAAAAAGCCAGTATAC
>CAYOLE010000330.1:0-2962 GCA_964404705.1 uncultured Rhodohalobacter sp. | reverse complement strand
TATTCAGCGCAACTCTGCGATATCCTCTGTGGAAATCTGCGAGAATTCAAAAAACAAAACCATATTGAATAATCATTTGTATGTATGAATTTTAAAGTTAGGACGGTATTGGAAAAAATCTCTGATTTCCCGTTAATCTGTTTTCTCCTGACTGTTTTTTTCGAGATATTTAGATTCTGTAAACAATTACTCTCATTCCTACACACAATGTTATGATCATACCCATCGCCAGTGACCACGCAGGCTTTGAAGCCAAGGAAATTACGAAGGAAATTCTTGAGTCGATGGGTCACATGCCGATCGATTTTGGAACACATTCACCTGACTCAGTTGATTATCCCGATTTTGCAATTCAGGTAGCGACGAAGGTTAACACCGGAGAACACACCCAGGGAATCCTGATCTGTGGCAGCGGCCAGGGGATGTGCATGACAGCCAATAAATATCCAAACGTTCGGGGCGCACTTGTTTATAATCCAGAGATAGCAGCTCTCACCCGGCTGCATAACAACGCCAATGTGCTCTGCATGCCCGGCCGGGAGATGGATAAGAATCAGCTCGAAAAGATTCTAAAAGCGTGGTTTGATACTCATTTCGAAGGGGGTCGCCACGAAACCCGAGTTAATAAAATCCACTCACTTACAAATAAAGATAATGATAAATAGTATTACAACATGGATGAACTGATTACCCGGGACCCTGAAATTGCAGGCTACATACGGCAGGAAACAGAGCGGCAGAATTATAATTTTGAACTGATCGCATCCGAAAATTTTGCGTCACGTGCCACGATTGAAGCAATGGGAACTGTGCTCACCAATAAATATGCCGAGGGTTATCCCGGAAAACGATATTACGGCGGATGTGAATTTGTTGATAAGGTTGAAGAGCTTGCCCGTGAACGGGCCAAAAAATTATTTAAGGCTGACTGGGTAAATGTGCAGCCTCATTCCGGAGCCTCCGCGAATGCTGCGGTCTATCTTGCATTCATGAAACCGGGAGATACTCTTCTCGGCCTCGACCTGTCTCACGGCGGTCACCTTACTCACGGCTCTCCCGTAAACTTTTCCGGCATCACCTATAAAGCAGAATTTTATGGTGTTGAAAAAGAAACGGGCAGAATCGATATGAACAAAGTCCGTGAAAAAGCGAAAGAGGTAAAGCCACGCATGATCTCAATCGGGGCCAGCGCCTATCCGCGGGATTTCGACTACGAGGCATTTCGTGATATTGCCGATGAAGTGGGTGCTTTTTTGTGGATGGATATGGCTCATACGGCCGGCCTTATAGCCACCGGCCTGCTAAATAACCCCATTCACATCAGTGATGTTGTAACAACAACCACTCATAAAACTCTGCGTGGCCCACGAGGCGGAATGATTTTAGTGGGCAATGATGCAGAAAATAAACTGGGCATTACGGCGAGAAAATCAGGGCGGGTGAAGAATACAAGCGAGGTTCTTGATTCCGCAGTTTTTCCCGGCAGTCAGGGTGGTCCGCTTATGCACGTGATAGCCGCAAAAGCCGTGGCTTTTGGTGAAGCCCTGCAGGATGATTTTACTGATTATCAAAAACAGGTTAAAAACAACGCATCACGCCTGGCTGATGCATTCATGGAAAATGGATATAAGCTTGTAAGTGATGGAACAGACAACCATCTTATTCTGGTTGATCTGCGTAATAAAGACCTGACAGGCAAAGTGGCAGAAGAAGCGCTCGACAAGGCCGGAATTACCGTAAATAAAAACATGGTACCCTTCGATACAGAAAGTCCATTTGTAACTTCCGGAATTCGTATAGGTACGCCTGCATTAACCACGCGTGGCTTTGGTGAAGAAGAATTCGCTCAGGTATTTGAACTGATTAATTCTGTCCTGAAGAATCCGGGAGATGAAGAAAATCTTACCTTCGTAAAAGAGCAGGTGAAAGAACTTTGCATAAAATTTCCACTCTACGATTTAAGCAGGGTTTAAACGGAGAATGATAAGAATCGAATTTCAGGTTTATATTCAGAAGCTAATTAACACTTCTCTTGCAGTCTATAGTCCAGGCTTTAATTACGATTTAACCCCGGAAAATTGCCATGAGTGAAACACCGGATCAGGACTCGACACGGCGTAAAATTATGGGTGCAATTCTGCCCCGTGCCAAAGCGCCAAAAATAGATCCAACAGCCTCCATGTCGTTTCTGGATCACCTGGAAGAACTGCGCTGGAGAATTCTAAAGGGCTTAATCGGCGTTGGATTAGGTATCGTTGTGGCTTTTATATTTGCCGACTTCTTTATCCAGGAGTTTATTCTGGGACCTGCTCGTGCCGATTTTTTCATGTACCGTATAATGCCATTGAATGCCGTTGATCTGTCTTTAATTTCAAGACGGCTGCCGGGGCAGTTTTTTACGTATTGGGGTACCCTGATTATTATCGGGGGTATCATTGGTTCACCTGTGCTCTTTTACCAGTTATGGGCTTTTATAGAGCCTGCACTTGGTTCTGGCAGAAAACTTAAAACCATTCTAAATGCTTTGTTCATCAACTTTTTCTTTCTGCTGGGCATCGCTTTCGGCTATTTTATATTGGTGCCATTTGCCGTGCAGTTTTTTACACAATTCATTATATCAGATGTGATCAGTAACGAGTTCGATATAAATGAATATTTTACGTCTGTGGCCCTGTGGACGTTATCTTGTGGATTATTGTTCCAGATACCTGTTGTCAGCTATTTTCTGTCAAAAGTAGGAATAGTTACACCGGAAGGAATGAGAATGTACAGGCGTCATGCTGTAGTTGGAGCGCTGGTATTATCAGCAATCCTGACACCACCTGACCCTGTTTCGCAGTTAATGATTGCAATTCCACTTATACTTTTATACCAGTTTTCGATTCTTCTCAGCAGGCTTGCTCATCGCAGACGCAAGAAAGAGCTCGATGCTGCGTTAGGGGGTTCATCTGATACTTAATCA
>CAYOLE010000329.1:0-2965 GCA_964404705.1 uncultured Rhodohalobacter sp. | reverse complement strand
AGGCTGGTTGGCGTAATCAGACATATTAACAGGGAGTAAACTTTTTTAAAATGCGTCGAAATATACACAATTTCTCGACGTATCATAATCAAATGTCGAATGCATCGACATATAATCAGAATTATAATGATAGAGATCAGCGAGAATGGCAGGAATCAATTTATTCCGGTTGCCAGTTATTCATCCGGTTATGGATTACTGATTCAAGCTGCTCGAGTTTTACTCGTTCCTGCGTCATATCGTCCCGATAGCGAATAGTTACGGTATCGTCGGTAAGCCCATCAAAATCTACGGTAATACAAAACGGCGTTCCGGCCTCATCCTGCCGGCGATATCGTTTCCCAATGGATCCTGCTTCATCATAGCGCACCATGAACTGCTCATTTAGTTTCTGCTCAATTTTATGCGCCAGCTCCTGAAGTTCCGGCTTTTTAACGAGCGGAAAGATTCCAGCTTTGGTAGGGGCCAGTTTTGGGTGCATTTTCAACACTGTTCTCATGTCGCCATCAACCTCCTCTTCACGGTACGCATCGCAGAGAACCATTAACGCAAGGCGGTCAAGTCCCACAGAGGTTTCAATCACGTAGGGGATGTATCGTTCCTGTTCTTTTTGATCGAAATACTCCATTTTTTTGCCGGAATATTCCTGATGGCGGGAGAGATCGAAATCTGTTCTGTTGTGAATACCCTCAACTTCCTGCCAGCCGATGGGATAGTGATATTGAATATCGGCCGCAGCGCGGGCATAGTGTGCCAGTTTATCTTCGGGGTGATCTGTTACCCTCAGGTTCTCCTCCCTGATGCCAATATCTTTGTGCCACTGAAGGCGTTTTTCGAGCCACTCATTGTAATTCTGCTCATCATCGCCAGGCTTCACAAAGTATTGCATCTCCATCTGTTCAAACTCCCGCATCCGAAACACAAACTGTCGCGCCACAACTTCGTTTCGGAACGCTTTGCCTACCTGCGCAATACCAAATGGAACCTGGGCGCGCGACGTATCCATTACGTTTTTATAGTTCACGAAAATTCCCTGAGCCGTTTCGGGCCTCAGGTAAATCGCGTCATCTTCACCCGACGAAGTTGCACCGTAATGGGTTTTGAACATCAGGTTGAACTGCCGAACATCAGTCCAGTCAAAAGCGCCCGATTCCGGAGCCCTGATCTCCTCTTCCATGATGATCTGATATAAATCTTCACAAAGGCCTTTTCGGGTGCCGGTAGTATCAAGTTTTTGCTGAAGCTCATCCGCTTTTTCATCATCTCCTTTTTTGCGGATTTTGAGAATGTGCTGTTCAATCAGCATATCGGCGCGGTATCTTTTTTTCGACTGCTTGTCATCGATCATGGGATCGTTAAAACCTTCAACATGCCCGCTGGCTTCCCATGTTTTTGGATGCATGAAAATCGCAGCATCAAGCCCAACAATATTGGAATGTTTGCGGGTCATGGCGTTCCACCATACATCTCGAATATTTTTCTTCAGCTCGGCTCCCAGGGGACCGTAATCGTACACAGCTGCAAGTCCGCCATAAATTTCAGATGACTGATAAATAAATCCTTTGGATTTTGAGAGCGATACAATTTTTTCGAGGCTGTCTAAACTATTTTCGGGCATCGTACGGTTGAGTCTGTTATTTTATATCAATGATCCTTAATCAGGCTGCAAAGATAGCAAAAATCTCTCCATTGATGAATCGTTTGTCTGAATGTTTTCTTATTTTTAAGGCTTTTCGCAATGAATTGTACAACATTCTATTTTGATAAATTCACATAAATAAACATAACACATTACCATGCCCGACTATCGTGTAGGAATTCTTGGTGCCACCGGTGCCGTAGGTCAAAAATTTATCCGGCTTTTACAAAATCATCCCTGGTTCACCATTTCTGTACTTGGAGCGTCCAGCCGGTCGGCCGGCAAAAGCTATCGGGAAGCTGCCAACTGGATCGAATCAATTGCACTGCCGCAGGACATATCAGAAATGACGGTGAAACAGTGCAGACCTGAACTTTTTTCTGAAGTTGATTTTGTTTTTTCAGGACTCGATGCCGCCATAGCAGGCGATGTGGAACGTGCGTTTGCTGAAGCAGGAATTCCGGTGATCAGCAACGCTAAAAATTTCAGAACCGATCCTTCCGTCCCCCTTTTGATTCCTGAAGTAAATCCGGATCATATTGAGCTGATTAAAACTCAGACGTTTACAAAAGACGGCAACGGATGGATTGTCACCAATCCCAACTGCGTGGCAGTTCCTCTTACAACGTCGCTGAAGCCTCTTTTTGATCACTATGGCATTGAAAGCGTAATTCTTACGTCCATGCAGGCTGTATCCGGTGCCGGCTATCCGGGAGTGGCAAGTCTTGATATCATGGGCAATGTGATACCGTTCATTTCAAATGAAGAACCTAAAATTCATGCAGAACCGATGAAACTCCTCGGTACGCTGTCCGGCGGAAAACTGACACACGCAGATTTTCCAATCCAGGCTACGGCTACCCGCGTGCCGGTAATCAACGGTCACTTGCTTTCGGTAACCGTGGGATTGAAAGAAAAACCCGGATCAGCTGATGAAGTAAAGGAAATTTACAGGAACTGGAAGAGTCCAATAGCTCATCTTGATCTGCCCTCCGCTCCCGACCACCCGATCTTCTATCACGATGAAGAACACTATCCTCAGCCCAGAATGCACGCAGACAGTGAAGCGGGGATGAGAACGGCTGTCGGCCGAATGCGAACCTCGAATGTTCTGGATCTGAGCTATGTTGCAATGGCTCACAATACTATTCGCGGTGCTGCCGGTGGAGCAATTTTGAATGCTGAACTGCTTGTGAGAAAAGAATATCTGTAATCAAAAGCTATTTGCAATCAAACGAGAGATTAGCGCTTTTTGAGTAGAGAATTTAAGCTAGTGACGTGTCAATGATGAAATGGCGGAATTGAGTCATCGGATGAGTCAATTCA
>CAYOLE010000328.1:0-2977 GCA_964404705.1 uncultured Rhodohalobacter sp. | reverse complement strand
GCTTATTCCACAGGCAACCGTTTTACAGCATCAGAAAACGATTATGCCACAGTGATGGCATATGGGGATGATGGTTTTCAAACAATACCCCATTTTTCTAATCCTGATCTTCAGGTTGACGGTATCAGCACAGGTCATATCATCACCTATACAGGTGATGCAGGGCCTTCAGATAATGCACGAAGCCTGAATGAAATTAAACGGGTAATTGCCTCCTATCGGTCCACTATGACTGAACCGCCGATTGTAGATGTGGAGGAGAGTTCTGTATCGGCAACGCTAAATGAGGAAAACAGTACGGTTACTGTGCCTGTTACCATTCGTAACCATGGTGAATCGGATCTGATGTGGGACATGGATTTTGATATTGCGGGTGGGGTAGTAACTAAGCAAAAAAGGCAGTCTGTTACGGATATGTTAAATGCTGATCCTGATTTCAAACAGTTTTCAGCCGGTAACATGTTTGCAACCACAGGGGAAGATGGTGTTGTATTTTCAACAAACTTCGAAGATGCTGAAGGATTTAGCGCGGGTGATCATACCGCAATTGCAGGATGGCGTGCATTTGTGACCGATGCACCTTTTGAGTTATCAAATGAAAATCCATCTTCCGATACCGGACATTTACGACTTCCCCGACGTTCCGGCAGCTCTAATTCTGTCTTTACCCGTTCTCCGTTTTTCGGACCTCAGCCAATGGGTGAGTTTTCTGTACGTTTCGACCTTGCAACGCGAAGTCTTTCCGTAGGTGGCGACAGTGAGGTGTTCGATGTATACATTTACGACGCAAGTACAGGATCCATCTCAGCGGGAATAATTATTTCGGAAGGTATTATTTTCGCGCGAACTGTGAATGAGAGTGGAGACGAAGTTTTTGGCAGCACCCAAACCACTTTTCCTCAAAACAGTTCCTATCGTTCTATGGAGATCAGATTTAATCCCAATAATCATACCATCGATTATTACATGAACGGATCGAGATTTGCATCAAATCCATATCCCCGGGGGCGTAAGCCGGATTATATTTATTTCGGACAGAGAAATAAAGTTTCAGGGGCGTATATGGATGTAGATAATGTGGAAGTGAGGCGAATCCATACCCCCTTTAACTGGCTGAATGTGTCAAAAACAGGAGGTGTTGTTTCTCCTTCATCAAGCCAAACATTTGATCTTACTCTAAATGCTGTGGATGTTGAAACCGGAACATATGAAACCATATTACAGGTAAGAAGCAACGATCCTGATAATTCGTTGATTGAAGTTCCGGTATCTGCTGATATTGAAATGGCTACAACCGCGCAATCAACCGTGGAACTGCCTGACAGAGTATCACTCAGTCAAAACTACCCGAATCCTTTCAATCCATCTACCCGCATACATTTTAATTTGATTCAAACAGCGAATGTGAAGCTTGAAGTGTTTAATTTAACCGGGCAAAAAGTAGCAACTCTTGTTGAAGAAACACTGAATGCCGGCCGTCACGAACGCATATTTGATGCCAGCGGTCTTTCGAGCGGTTTGTATATCTACCGCTTACAAACTTCTGAAGAATCCCTGATCCGTCAGATGATTTTGATTAAATAATTTGGCCATGAAACATTTATTTATACTTCTTATTTCCTGTTGTTTCGTATTTTCAGCTGTTTCTTGCAACGGAGATTCAGAAGTTGAAACGGCAGATACGACTTCCCGGGAAGTGCCGGAGATTCCCCGTTTAATGATGCAGCATGGAAATGAATTTCTGCTGACACCCGTCGGCCATATTACGGAAGAATACAATACCCCTGAACATCTTGACCGCGAAACTGTTCGTTCGTTTATATTTGTGCAACCCACTGACAGCATCAGTGTGATGAGAGAGTATCAACAGGGAAGGTTATTCAGAATTTCACTGGATGAAGATCTCCAGATAACAGCACAAATAAACCGAAACCAGGCGATGGGTGAGAGGATTCGTAATTTGTCTGCTTCAATTATGGATCCTTATGAAGGTGTTGTCACGCTTGCGCTTGAAGAGGACCGGATGACAGGAAATATCGACCTGGTAAGTGAAAACCGGCTCTTTCATCTGCGGTATGATTCGCTGAGCGGCCTGCACTACCTTGCAGAAATTGACAGAGAGAAACTGGATGTGATCGAGGGAGATGATCCGCTTGAGTTTGAATAAATAAACTTTTTTTCTATTTCTTAAACATTGTAGAAATGATAAAAAAGATGTTCTCTTTTCGTTCCAGCAGCCGCCGTTTAAAATATGGTAACCACATGGTGCCGTAAGGAACATATACCCGAGTACAATACCCCTGCTGAGACAATTCTATCATGGTTTCCTCGCGTAGGCCGTAGAGCATCTGAAATTCGAAGCGTGATTTATTAAAATTATGCTCCAGAGCATAGGTTTTCACCCAATTCACAAGTTCATCATCGTGTGTCGCGATTCGGGGAAACCTGGTTTTTTCCAGGAGAATCTGCGCGTAATTTTTAAACGCTTCCCTGATATCCGGCATTTTTTGCAGTGCGATTTTTTCCGGTTCCTTGTAGGCTCCTTTGCACAGGCGTATATCGGCACCTATCGAGGCAAGATCCGGTATATCATTTTTTGTGCGATGTAAATAAGCCTGAATAACAATGCCTACGTGTTCCCCATATTTTTTAAAGGCCTCTTTAAAAAGATCAATCGTTACCTGCGTGTAGTCAGATCCCTCCATGTCGATACGGACAAAAGAATCTTGTTCCGCGGCTTTATCCAGCAAGCGAAACAGGTTATCTCTGCAATACTGTTCTTCAATATCAAGGCCAAGCATGGTGAGTTTTATGCTGATTGTGCTTTTCAGGCCCGCAATATGTATGTTTTCGATCAGCTGAATGTAGCTCTCCACAGTCTGATCCGCGGTTTTCCTGTTCCTGACGTTCTCCCCCAGCAGATCGAGAGTCACCTTTATATCATGACTATTCAGGTGCCGGACTTTTGGAATAGATT
>CAYOLE010000327.1:0-2999 GCA_964404705.1 uncultured Rhodohalobacter sp. | reverse complement strand
TTAAATTCTCCGCAATTTTTGCAGACGATAAAACACCCGGCAACCCAGCACCAGGGTGGGTTCCGGCGCCAACAAAATAGAGATTATCCACGTCTTCGCTGAGATTGTGAGGACGGAACCAGGCAGACTGAGTCAGGATTGGTTCAACTGAAAATGCCGAACCTTTATAGCTGTTCAGGTTATTTTCAAAATGAAGGGGATCGATGTAGTGTTCAGCAACTATATTTTCCTGCAAACCGGGCAGGTAGTTGTTTTCCAGAAATTGCATGATGGCATTGCGGTATTTCGGTGCTGTTTCGGTCCAGTCGGTGTCGCTGTCGAGGTGGGGCACAGGAGAAAGTACATAAAATCCCTCGTGTCCTTCGGGTGCAAGCGATGGATCGGTGATGGTCGGCATATGCAGATACAGGGAAAAATCATTCGAGAGATGCTTTTTGTGAAAGATATCACTCAACAATCCTTTATAGCGTTTTCCCAGGATAATATTGTGATGGGCCAGTCCGGCATCGAGATATCGTTTTTTGGTTCCGAAATAGACCACAAAGAGCGACATGCTATATTTTGTTCGTTCAATCTTACGATCAGTATATTTCTTTCGATGTTTCTTGTTGATTAGTTTTTTGTAGGTGAAGGCAACGTCAGCGTTCGAAATCACAACATCAGCTTTATGAATATCTCCGTTTTTGAGCCTGATGCCAGCAGCATTTCGTTTTTCAACCAGGATCTCATCAATTTCAGCATTGAGGTGAAGCTTGCCGCCCTGCTCTTTAATTAAATTCACCAGCGCATCAACAATTGCACCGGTGCCGCCCATGGCGTAATGCACTCCCCACTCCCTCTCGAGGTAGTGAATCATCGCGTAAATCGAAGTTGTATCAAAGGGGTTCCCGCCCACAAGAAGAGGATGAAATGAGAAACATCGCCGCAGGAAATCATCCTGAATATAACCGGAGACGTATTTGTACACCGATTTGTAGCTCTGCAATTTGATCAGGTCCGGTGCTACCTTCAGCATATCGGTGAATTTCAGGAACGGCTTGTCGGAAAGTTCTACAAATCCCTTATCAAAAATAGCTTTGGTGGTGCTCAGAAATTTTTCATATCCGCCGGCATCGGAGGGATTTCTTTTCCGTATTTCACTTAGAATAAACTCATGATCACTATTGTAGTCAAAATGTTTGCCATGATGATCAAAAATGCGATAAAATGGATCACATGGTACAAATTGAATATAGTTACTTCGGTTTTTGCCTGCTGCGGCGAAAATATCATCAAACATAAATGGGGCGGTAATAACAGTAGGACCACCATCAAATTTAAAACCATTCATCTCATAAACATATGCCCGGCCCCCCGGTTTATCGCGCTTTTCAAAGAGAGTAACGTTATGGCCCCTCGACAGCAGCCGTGATGCAGTTGCAAGCCCGCCAAATCCGCTGCCGATTACGATTATATTTTTTTTCATAGGTAGATTTTTGTGATGAGATGATAACCCAAAACAGATCAGTATCAATCCAGGGAAAAAAGATCACGCAACGGCGCAAAGACGCAACGTAATCATTGATTAAATTAGAATGCAAAAAACCTTGCACCGTAGCGCCATTGCGAGAAATACCGAAAATTTTCGAAATCAGTTCTTTTATAAATATGTGAAACTTAATTTTCTGCCTGTTTTACAAAACCTTCAAGACCCTGGCTTGCAAGTCTTTGTTGAGCAGCACGTGCATCGGTAATGGATGAGTAGTTTCCGTAGTATACCCTGTAGATTGTATTATTTCCAAAGGTCACACGTTCCACGCGGGAATTGTTTACTCTGCCCGAAAAAGTATTTGCCTCGCGTTCTGAGTTGAAGGAAGCCAGCTGCACAGTGTAGGATTCATTATTAGTAACCTGTAGATCGGTAACCGGTCGGTCACCGTCATCCACCAGATAGATTTGAACATTTGCAGTTCCGGCGTTTTCCATATCAATTTCACGTGCGGCGCGTCTTGAAAGATCGATCACACGGTTGCCCACATAAGGTCCACGATCGTTTATTCTGACAACTACAGATTTACCATTGTCCATATTCTCAACTTTAACAATCGTATTGAAAGGCAGTGTACGGTGAGCGGCGGTGAGGTCGTTCATGTTATAGCTTTCGCCATTGGCCGTAGCTTTTCCGTGGAAATTGGGTCCATACCAACTGGCAATACCCGATTGCAGCATTCGTATCGTTTCAACGTCAGCCGATCTGAATGATGCCCTGTCTGAACCTGTGCGTGTAACACCACAAGCCTGGATGATAAATATAGCGAGAAGCATAGCAATTAGTGGCGTTCTGATAACGGGAAACTGAATAAGAGAGGATTTAAAAAATATCTTCATAAAAAGAGATGGCTGCTAAGTGAGATAATCTTGTCTGTACAATTATTTTAAACACGTTGAGAGCCCAAGATCGGATGTAAACCAAAGACTCCGTTTGGATAGAAAATGTGTGATATGATACCCATATTTTTCCATTGGCGGTAGTAGCTTTTGAAAAGTGTAGACTGATAATCCATAAATTCAGGAAGCAATAAAACCTCTGTAATGCAGTGCTGTTGGAAGAGGTAAAAAGTCTAAAGCACCCCAAAAAGATCACATCGAAAGTTGAAGGATTTACCGAATGCTATTTAAGCCGTTGTGAAAACCGGTCGATAATCAATAGAGATTAACTACAGACTCAGAAAGCTTGTTATAAGTTATGAAGCACAGCACATTCCACAGAATCCTACGCTCTGCGATACGGCTCTACAAATTGTGGCGAAAGCTTAACCGACCGACCGTTCCGGAAGATCTTGTTATCAATGCCAAAATGCGGGCATGGCGGTGTAACATGTGCCGCGACTACGAGCCCCGGCGGATGCCTTGGTATTTGTTTGCAGAATATGAAAATCTAAATTGATGAAATCTCCTAAAATCCAAACTGAAATCATTGCCGCTATTGCCAAGATTTATGCAGAGCGGGCAACCAATCT
>CAYOLE010000326.1:0-3034 GCA_964404705.1 uncultured Rhodohalobacter sp. | reverse complement strand
CCATTTATTTATATAAAATAGTAGTAGCACAATTTTGACATGAATTGTGCAGAGTAAGAATCTATCTGCTTTAACAAATATGAAAATTGAGAAAAAGGAAAATGTATTTCAAAATCTAAATTCCCCACAACTGTATGAAGAAATAATTAAAAATGAAGAGGCTATTTTAACTAAGGATTTGGCCCTCCGTGTGTTAACGGGTAAATATACTGGACGTTCACCGAAAGATAGATATATCGTTGATGAACCAACTGTGACAAAAGAAATTGATTGGGGCGATATCAATCAACCTGTTAGCGAGGAATTATTCGATGAGTTATTGTATAAGGTAGAATCTTATTTAGATCAAAAAAAATTATATGTGAAGGAGATGTATGCAGGTGTTGATCCCCAATATCAACTAAGTGTGCGTATTATTAGTGAAGCAGCATATCATGGGCTTTTTGCCCAAAATATGTTTGTTGAGCCTGACCCTCATGAAATGAAAACATTTACACCTGATTTTACAGTATTAGCTGCTCCAAATTTTAAAGCTCCCCCCGGCACAGACGGACTCAACTCCGGAACCTTTATTATTATTAGTTTTGAGAAAAAAACAGTGCTTATAGGTGGCACTCTCTATTCTGGTGAAATAAAAAAGAGCATTTTTACTGTATTAAACTTTTTACTCCCTAAACAAAATGTGATGAGTATGCATTGCTCAGCAAATATGTCTGAGAATAAAAAAACAAGCATATTTTTTGGCTTGTCAGGCACAGGTAAAACTACCTTGTCTTCTGATCCTGATCGCATTTTAATCGGAGACGATGAACATGGATGGAGTGAAGATGGCGTTTTTAATATAGAAGGAGGTTGCTATGCAAAAACAATTGATTTATCCGAAGATGAAGAACCGTTGATTTATGCTGCTGCAAAAAGGCCGGGCACTATCTTAGAAAACGTAGTATTGAACAAAGATCGGCAACCTCAATTTGAGGATGACAGTATAACCAAAAACACTCGATGTGCATACCCGATTGAGTTCGTGCCTAATTCAAATAAATCGGGCATGGGGGGGCATCCGGCTAACATCCTTTTTCTAACTTGCGATGCTTTTGGTATACTCCCTCCTTTGTCGGAACTCACATCTGAACAGGCGATTTATCATTTTATTAGCGGATATACTGCAAAAGTTTCAGGTACTGAGCATGGAGTAACTGAACCCCAGACTACCTTTTCAGCTTGTTTTGGTGCACCTTTTATGCCACTCCATCCTACCACTTATGCAAAACTATTAGCAGAAAAGATTATGAAACATAACAGTCGTGTATGGCTGTTAAATACCGGCTGGACCGGAGGGGCTTATGGTGAGGGAAAAAGGATTGCACTTCGCCACACTCGACAAATGCTTAGTGAAGTGCTCCAAAACAATATTAGTGAAAAAGAATACAAGACAGACCCTGTCTTTGGACTTTCTTTTCCTCAAAAAGTCGATGGCGTTCCCTCAGCTATTTTGAATTCCAGAGATACATGGGATGATAAAGGTAGTTATGATCAAACGGCTGCTCGGCTTGCAAAAATGTTCAGTGAAAATTTTCGGCAATTTAGTGATAAAGTGGATGATCAGATTTTGAAGGCTGGTCCATGCTAAATCTTTACTCTCTTAATCATTCAGTAAAATGGGCTGTGCGGGGAAGACCATTGTGTATTAAAAACATTAATTAAAGATCAAAATGAACTTCAAAATGATTATTTCATAGATGAATCCATTATACAAGATATTTTTGGTAATAAGCCTGTTGTGTTTTATTACAATTTTTGTGCTTTTAATATTTGGTGAAACAGCGTTTGTTGGAATTTTTGTTGTTACCCTGTTTATAGCGTTGGCAATCGGTGTTCGAGGCACTGATACTGTTTTTAGGGATTTTGCCTTTTCGATCTGGGTGTTTGCCTCTGTAGCAGCAGCAATGTTTTATCCTGCTTATTTTACTGAACTTGGCGGTTTTGAACTCAGTGCACTTATTGTACCTCTCATCCAGATTATTATGTTTGGCATGGGCACTTCGCTGAGCGTTGAGGATTTTGTGAAGGTTGTAAAAATGCCTAAGGGAGTTATGGTTGGTCTTGTGTGTCAATTCACGATTATGCCTATTCTTGGAATTACTTTGGCTCTGAGTTTTGGATTTTCTGCAGAAATAGCGGCTGGAATAGTACTGATTGGTGCTTCACCTGGCGGTGTGGCTTCAAATGTGATGGTGTATATTGCAGAGGCAAATCTTGCTTTGTCTGTTACTTTAACAGCCGTTGGTACATTACTTGCTCCTATTATTACCCCTTCATTAATGCAACTCCTGGCCGGACAATTTATACCTATTGATTTTTTTGAAATGATGTGGAGTATCCTCAACATGATTATTCTGCCAGTTGTACTCGGGGTTCTGTTTAATCGATATCTGCATGGTAAAGCAAAGAAACTTGATGATTTCATGCCTGTAATATCTATGACAGCCATTGTCGTAATACTTGGAATTATGACTGCTGGAGGAAGAGATTCAATTCTAACTCTCGGATTCCTGATTATTTTGGCAGGTATAATCCATAATATAGCGGGATACTTTTTTGGCTATTGGGGATGCCGTTTGTTTGGAATGGACATAAAATCATGTCGTACCATTGCTTTTGAGGTAGGAATGCAAAATGCCGGTATGGCGTCGGGCATTGCTGTTGAAATGGGCAAAATAGCGACAGTAGGTGTACCAGCCGTAATTTTTGGCTCCTGGATGAATGTATCCGGCTCTACCCTTGCTAACTGGTGGCGCCGTAAAGCCTTGCGTGAAGAAAAACAGCCGTCAGGCGAACAGAACATCAATGATAAGTCAAAAGTCTCTCAAATTACCTGATGGCTCTAAAGAAAAAAGAATATCAATTGATTTTATCAGATTTAAAAAAGAATAGATTTTACTTCCTGCAAGGTCAATATATATTTGCAGGAGTATTACTCTTGTTGTTTTTATCAAATTGCCAATCAGAAACGGATACAACCGAGTGGACAATT
>CAYOLE010000325.1:0-3061 GCA_964404705.1 uncultured Rhodohalobacter sp. | reverse complement strand
GGGGTAGGAGGCGGCGAAGAACACGGTCGTCAGCGCGTAGACCAACAGGAAGGGGCTGTTGTCTGTGACTGTAATATCTCAGGACGATCAGTGAACGTTACATCAATTTGATAGGTTTGTCCCGCTTCTACTCTGTAATCACGATTAAGAGATATGTACACTCCCGGTGATTGCTGCCTGTAGCTGAATGTCTGTATTTCAGATCCATTTTCATCAAGATGGGTCATGAACACTACAGCGTCGGTCAGTGCAGCATCGGAAAAATTATACTCATCCATTACCGGTATCGTCCGGGATAACCGAACTTCAGGCAATCCCCGATTTGCGATTGCGTAGGCCTCCAGTACTACAAGCTCCTCGTATTCATCCTGTTCATAAATATCACAGCCACTCAATGAGAGAAGAATGAAGTAAATAAAAAGTAAGGTGAATCGTTTCATGTCAGATTAAAAATTTACGGTGTAAGAAACAGATGGAAGTATAGGGAGCAGGGTTACCTCATTTCGTTCAACCGGATTTTCATCAAAATCGAAGGTATAAAACCAGATGTTTCGGCGGGAATACACATTAATCAGCTGAAACTGCCATTCGGCATTTCCCATCCCAAAAAAATTCCCCTGCCGGCTAAATGAGAGATCCAGCCGGTGATAGGAGGGAAGCCTGGACGCGTTAAGCCTTCCCACAGTAAATGATTCGCGCCTTAAATTACCCCACGGTACATTAGAAAATTCTGTGCGGCCCATAGGTTCCGTATATGCCTGCCCCGTGGCGTAGTTAAAAACAGCATTGGTACTCCAGCGATTGCCGAGGCGGTAACTTAGCACAACGTTCATATCGTGCAAACGATCGTACTTTGGCGGATAAAAACGGGGAGCTGAATCAGGAGATAAAAGTTCGGTATTGAATCCGGGAAATTTACGGCGTGTAATTCCAAGTGTGTAACCCGCAAAGCCGGTCAGATTTCCTGTCTGTTTTTCAAAGAAGAATTCAGCGCCATATGCATATCCTTCGCCAAACCGGAACAGATCGGGATAATCCAGGCCGGCCGCATCGCCTGTAAAGGGGTCGAGTTCAAAAAGATCACGCATTGTTCTGTAATAAAATTCAACATCAAACCCGTATCCCTCAAAAGGAATGGTTTTTGTTCCCAGAACAAACTGATCGCCATAAGCGGGAGGCACGCCCTTGTCTGTTGTCAGCCAGAGATCAAAACCTGAAAAAGCCTCATTTGAGATAAGAGTTAAGAACTGGAAATAACGTCCGTAGGCAGCCTGAAGGCGGATGGCCGGAATTGGCCTGAATTCAGCTGACAGTCGCGGGGCCACGCGAATGTATTCACCTTCAGAAAAACTATTCAGGCGTAAACCGCCTGTTATGATCCACAAATCATCCGGCTGCCACCGGTCCTGCAGATAAACAGAGGCATATCGGGATATAATCCGGTTGCTGAATGTTTCTGACCTATCAAAACTATCACTGAAAAGAAGCCTCAGATTTCCGGCCCAGACGCCGGCAGAAATGGTATGCTCATCATCAGGCAGGTACTCAATATCCGATTTAACTGAAATATCATAGACATCGTTTTTTCGCTCAAATGTGGTGCCCGCAATTTCAAACTGCGGCCGGTTGTAATATCGCGAACCCGTAACTGTGTTTTTTAAAAAAAGGCGGTCTGAAAAAATGCGTCTCCATTGTGCGCTAACGGTTTGATTGCCGTAATTCAAACCAATGGTGGCATCATCACCAAATGGAAAACGCACATCATCGTTACCGGCATAAAATGCCAGTGAAAGCCGGTCATTTTCAGTGGCATCAACATTCAGTTTTCCGTTAACATCATAAAAATAGAAACTTTCGGGCACGTTATCGGTAGTGGAGCGGAGTACTGCTAAGAGCGGTTCGAGAGTAGAACGCCTCACAGCGAGCATCCAGGATCCAGAGCCGGTCGGCCCTTCTGCGCTGATACGGGAGGCCAGAAGCCCGAGACTGACTGACCCGCGTGTTTCGTTGCGATTCCCATCTTTGTTAAAAACAGTAAGAACGGATCCAAGGCGACCGCCATAAGTTGCCGGATACCCACCTTTGTAAAGGCGAACATCTTTAACCGCATCCGGATTAAAGGTGGAGAAGAATCCAAAAAAGTGAGAGGGGTTGTAAACAGTAGTTTCATCCAGAAGAATCAATGTTTGATCAGGACTGCCGCCACGAACATACAATCCGCTCGAAAAATCACTGGCCGCTTTTACGCCGGGCAGGAGCTGTACAGATCGGAAAACATCCGGTTCAAGTACCGGGGGCAGGTTTTTGATCAGGGTGGTCGAAATCTGTGCGGTTCCAATATTTCTTCTTTCTTCGCGTTCTGACTCAGATTCAACAACCAGTGTTTCCAGCTCCATTCCTTCCGGGATCATTTCAATATTTAGGCGGGTGGTTTCGCCGGATGAGAGTTCCAGTTCCTGTTCGAACTGGCGATATCCGATGTAAGAGGCTACAATAGTGTAGGTTCCGGGTGCAAGGTTGGTTATTGAAAAATAGCCGGAGGTATTTGTGGAAGTACCACGGTTCAGGTCACGAATCGCTACATTGGCAGAGATCAGTGTTTCTCCGGTCCGGGCATCGGTAATATAGCCATTGACAGAAGCCTGTTCCTGGGCTGATGAGAGAGCAGGCATCAATAAAATCAATAAAGAGATGAATAGCAGTTCTGAATGTTTCAACTCAATCTTTTTTCTTGCAAATGGGGTGAAAAATACGAACTAAAATAGGTTTTGTTTCATTCAATTATTGAGGGTATTTGTGGAAAAAACACCGAACAAAATATACATTTGCTCAAATAGGCATACTGACTCATTGCACACAGAAATAACCGGATATTACCCTAAAACCGGGTATTTAGCTTAACAGCAATGTACGAATCAAGCTGAAATTTCGTTATATTACAAGGCTGATGCAGATAGCACCGCATCATGCAACAAATTCTTTGACATATTGGGGGTGTAACGGATTCGACGGGCTGCGTACAATTGCAGGCTGCATGCCGAGACTGACCGATGGATCTCGT
>CAYOLE010000324.1:0-3085 GCA_964404705.1 uncultured Rhodohalobacter sp. | reverse complement strand
ATAGCTAATGTACGTTCTGAACATGAGCATATGACATGGCGTCTGCGCCGCAAAATCAGCCGGGTTGACAGGCTGCCAGTAGCCCGATGGATTGTAAATTATAGAAAGGCACAGACGATTAGACTTACTCCAGATATCTCTCAAAGAATACAGGAAACTTACTCGGAGGGTAACCAGAAACTTGCTGGGAAAGCAAACCTTGACCTTGATCGTTATGGCTATTTTGACTTAAAAGGGTGAAATCCTACGGTAACTTTTTATCGTATAGATTTTACAGGTGACTTCCGGTTACATGAAACGGACCTTAATCGGATACCATTCCTGGTTTGCTCATGGGATGAAGTGGCTTTTTGTTAAACGGAGGCTGGGTCTCCCGACCCGCTATCCTGGATAGACCTAATTACTAAAGTTTTGCATTGCTAAACAAGTAAAACATGCTCCTCATATTACCCGCGGGAACGGGTGAAACATCAATAGTCTCATGCGACAATGTATGTTAGTTTGATGGCGAATAGAATAAATACATCTGGTGAGATCATATGATAATATCGTGTCCGCTGGTTGTCGCAGGAATCAAATCAGCGGTTGCTGCTTCTAACAAAATATCTCTCATAACAAGGAGGTGTCTCCGCTCCACACCGGAAAGGCACCGGTGCTGCGGTCGAAATAACAGTGATATAGGGCACTGTCCAAAAAAGTGTGAAAGGGAGCGGCGCTATGTATTCCAGAGACTGAATAGGGTGTACGATTGTGCATGTTCTAATCATTCCGGAAAAAGGCATACCTCCGTTATGATTTTTCCCGGGCCGACAGAACAATTTTTATAAAGCTTATCATCAATTTTTCACAATAACTCAAGGGCTTTGGGAAATATCCTATTCCTACTAAAGATTTCAGCTAAATAGAAACAAACACTCATGAATAATCTATACAAACTATACAAGAAGGATGTCAAAAGGGTAAATCATTAAATACATAAGATAACATCCTAAAATAAAATCGATGAGATTTACCCGTTCATGTAAAGCATATTTCAAGAAAGCTTTGCAAAATTATTTTTGCCAGGAGTAAAGTGTTCATTTACCCATTCATTAAAACCTCTAACCTCAGAAGGATTATGGTGTGATTTATTCCATTGGCGCATCAGCCTGATGATATTAAGTTCAGGCTTATTATCAAACGACAAATACTAAACGTAGAGAATATTCCTGATGATTATATGTCCCGGCAAACAATTTATCTTCATCAAAAATATGAAGGTAGCAAGTACCAGCATGGAGATATGGCTCTCACAGCTTTGTGGTGAGGATGCACTTATCACCCCCATAGCTCCTGAAGATGAAGAAATAAGAAAAAATCTGGGTTACCGGGGTCCACAGAATTATGTCATACCATGGCACAAATACAGTATGAGGGATTGGGGACGCCGAATCATTAAAAAGAAAAAGCCCCGTCCATTTAAAAACCACGATTCCATGCTTAGGTTGCAGCGTTACTACACAAATTACTCTGATTTTTTTTCTTTTTGTTTTGAACGAAATCCCTGGGATAAGACAGTCTCTTATTATTACTACTCCCTTTTCCAGCGTAACACTAGTTCGGATGAGTTCAGCATCTCCGATTTAATAGATGCTGCGCCGAAGCGGCTATCTAATTGGGCTCGTTATACCAATGAGAAAGGTGAAATAATTGTAGATCATGTAGCTAAATTTGAAAACCTTGAAGATGAACTGGAAGGGATTTGCCATAAAATTGGGGTTTCCAGAAAGGATATGGGGCCTCTACCACGGGCTAAATCAAGTTATCGAAAAACCAAAAAACCATATCAGGAGCTACTAACGGATAATGAAGTGGAGAGAATACAGAATCTATGTCAAAGAGAAATATCTCACTTTGGATATAAATTTCAAGAATTAAATGAACCACCACGAAAAAGAGCTGCCATAGTAGCTAAATAATACTTTTTGTGATTCTTTCCGATCCACAGTATTTGGAAACTTAACTTCCTCCACGTATATCAAAACATCTCAAGCAGTGAGACTCAACAGTAGGTTTTCTCATATTAGAGAGAATTTTGAATTAGCAAGTAAATAAAACGTTTTTTAGATACGCAAGTAATTTCTACTACGAATTGTTTTGGACAGAGGTGAAAAAGTTATAGTTTGCTACGGTCAAATGATATGTTCAACAGGGTGGTGTGAGGATTTGCTTCATGGGTGAATAGATAATCAATCTTTCGAAGATATCTAATATTGCTGTTTCGCTGCACGGTTTTGATCCGATCACTTCAAACCTTGTCAGTCCCTTAAAGCGCTCTCGTCCGGGTTTAATTTTCTGCTCGCGATGGTGTCTGCTGCTTTATAGGTTGGAAATGAAGATGATGCGTGTTTGGTAAGATAACGCCAATCATAGTATCATCTTAAACTTAATGGAGTTGGTCAAAGTACCAGATTTGGCGGCATCATGGGGTGTTTCATCAGAATAGATGGATCTGTGCACGCCACTAAAGTCGACAACTTAAGTTTGGTTATGCCGCATCGAGAAGAGTTTGATCATGTGATGATCCTGAAGGTGGAGTTGTTTGTATTGCATGAACACAAATATAAGCCACTGACCTAAATCTGAGGTCTGGCTTATCAGGTTTATTTTATTTATATGCGCTAAATTATTGAAACTCAGATTTAATTAAAGCATTCGAATTATCTATAATGGGTACAATTGTTAGAAAAGCTAAAACTTTAGTCCAGATTATCAAATGCTATATAGTTGGTCTAAATCCTAATAAGCATTTTTTAAACTGGGGAATTCATAAATCAATTAAGGATAATTGGGGTGATGCTCTCAACCCTGTTTTGTTTAAGTATTTGACTGGTAAAGAGCCAGTTTATTACAAGAAATATAAAAATAAACTGAATAAACCGGTTTATACAATGATTGGAAGCTATTTACAGAATGTAAAAGATCCAAATATAGTAGTATGGGGAACAGGTTTTATGAATCATGACAGTAAGATCCAAGTTACTCCTCAAAAAATATGTGCTGTAAGGGGACCGCTAACCAGACAAAAATATTTAGATAATAATAT
>CAYOLE010000323.1:0-3136 GCA_964404705.1 uncultured Rhodohalobacter sp. | reverse complement strand
AATTAACTTAGCGCCGTTGCGCCATTGTGAGACAACCATCATGGCGCGTTGATTCCCGGCCGCAATACCTCCGCGGTTACATCTCTTTGCTTTTGAATTAATCAACAATAGAAGGGATTCTGGAGAAGGTAAATTCATGCAGGTCTAATTTTTTACTGGCATTATCGATATCAATACCGACAATATTGCCATCCTCATCCAAATCAATGTTCAGGCCTTCTGATACTTCCTTAGTTTCTGTGCTGGCCTTTGACGACAAGTCGATATATAAAGAATCGGTTTCGGAATAATAATTGAGTTTCATGGTTTAAACCTCCTGTCAGGGAATGCATTATGTATAGTTAATTTATCTTCTAACGTAACAACCCTCAGATATTTATCTTCAAACTCGGGAACTTTTGCCCAAAAACGATAACGGTTATCCTCCTGTTGTTCTTCTTTTACAGCATTAAGGACAACCCGGATACACCATTCTTTCTTTAAATACGGCCGTTTTCTTAATACTTCATTTTCAAAATAAGCGGTAAAATGAAATTCGTTCATTCAGTTAGTAAATGATTGATTGACTCATATAATAGTGAAAAGTTTATAAATACCGATAAGACTTAAATTTTATGCACCGTGCTTTTATCAAAAAGCCTGTCTTTCTGTGCTGAAGTCAGTTCTTGTAACCGTAGATAACACAAATGACATAAAGGGAGATTACGTTTGCATTCCCGTCCAGTATCCTCCGCGGTTCTCGGCGGCCCTGGGCGGTTAGTTCCATCGGCACATGGCTACGGCATGTTAAACCGCATTGGGTGCAGAGCAACGCAGAGTTTTACCTGTTTGGGTTTCAATTAGCCGTTGACACGACGATCTGTAAGGAACCACATTGACCATTGCACCGTTGAGCCTTCGCGAGAAATTGCATTCCAATGCGCCCTTCGAAATAGAGAGTTCACTCAGAAGCTTAAATCCGTGAAATCGGGTCAGGATAGAGTCAGGAGCCATCAATAAACTTAGCGCCGTTGCGCCGTTGCGAGAATCCCGCATCCCCCAAACCCTTAATTAACTCTAACTTAAGCTTCTCTAATAAATAGCTGTTTATTCAAAAGAATTGTTTAGAATCGGTCAGACTTTTTATAACCGAAAGAAATCCACTGTCCACCATGGGGAAGCAACAATTAATTCTTGCAACTTTAGTACTCATTATTGTAGCTGTTGCAACTGTTATTGCATTCAACATATTCAACAAAGCAGCTGAGAAATCCAATATTGATGCTGTCAACAAAGAATTTTCTATGCTTGTTTCATCTGCGCAGAGTTATTATTTGAAGCCTGAAATGCTTGGCGGCGGCGGTCAATCTTTCCAGGGAGTGACTTTTAATGATATCTCATTTCCGTCAAACGGTATCGGGGAGTCAGGTTTGATTGCCGAAAGCAAAAATGGCCGATATATCATCACGGAAGACCAGCAGGGACTGCTGACAATAACAGCACACCCAGCAAGTTGTAAGGGATTTATTCCGGGGACACATGATTCAGACGGAAATTTTACAATTGAATCAGCTTCAGGCTGTGAAAATACACTGGTTGCGACAATTGAACCCAATAATTTTCTTCTTACCAGCACAGCCAGCGTACAGTAAAAAATATTTACTAAATTACTCACCGGGTTCACTTGATTAGAATTTGATTTAATTCATATCCGATTGTTAAAACCGGGATACCGTAACATAATCACTCAGATTTTCACCGCCCAAAATTACCTCACCGCCGGCGATCAGCCAGGCGTGCGGACGCAGCTTCCGCCTGCCGGATACCGACATATTCAACCTCCGTGAGGAATCTTCAGTTTCGGGTGAATCCAGGTCTGTATTGGATTTTCCCTTAATACCTGATTTAGAGACACCAAGACAAATCACACTGGAAACACCCCGTTTATTCAGCATAATTTTTGCAGCTGAGGCCTGTACCAGGCATTTGCACTCCCACGGAACCCGGCGGCTAATTGTTACCACAGCTTTCGGGATTTCTTTTATGATGTGATCTGTACCGGACTGATCAACAAAAGCATGCTCTGATTTTTCTGCTTGATCACCCATTAAATGCATAAGAAACCGAAACGGCAAATAGCGAATGACAAACCGGGTGATTCCCAGCCAAATCAACGCTTCGGCTATCAGGCACTGATAACTGAATGGCTTACGCATTAACCTTACAGGCAACGATGCTCTTTTTGGTTTTGGTAAGTTCAGATCAGATTTTTCGTTCATGATCAGCTTTCATCAACAATTTGCTTTTCAATAATTTTGGATGAGTGTAACAGGCATTCCAGGTCATCCGGCATGGTTACGCGGTATACAGGAACCGACTGTGCAAGTTTTGTGCATAAAATAAGGGATTCTGGTCCCGGCGGATTCAGCCAGTCCCGGCCATAGATGTGTTCGGTGAGCGCCATGCCTGCCGATGCCTCAGTGAGAGATTCGATTTGGGGTTGGGTAAGGTTCTTTTTTCGTTCACCGAGGATGATGATGGCGTTCAGCAAAGCCGGACCTGAGTGAAAACCTCCCGGCAGATTATCGGCTGAAAGCCATTTTTCAGGTTCAGGAAATGATAAATGCTGATCAGGCAGATCCGCTGGCTCTATGATATCCGCGGGATCTGCAAACACTTGTCGCAGGGGCAGATCCGGTAACCTCAGCCATTCCGGCAATCCGGGATTAATTTTGATACGCGGATATCCCGCCATCACAACTGGAATTTGCCCGTCATTCCAAGCAAGTACTGCGATATCGTCTGAATGCAGTGACATACCATTCGTCGCCATTGCAGCCGAAAGCGTTGACTTTCCCGCTCCGCTGATTCCCATCACAAGGGTGGATTGACCATCGCGAACCAGTGAGGAAGCATGCAGCACCGATCCTCCCTGCAGTGCGACCGCCGCGGCAAGCACAGGGTTCATCAGCACAAAAAGGGTGTCGCGCCACTCCGGCCAGCTCTGCGTTACTCTGATGTGCGATCCGTCGTGCCGGAACAAAAACTGGTTCATATGACCGCAGTGATTGTAAAAACGCAACAGCCGGTGATTCTGCTCTCTTCGCCATAATCGTCCTTCCGGATTGGGAGACCAGTCTTCAGTTTTTGGAACAAT
>CAYOLE010000322.1:0-3140 GCA_964404705.1 uncultured Rhodohalobacter sp. | reverse complement strand
TCACTGATCCCTGAATTCCTGCCAGGGCAAACGTTCCAGATCCAGGTTTCCCCCGGTTAGGATAATTCCCGCTTTTTTGCCGCTGACGGATACACCTCCTTCAAGGACTGCCGCAAATGGTACCGCGCCCGACGGCTCGATGATAATATTCATCCGCTCCCAGATGAGCCGCATGGATCGAATGATGGATTCTTCTGATACGGTAACGATTTCATCCAGATGCTGGCTGATAATCCTGAATGTTCGTTCGCTTAGGGTGGTGCGAAGGCCGTCAGCCACGGTTTTGGTGGTGTCAGGAAACTGACGTTCACCCATTTTAAAAGACAGGAATGCATCGTTTGCAAGCTCCGGTTCAGTACCAATTACTTTAATACCGCGTTTCAAATGCCGGCACGAAATTGCCGTTCCGCTCATTAAACCCCCACCGCCGATTGGAGCCAAAATCATATCCAGGCCGGGAATCTCATCCAGTAATTCTTTTGCCGCGGTGCCCTGACCAGCAATTACATCTTCATTGTCATACGGATGTATAAAAACAGCCCCTGTTTCTTTCTGTACGTTCAGCAGGGTGTTTTCTCTTGCTTTTTGAGTGGGTTCACATAGCGTTACATTGGCACCATATCCCTTAACTGCTGCTATTTTTATGTTTGGTGAATTCTCCGGCATCACTATATGTGCCGGAATTCCACGCAACTTTGCCGCCAGTGCAAGCGCCTGACCATGATTGCCGGATGAGTGTGTGGCGACACCTTTTTCTGCTTCATCATCAGAGAGAGAAAATACGGCATTGCACGCTCCCCTGAATTTAAATGCGCCTGCCCGCTGAAAATTTTCGCATTTAAAGAAAATGTCTCCGTCGGTCATTGCATTTAACGAACGAGAGGTAAAAACAGGTGTTCTGTTGACAAAGGGTTTAATCCGTTTTGCAGCTTCTTCAATATGCCTGAAAGTGGGAATCTTGTCTCTGTTCAATTCAATGTTGATGATAGAGGTTAAGAGTAAGCCAGAAAAATAGCCCTGATCTGCTTAAGAAACCAAGACTAATTCAGAGCTTGCCGAAATGGTTAATAGTATGAATTATCATTCATACCGATTGGGCAGCCGTTGCCAGTTGTTGATTTCCACGTACCGTTGATTGCCATCTTCGTCATGATAAACCAGGCGGTCGGAAAGCTTAGTGTGATCGGATGTCTCGTCAAACAGGGTGGATTGAAGAATTATTTTGGACTCTATTAATAGTTTCTCTTCATCATTGTCATTGTCAGCTTCCATTTTAATTACTTCCACCGGAAAAGATTCGCGCTCATTAAAGATTATATAAAGAGGATTGGTTACCAGGCCGGCGGGATAGAGTTCCACCCGAAGATCGATTCCCCGTTCCGTATATTCAGATTCGCCCGGGGCAGACGCATACCAATGCTGATAGCTGCCGGTAACAGATTGTTCACTTTCTGCCTGTCCGTTTTGGTTTGATGAGGCACAGCTGTAAAAAAATAAAAAAGGATAGAGGGTAAAAATAAATAGTAGTTTCATTAGTTTTATCTGAACTTTAGAAATGTTCATATTTCTTTACATACGCACCCTGATTTACGATTAGTATTCATTCAATGAAAAAATTCTTACCACTCCTGTTGATTCCGTTCTTGCTCGTGCAGTTCCAGGGCTGCAGCTCGTCTTCCGGGCCGGATGATGCATTCATTGAAGCATCCGAAGAGAAGCAGTTTGTCTGGAATGGCTTAAATTACTGGTATTTTTGGCAAGATGATGTGGCAGATCTGGCCGATGACAGATTTGAAAATTCATTTGAATTCAATACCTATTTGAATCAGTTTCCTGATGAAGAAGAGCTATTTGATCACCTGCTTTATCGGGATGATAATTTTTCCTGGTTCATTCCGGATTATATAATTCATGAAGAAGCCAGGCTGGGTACCTCTAAATCGTTTGGCTTCAGGTTTGGCCTGCTGAGGGAATCGAATGATAATTCCCGCGTTCTTGGATATGTGCGGTATGTTGTTCCCGATTCTCCGGCCGACCACGCAGGTTTGCAGCGTGGCGATGTATTTAATGGTATCAATGGGCAGACGTTAACAATTAATAACTACCTGGATCTTCTAAGCGATGAGACTTATTCACTTTTAATGGCAAAAGTCACGGATTTTACTGCCTCGCCAAGAACCTATACACTCGAGAGCCTTGATGAAGAAATTTCCGTTACGGCTGTCACCCTTCAGGAGAATCCAATCCACACATCCAAAATAGTAGAGACCGGGTCGGCTAAAGTGGGCTATCTTATGTACAACTCCTTCCGGTATAATTTTCATGCAGATCTGAATCAGCGGTTCGGAGAGTTCCGGGATGCTCAGATTGATGAACTTGTGATCGACCTGCGGTACAACGGGGGAGGGACACTGCTGACAAGCACATTGCTTGCAAGCCTGGTATCGGGAATCAGTTCTGATGAGATTTTTGCTGAGTTGATTCATGGCGAAAAACGATCATCACGAAATAGTACCTACGATTTCCTGGATGAAGTTCCGGTTTACAATGAATCGGGCAACTTCATCAGAACTGACGAAATCAACAATCTTAATATGAATCGTCTCTATGTTCTAACAAGTGGAAATACTGCTTCAGCCAGTGAAACACTGATTAACGGTTTGCGGCCCTTTGGTGTGGAGGTTATTGTGATTGGGGATGTGACAGCCGGAAAAGATGAAGGGTCAATTACCGTGTATGATGCGCCCGCTGCTAATTTCTCTCCCAGAAATGAAGAACAAAGATCCCTGATCAATCCAACACATATGCGGGCAATGCAGCCGATTATCTTTAAAATTTTCAACAGGGATAAAACAGACTATCCCAATGGGTTTGTGCCCGATCACCTGATCCGGGAATTTGAATATCTTGAAAACCTGCCGCCCCTCGGAGATCCGGAGGAACCATTGCTGGCAGTAGCATTGAATCACATAAAAGGAGAAGATTTTCCCGCAAAACAGGCAAGGCTGCATATTGTGGATTCAGACCTGATCCTGGATAGTGCAGAACTGGGACCGCTCAGGGATGAGATTTACATTCTGCCCGAAGAGTTGGAAGTCCTTAATTCAGAAATCAAAATTCACAATTAATTTAATTCTGAC
>CAYOLE010000321.1:0-3141 GCA_964404705.1 uncultured Rhodohalobacter sp. | reverse complement strand
TTCTATCTGGTAAGCGATCACTTTCGCTACGTCAAATTAAAATCTTGTACCGAAAGCTTGGTATCCCGGCTGAAGTTTTAATCCAAGAGCCAGAACCGGTTACATAACCAGCAATTTCTGCTGACGGGTTTGCGCTGGTTGCTCGATTTTTGAGTTAGGAGTCCCGCAGCAGAATTGCCAATCCGTTATCGATATATCGGTTATCAGTAGATGTAGCTGTGATCCAAACCAACAGATGATTGACACATTCTTAGCCACCACAGACAAACTTCCGGCTCATAGGAAGCCAGTATTTAATTGATTTGGCAATTGCTGGAAATTCGTTTTGTAATGCAGCGATCTGTTATAGTTTTAAAAAGGAGTACTGTTTTAGCAGGTATATTTGGCGTCACTTTGACTTACATACACATTTAAGGAATTCCTCTGCCTCATAGGTATACCAATCGATTGAGGTGTAGTTAAAATAGATTAGATGATAAAAGAGGTGTATTTTTTAGCTTTATCTTTACGTTCATCATTTGGTGTTTGAAATGAGCTGCTTAGCAGCCAGAATGTTGAATCCCAGGCTTTTGGATTTTTCCTAATCTCAACTTTACATTAACAAACCGTAAATGAACGGAGGCTGCCTATGAATCCTGTCAGATATAACTATCTGTTAAGTTGCTTTATTTTTCTGTTTGTAATCAGTTGTTCAGATAGTTCTTTAAATGAATCGGATAGTGAAGAAGAGATCCAAACCATTCAAAAAGAATCCATAACCGGAGTCGTCCAAAAAGGACCTTTTAACAGCGGAAGCAATGTGATGCTATTTGAACTAAATGCTTCTGATCTTTCACAAACCGGTAATTCGTTTTTAACACAGGTCGAAAATCATCAGGGACAATTCGAAATTAGCAATGTAGAATTAGCCTCTCCTTTTGTTACGTTCAGAGCCGATGGATTCTACTTTAATGAAATAGCTGGAGAGCAGTCATCTGCGCAACTTTCTTTGCAGGCTATTGCAAATGTCGCCGAGGAAACCGAGATCAATGTTAATGTATTGTCGCACCTGGAAAAACCACGGATTGAACACCTGGTGTCGGCAGGAGTTGAATTTGAGGAAGCAAAAAAACAGGCTCAAACTGAAATTTTATCAATTTTTCAAATTGTAAATGAAAATGCAACTCCATCTGAAAAGATGAACATCGCTTCTTCGGAGGAAGGAAACGGTATTCTATTGGCAATCTCTTCCATTTTACAGGGATACCGTTCGGTGGCTGAACTCTCAGAATTGTTATCAATAATAACCAATGATATAAAAGAAAATGGTGTGCTCAATGATGCATCTGCAGGTTCTCAGCTGATTAATCATGCTAAATATCTTAATTCTGAAACTATTCAAAGGAACCTTAAACAACGATATGCAGATCTCGGAATTGAGGCGGATATTCCGTTATTTGATCATCATATCAAAAACTTCATGCAGCACACTTCTTTTGAAATCATCGAGAGGTTGATTGATTACCCAGCGGAAGGGCGGCATGGCGAAAACATTCTTGATCCAAACCGTTCAAGTTATACGACTTCTAATAATACCAGTTACTTTATAAGTCTTGCGGCAGAACTGACAGAGGGAACTTCGCTGAAAGTTAAAATCTCAACTCTGGAAGGAACTCCGGTTGCTATAGAAAGCATGTGGGCGTATGACGTTATGTCTCCCATCAACTGGGAGGTAAATCCATATGATTATTCAGGACATTCCCAGGAGTTTGTAGCTTTAGAATCGGGAAAAGAATCCGATCTTAGAATACGGTTTTATCCCGGACGATTTCTTGCAGAATATTTTGAAATGGATTCAGAGGCTGACGAGCCCACCTGGAGCCGTGAGTTTACTGTAAATTATGAATAAATCTGTCCGTGTTGTGATGGCTGCCGAGTCCCATAGCGCGGCGTCGCTGACCCGCGGAGTGAGTCAATTCCTGTATCTGTTCTGCTGTTCAGGGACTTTGTCGCTAATTCAGCCATCATACAAGGTCTGACTCCAATCATCCATGCAGTGAAAGTGGCAAGAAAAACATGGTATGTCTATTGCTGGCAAATAGTTAGAATGCGTTCCTGAACTGTTGTTGTACTACTAAGTTTTTTGTTAATGCGAGACATACCATGTTTGATCCCAAACAGATGACATTCATTTCTATATTCAGTTTATTACAGTATTGTTCAATCCTTCAGATAATTACAAAACCGGCTCTATGAAACATCCTCTCCTTATTCTTTTTCTGTTTTTCCTGCTTCCCGCTACGCTCATTGCCCAAAATGTTTACCTGCTGCATGATGAATCAATTTCCCAGGCGGCCTACTCCGCCGAACAGCTCGGCAGTGCCCTTTCTGATCAGGGTTACACAGTCACAACGGATCGTTCGGATTATGATCTGCTGATCAATATCAGTGTGAATGAGGTGAACCTGGAGCCGGAGGCATTCGAAATCATTCCGGAACAAGGTCGGTTTCTGACCATTTATGGCGGTGATGAAGCCGGAATGGTCTACGGCAGTCTGGCGGTAGTGGAGAAACTGCGCCAGGGGGTGGCGCTTCAGGATATAGAACGGTTTCACGAATCTCCGAAATTTCCGTTTCGGGCCATTAAACACAATATGCCGTGGGATACCTACCGGCCCAGTATGGCGCTCGATCAGCACTTCGATACGGCCCGCGATCTCGACTATTGGGAAGCATTCCTGGACATGATGGCTGAGAACCGGTTCAACTCACTTTCCCTGTGGATGCTTCATCCCTTTACTTATATGATCATGCCAGAGAATTTTCCAGAGGCCAGTCCCTTCAGTGAAGAGGAACTGGAAGAGTGGCGGGAGTTGTTTAGCGGCATATTCGGAATGGCCAAAGAGCGCGGCATTGATACCTACATTGTAAACTGGAGCATTTTTGTAAGCGAAGAGTTCTCAAAAGCGCACGATGTGGCGCACGATAATTTCTATCCTTATTACTATGTGGAAGGCGATACCACCGAAATTGTGAAGCGGTATATCCGTGAGAGCGTCACGCAGGTACTGAATGAATATCCCGATCTTTCAGGGTTCGCCATCTCCCACGGAGAGGGCATGGCCGGCATGACCCCGCAGCAGCGACAGGACTGGATGGATG
>CAYOLE010000320.1:0-3142 GCA_964404705.1 uncultured Rhodohalobacter sp. | reverse complement strand
ATTCACGTATTCAAAATGAAACATTAAATGTAAAACGTCTGTTTAAGTAATTAATAAATTTTAAGAACTGACGAGATTAGGAATTAATAATTCTCACTTAAACCTTCAAATATTTCAGTACTTTGAAGGATGGATAAATTGAAAGGTAAATGAAGTTAAATAATAAAATAGCTAATAGTAGCTCAGCGGGATTTAATTAAGAGTAAGAGGTTAAAAAATGTCGAAGTCAATTCAAAAAAAAGATAACGAAAAAAACCACAATGGTTATGAGGAGATCTCAACGTTTTCTTTGCCCAGACAAGAACAAAATGATGGCGGTCTTGATCCCAAATTAATAGTATTTACTATTTTTCGCTATAAATGGCTGATCCTGTTATTTCTTATTACAGGGGGAGTTGCTGCATGGTTTTATGCAGATACTATTCCACCCACATATGAAAGTGCGGGAACACTGCTGATAACAACAAAGGATCAGGGTGGCAATAACGAACTTTCAAGAATCATCAATCAAACCACAGGGGGTGGTATGAATGCCACTCTGGCTAACGAAATGCAGATCATTCAGTCCCGGTCTTTTGCAAGACAGGTTGCCCGTAAATTAGATGAAGATCCAACCATAGATAAAGGAGAGCTGCCAGCATTTTGGAGAGAGCGTGAAGACGGTTCAGTTGATCGCAAAGATATTGATGGTGTAGCCAATAGTATAAGAAGCGGGCTAAGTGTTCAGCTTCTTAACAGGGATTCCGAAGTGCTGGAGTTGAGATTTAACAGCACTTCACCGGTTGAGACGGCTACTATGATTAACAGTGCGATGGAGGTTTATGTAGAAGAATCTACCGTTCAAAACAGGCAGGCAGCTGATTCAACCTCAAAATTCCTGGAAACAGAGAGGGCTCAGCTTAAACAACAACTGGACGAATCAGAGCGTGAATTGGAAGAATTTATGGATCGCACAGGTATTGTGAGGGTTGACAACCAGGCAACATCTGCTGTAACCAGAAGGGAACAGATACAGGCTGAAATTGAAGAAGTGCAGCTGGATCTTGAATCTGTTGAACTGGCAATTAGTAGTCAGGAGGAGGAACTCGAACGAATAAGACCCGGCTTACTAAGCGATTTTACAGAGGCAGTTGCCCCTCGAATAAGGAGTTATCAAGAGCAACTAAGTGAATATGAGCGGGAGAGATATCTTATACTTCAAAATTATCCCAATGTAAGACAGCGTGAAGAAACCCCCCCCCAGCTTGAACGCCTCGACAGACAAATTGAAGAATTAAAAGAACAAATAACTGAACTTTCAGGAGATATTTTTTCCGAGGAAGATGAGTATATGGGCATGGAGAGCGCAGAACGAACACAAATGGTAAATGAAATACAGAATCGCCTGGTTGAGCTTCGCATGCAAAGAGATCAATATCAGTCGAGACTTGAAGTTCTTAATGAGCGGAAAAGAGATGCTGATGAGAGCTTTGAGGCAATGCCACGAGAAATGATTCAGCTTGCACAGCTTCAGAGAGAAGTTGAAATGAATGAGCAGCTATATATTGATGTTTCAAGAAACTATGCGGACATGGCTACCTGGAAGGAGACTCAATATGGAAATGGCCGGATTGTTGACCTTGCCACGATTCCGGGTGCACCAATTAGCCCAAATAAAATTCTGATTCTCATGATGGGTGTTGTGTTGTCTGGTATGATCGCAGGGTTCATCATCGTTGTGCGAGAATTTTTCGACAACTCAATATCCAGTATCGGGACAATTAAGTCACAGGATTTGCCGATGTTGGCAGCTATACCTGCATTTAAAAAGATAACCTCACAAAATGGTACTGAGGATTTCAAAGTGGGGAAAGGAAAAATTCCCAACGAAATGGTGCTTTTCAGGGACAGATCAAGTATCGTTTCCGAATCCATCAGAAGACTGAAAAACAACATCGTATTTCAAAATTCAGACAATATCCCTAAAACGATTGCGATTACCAGCTCTGAAAAAGGAGAAGGGAAATCGACCATTGCCTGCAACTTAGCTGTAGCTTTTGCCGATGAAGGGCATAAAACATTAATCATAGATACTGATTTCAGAAGACCAAGAGTGCACACTCTTTTTGGCCTTTCAAATAATAAAGGGATTAGTAATTTAATTCAGAGAGAGTCTTCCACATCAGAAATCATTCAAAATACTGAAATTAAATATCTTAAGGTGATTTCTGCCGGTTCAAATATTGAAAGGCCGGAATCTCTTGTGAATCATAAGAATTTTGCAACATTCCTGGAAAAAATGGATAAATTATTCGACGTCATTATTCTGGACACCCCACCCTTTGGCATTATCAGTGATTCTACGTCTCTCTTGAGAAAAGCCGACGCTACTGTAGTAGTAGCCAAGTATCGAAAAACAAACAAAGAAGTGTATATGCATACTCTTGAAGAACTGAGACGAATAAATGCTAACGTATGTGGAATGGTCCTGAATGACTTTGACCCTGGTAAAGATCCTGCCGGTCAATATGGAGCAGGTTATTATAAATCTTTATATAGTGGATATGGGGAGTACGCTTAAATCAAATAAGTATAGATGATAGATTTTTGTAATTTTTGAACTAACCATACAATCCACCAGCCACTAACTAACTTTACACATGTCTAAGATTATTACCGTTACTCTATTTGCAGTAATTTTCACTATTTCAGAAAGCTCAAAATTGTATGGACAGGAAGGGGGTCAAAATCTCATTCGTATTGCCGAGTTTGGTGAACTGATAGATTCGGTTAATGTGTGGGGTGATGTGAATCGGTCAGGTAGATATCTTGTGCCTGAAGGAACAAATATACCCGATTTGATCTCCTATGGCATGGGATATAATACACTGCGGGGAAGAGAGGCTGAATTAGACTGGTCGGCAGTGAGTCTGGAAGTTAAAGTGTCAAGATTAAACAGGGAAAGACAAGAGATGGAAGTGGTTTATTTCCGATACAGATACCATGACCACGAGCCTGTCGAGATGTTTGATTTTGTGGTACAAAACAACGATATCGTAACCCTGCAGCTCAGACGAAAACCTTCCCTAAGAGATTATGTTCAGGTAATTGGAACAACCTTAGGTGCAATCGGTACAACCTTAATTCTTCTTGAAAGGTTGGG
>CAYOLE010000319.1:0-3156 GCA_964404705.1 uncultured Rhodohalobacter sp. | reverse complement strand
ATTCTTTGTAATATCTAGATCATCTCTATCAAAAAAGTAGTTTTTTAGAAGTTCAGCTGTAGTTAGTCGTATTCCTAAAGAATACACTTTTACGATTTTAGTTTACCGTTCTCGCTTATTTTATATAGTTATAAAAGGGAGGCAATATGATAAAACTTCAATTCCTTGGGCCGGTAATCATCCGCAAAGAAGACGGGAGTTTGGATCAGACAATCCCTAAAGGTTCGAAGAGAATTGCTCTGCTTGCTTATCTGGTATTGGCCAAACCGCGGGTTCATCATCGAAGGGATGAGCTGGTGGCTCTATTCTGGCCGGATGCAGGGCAGAAAAGTGCAAGAAATTCATTGAGCAATATTTTATACCATCTTCGGGAAGCTCTCGGTAAGGATATTATTTTAAATCGTGGTTCTGAAGATATATGCGTAAACAGTGATAAAGTTTGGTGTGATGTTTTAGCCTTTGAAAAAGCAATCATTCAGGGGGATTTGAAAAAAGCATTTCAACACTACACAAATGAACTTCTGACAGGTTTGCACGTAAATCATGTATCAAATGATTTCCAGGATTGGCTTGACAGAGAGCGAGACACATTACAAAATGCTTACTCCAAATTGTGTTGGGATCTCGCAGGTAAAGAAAAAGATCTGGATAATTTTGAAGATGCCTACCATTACGCACAAAAGGGTTCAGAGTTAAGACAATACTCAAAAAAACACCAGCGTAGATATTTTGAATTTCTTGTTGAAATCGGAAAACCCGGTGAGGCCAGAAGAGCATATGAGCAATATGCTGAACGGCTTAAAACGGAACTGAATACAGAGCCTTCCGCGGATCTGCGCAGCTACATAGAAAATCTCGACGCCTCGCATTCGGATAATAAACCTGCTCAGACTGTAAGTGAGAGCAGCGTCATAATGCAGCATCCATCGGTTGAATCAGATAGTAAAAATGGTGTAGAAAAAAGTGTAAAAAATAAGCCTAATAAACTTTATGCAGGCAATACGGGTCGTTTAAGTAAGACGTTGATCAGCAATATTTTAATTCTCATCATCTTCGTTTTAAGTGTTTTGCTCATAGGAAGAATTTTTTCCAATCCTGAGACACGTATTCAGTTGGGTGATAAATCTGTGGCGGTTCTTCCTTTTACGTATATAAACTCGGCGGATAGTACCGACTACTTTAGCCTTGGGATCACGGAAGAAATTCTGTCAAAACTGGGCCGTGTTGGTGATTTATCTGTCACGTCGCGAACTTCTGTAATGAAATACCAGAATTCAGAGAAAAGTATTCGTGAAATCGCCGGTGAACTGGGAGTTACTACAGTTGTAGAGGGAAGTGTTCAAAGGCACGGTGGCCGGGTACGAATAACAGCACAATTGATAGACGCGGAGACAGACCGGCATCTTTGGGGAGATACCTACGATCGGCAAATTGAAAACATACTCGACATTCAAAGTGAAGTAGCCGCCCGAATAGCCGGTGCTCTGCAAACTGAATTATTGCCATTTGATAATTCAGAATATAATCCTCAGCAAAATGTAGACGAAATTGCCTATCAAAAATACCTTCAGGCAAAATATTTGTTGGATAATGGCAACGTCGATGGCATCGTAGAATCAGTTGATTTACTTAAAGAATCTATTTCAATTGATTCTACATTTGCCCCGGCACATGGCAAACTTGCGCTTGCCTATGTTTATTCTGCTATGAAAATGGGATTCTCATCTAAAGTAGCGGGAATTAAAGGAATGACCTTGAAGGATGGTTTAAATCTGGCTCTGCAATCATCCAATAAAGCACTTTCAATCAATCAAAATGTGGTGGAGGCCTACCTGGCACAAGCAATGATTCACAAACTCAATAAGAATTGGGCTCAAAGTGAAGATAAGTTTTTAAAGGCTCTGTCCATAAATCCAAACCACAGTGATGTTCTAATAGATTATGGTACTTTTCTTACAAAACTTGGAAATAATGAAAAAGCTTTGATTCATAAGAAAAAGGCTGTGGCAGTTGATCCTTTGTCCTGGAAAACACACTTTAGTTTAGGTATTGCTTATGCCCATGACAAACGGTACGATGACGCAATTCGTGAGCTCAAAACCTCCATCAATCTTGGTAGTCAATATCGTCCTACTAAAGGTTTTTTAACTATGTCGCTACTTAAAAGAAGCCAGGAGCTTTTTAATAATGGTCAGGATGAACAAGCATTGGCTGTGATAGAACAAGACAGTTCTGTAATAAATGAAATTTTGGGAACCAATACCGCTTGGAAAGAAACTTTTATATTCGCGGTGAAGGGCGATAAACAAAAAGTGTTGCAAAATATTGAAGATAACGTCCTGATAAGACCTGGACCAACAATCTATTTTCTTCTGCTGGTCGGCCAAAAAGAGACGGCTTATCAAACGATTGAACAATACATTGACTTTTCCAATAATACAGCATTTATCAGCTCTATTTTCGATTCTGTTCGAAATGAACCAAGGTTCCAGGAAATGGTTGAACGGGACCTGAACATAGAAATTGATTTTGATTAGCCGCTCACGCGGGTACAATATACACACGCCACTGACTGCTTATGTGTTTATCTCAGCACGGTTGAAATGATTCAAAACTGAAAAATTGGCTTTGCAGCGATATTACAGAGGAAAATATAAAACCCTTCGGCAGTTTTTGCCGGAGGGTTTTATAGATATGAAATTTTAACAAATATACACCGATGAGTCTAAGAATACCTAAAGTGGGTTTCCCAGATTCCTTTTTCAAAATATCGGATGTCATTATTCATGGTCGTCAATAACAGCATTTTTTGAGAGTAAAGAATAGTACTATTTCCCGGGCCTCATGCGGTTTTCGTCGATGGGTAGCTGAAGTCCGTCAGCAATTGAAACAAACCATATATATCCGTTTCCAAGGCTGGCAGTCTCAAAAGAATTGGTTGGTAGTGGTCGTGGTGGACCCCCAGGTAGCCCATGCAGGAATGTGGTCTCAATAGCTTTGGTGTGAAGTGGGATCCCATTTTTTACAAGCTGGAAAGTAACCGTCAACATTCCGTCAGCATCGCTGCTAAATACCTGGCGGAATGTACACCAGCCTTTCTTTTTTATATTATAACCGTCTACCAATAAATCATTACCATTTTTTAAGACAGATATC
>CAYOLE010000318.1:0-3176 GCA_964404705.1 uncultured Rhodohalobacter sp. | reverse complement strand
ATCCGCAAAACTCAGCGGGTCACTCAGCGAAACTTCGCGAGAAAACAAATGGGATTGATTTATCAACATGTTAGCCAATACGTCTATATATTGGATAAATATAGATTTTCCCAATTCTTAAAAGCGTTTAGGACTTTATTGACCATTCTTTGTCATTTATGTTCAAAACAAAGGATGCCTTTGCAATAATATGATCATTCACGTTTGCTTTCACGTCCCGATTATCCGGACATTGAATTATACGCCTGATGCATTAAAAATCAGCCTTCTCACACTTCTTCCCGACTCGAAACTCCATGTTGTTGCAAAGTCGACTTCAGGCCCGATTTCACAGGGAGCTGCCACAATAGTTTACACCAGTCGTGATTGCCTTCGATAAGGCCGGGGCCTTTTTCGGTTAATACCACATCCCAGCCGATGGATCGATTTTGGGGATGTTTTTTTGCCGCCTGCTTAACCATTGTGATGATCTTATCCCAGTCCGGCACCTGAAAGCCTGTTATTTTGACTCCTGTAACAGGATGGACCTCTGCTTCAGGCTTGGTGATATCACTGTAAACAGCCGGGCCGGTCACTTTTCCTGTAGCTTCATCAATAGGGGCTGCAAGATTTCCGGCAGCAAGATTATCCACAGGTGAATCCACTGAGATTCTTAACCGGCAGCCTAAAAGCACCGGATCGTTATTTTCGTCAAGTTCAGTAAAGATTCGGATTGTATTGACAGCCGAAGGTGATAGACTGTTCAGCTCCGGATGCTGAAGAATAAACTCCTCAACAAGGTCATAATCATTTCGCTCCATGAATTCCACAAGCTTTTCTGAAGTGAACTCGTCTGTGTTTCGGATTTCTACCTGCGCGCCACATTTCCCATCGGCGGCTTTAAAAACGATTTTCCCCGATTTGTTAGAGAGTATTTTTGATACGATAGCCGGCTTCTCTTTCAGGTCATTGCGATCCGCCACAGTGTGAACAAAGAATTCACCGTATTTTTTATAAAACAGGGTTTTGTCGTCCAGAATCTCACGCTTATCCTTCGGATTCATCTTCAGCTGATACTCATACATCCAGCCCGTACCTGCCCAGGCTTTACGCTCTTCATCCGACAATTCATAAAACCGAAATTGAAAATACTCCAGGATAGAGATATTGTATTTAAATACGGAAGAAAGCACGTCTGACAGCAACCCGGACTTGCTTTTACCAGTATGCTCAGCAGCATGGTCCAAAAATTTCTGAAATTTGTCCCTGTCAAGCTGCTTCAGATAGTATCCTAAATAAAGGATCCTTGCTAATTTATTTTCAGCGGGTTTCAGTTTTGACTGTGAAGGAGATTTATCCATAAACGATACCTGTTTTTCTTTAATGTACCGATTTGAGCACTTTTTGGTGAATTATCTCTTTTTAATGTTTTACGCTCTCAAATGTTCACTTTTAATCTGATCCTAATCAATTCTTCATATAATTTTAAATGTTGAGATTAAGGTTCTGATAGCCGGTGGCTTCTGCATACCCAGCGCATACCTGTGTCAATAAAAACCTGGACCACCCGATTTATATCTCTAACTACAGATAGTTTATAATCAGGCTTTTTATTAAGCAAAAGCGGAATCAGCCTTCTCTTTGAATTCTGGAATTTCATTTATCCAATGATAAATTCGGCATTAGTATAACACAGTTGTCATCGATGTCATTTATTGAATTCCCTTATTTTTTTTCAACGAATAGTCGATAAACAAGTAACAGGCTTTGCAAATGAGGAATTTTGTCACAGTTCAAGAACAATTCGCCACTCGACGGATAAACCAATGCGGATGATATTGTTTGCAGGTATGGAAATAAAAATATAGAGCTATTAATTAGTAAAAATATCATTTATTAGAAATGAGCAGAAATCAAACAGCTCCAAATATAAAAGTAGGAATCGTTGCAAACGAGTTTTTTGACAAAAATTTAGGACGGGTTGGAGGATTTGGCTGGGCAGCACAAAGAGCTGCATATGTATTTGAAAATCATCCCAAATGTAACGCAAAACCCTTTTTCATTACTTCTAAAGATATAGGCGTCGAGTCTTTCAGTAATCTGAATGTAAATGGCATACCATTAATTTCACTCAATGGAAACAGGCTGAAAAACATGCTGAGGATGCTTTCTGTGAAAATTGACATTTTGCTTACAATCGATTATAGAAGCACATATCGCGGTGTTTTTAACGCACTGCCCTTTACTCCAATTGTGACTTGGGTGCGTGATCCCAGACCGCAGGATGCTATTGATAAAATGATGTCGCTCAGAATACCCGGAAAGGAGCATATAATTCCTGCTGGGATTCATGCCAACAGAACATATGAATTATCTAAATTCGGAAAACGTCCTTTTCCACTGCGAAATAGTGTTATTCTGGCGAACAAAATGCCGCATACGAAAAAAACAAACCATGAGGTGTATCAGCTGCCTACTTCAGGATTTGTTCTTCCAAATCCCTCTGTTGTTGATTATAGTTCTGTATTTGTACAAAAAGCTAATAAACCTACCGTAATTTTTATAGGGCGACTTGATCCCATTAAAAGACCTTGGCTGTATATAGAATTAGCCAAAAAATTTCCGGATGTTAAATTTTTGATGCTCGGCAAAAACCATTTTAATGGTGAAGATAGCTGGGAAATGGGAGAAATTCCCGGCAATGTAAAACTTTTAGGACATGTTACCGGAGATGAAAAACTTGAATTACTCTCTTCGGCTTGGGTTTTAGTGAACACTTCAATCCATGAAGAGTCACCCGTTTCTGTGATGGAAGCACTTGCGTATGAAACTCCGGTCATTAGTTACGAAGATTGGGGGAGACTGGTTGACAGGCATGGAATTGCAATAGGCCAACATCTGGGTACAGGATCAGAGGGGATGCCTCATCTAACAGAAGCCCTGGAGCTGCTTCTCAGCAATGATGAGTTGCGCATTGGTTTCGGAAAAGCAGGGCGTGAATATGTTGAAAAAAAGCATAATGATGCAACATTCTTATCCTCTTTCAGGGATGTATGTCTTGCTTCCGGTATAAAAAAAGCCGCCAACGCAATAACCGTTTAGCTTCTTGTAATGAAAAATAGCTGATTAGACGTTTTATGGTTCCGCCAGTGTCAGTATAACGCTTTAAATAATATCCTGTAGTTGATCATCTTTTA
>CAYOLE010000317.1:0-3194 GCA_964404705.1 uncultured Rhodohalobacter sp. | reverse complement strand
CGTTATTCGGCCGATCATGAAACGGGGTACTGGACCGTTGAGCAGGAATATATGCAGTTGTTTGAAGCATATGCTGATTATCTCATCGATCGCAATCAGTATGAAGATGCAGTTCAGCTACTCGACCGTATTAAAACTATTAATGACACCTCACTGCTTCAAAATCCGCTCATTACTTCCACACAGTTAACTGAGGAGCAACTAAGCCTCGACCAGCAACTTACAAGTGAGATGGAGTCATTGAGGCGGCAGCTTTTCATCGCGTCAGGGGATGAGCGCCTGCAATTAAACAATCAGCTTGAAAAACTTCAGGCACAAAAAAGAGAACTTTTTCAGTATCAGCGTACTATGCCTGAGGAGCAAGAAGAGATCCCTCTCTGGAGTATCCGCCGCTCACTTGCAAGCGACCAGGTTCTTATTCATGTCACTAATATCAACGACAGTTACTATGTAAGCAATATCACCCGTAACGATACTGAAATTCAAAAAATTGATATAAATGATGATCGCAAGGCTATATTTGAAGCTGCCATTCATGGAATGATTTCAGGCCGAACCGATCTTAAAAATCTTTATAAGATTGGGCAAATGCTTAATTTGCATGAAATAACAGAGAGCTATAGTTCTGTGATCCTGATGCCGGACGGATATCTGCATCAACTTCCGATTGATGTAATTCCACTTGATGAACCTGCTACATCTCACAGTTACGGAGCCACCACATTTCTGATTGAAAAGATGGAGGTTCGTACGCTAAACCGTTTAAATGATATTCGCGAACAGCGTCAAAGCCGGGAATTTGAATATGACTTTACAGGCTTTGGAGTTGCTGATTTTCAAAATACGGCCACTCAGCGTACTCTTATGTCGCTTCCCCAGGCTCCCGGTGAGGTGGTTACGGTATCGGGTAATCTTCATCGATTTCCAAATCGAACTTCTTTTTTAGAATCTGAAGCCACACCTCAACAATTTAAAGAGAGTGCAGGAAAAAGTCGTATTCTCCACATGGCAACCCATAGTGAAATTTCAGAAAGCGACCCCCTGTTTTCCCGTCTTCACCTTATGCCCGATCAGGATTCGGAAAACGCTGCCAACCAGATTTTCGCTTACGAACTTTTTGAGCTGGATCTACAAAATGAGCTGATCATGTTGAATTCATGTGAGTCTGGTGGCGACAGGGCAATTCAGGGGAGTGGAATTATGGGGATAAGCCGTGCTCTTCATTATGCCGGTGCTAAAAGTCTCGTGCTAAATGCATGGTCAGTCAATGATCAGTTTGCAGCAGATTTTGCACAAGTTTTTTATCAGTATATAAACGAGGGAGAGTCCAAATCAAGAGCACTTCAGTTGACAAAAATCGATTTTATCAAACATAAGAACGCTAATCCTCATTACTGGGGGCCATATATTTTAAATGGAAATAATCAGCCTCTAATTCAAAAACAGCACGCAAATTTTGGAAACTGGATTATTGCGTTGATCTTCATTGCCGGTTTTATTGTGGTATCCAGGACCCGCCAGCCGACAGCAGCCTGATAAAATAAACTGAGGTGTTCGTGGTGGTGGACTCTCTGCTACATTTTATCCACGATACCCGGATTAATCTTGCCTGCTAAACATTGATTTTAATAACATCCTGTGGTTTTCACATCTCTGTGAACCCATGATTAAGTTATTCATTTTACCCTTCTCCTTATAATGCTTGAATCAATAAACGAAAACTGTTGTAATAAAGAATTGATTTCGGGCTGCAGGTTGTGGTGTGGTTATTTGTAAATCACGTCAGGTGTTTTCAGAGTGTTTTTCTAAACCAACTGAATTTGAAGCATCAAACAACCTATACAACGATAACAAATAATACTCCTGTCGAATCTGATGAGTTTTAATCAAACCGAACGATGTACTTTATTTTTACTCCCCAGATTCCTTAGGATTTAAATTTCATTCGTCAGGTGATGGAAACGGTGAGTTCCATAATGCCTCGCAAGGATGGCTATGATATAGAATCTGTTTGATCATTAGCACTGACACATCGAAAACTAAATCAGTTTCCCAGCATTAAGCATGATTTATATCTTCGAAAATCGATCTCAGTCTACAAATTTTTATGAAGGTGAGGAATACCTATAAAAAAATAACGGGCAGCCTGGTTCTAACAGGTCTGCCCGTGAATAACAAAGAATATAATTTTAAAGGCTATCTGACTGAGAGCGCTCGAAGGTAACTTTGTGCAACCCGGCTATATGATCCATTAAGTTCAAACGCATTTTCGAGTGCAACTTTGGCTTCATCAAGCATATTAATCTGGAAATATGCATTACCGAGATACCAGTAATTACGTTCCCGTAGCATCATGTCATCATAATTTAGTTCAAGTGCTGCTTCAAATCTAGAAATCGCATCGGTGAACTGTCCTGAATTATACAGAATAGATCCGGAAGTGACCAAAAGTTCGGCTCTTTCGTATTCAGTGGATGTGTTTTTCAATTCATCATCCAAAAGGTTCAATGCTGCCGAAACTTCTCCGGTATTGGCAGTTGAAATTGCACGGCGAACTACATCAGACTCAAGTTGTTCTGTAGCCATTCCATCAGCAGAACGATAATAGTCTAACTCAATTGAAGAGATAGGTGCAATCATTTCGGATGAACCTGTACTCAAATTGAATATCGCTATAGAACTTATCATCAAAAGAACAGCGGCTGCAGCAGAAATCCAAACTCGCTTTCTGGAATCCTCTTTTTCACGGTTTGCTTCTTTTTGCCGATCTTCAGCGATCTTTTTTAAACTGGCAACGCTTTTCATATAATCAAGATAATACTCATTATTGATCAGCTCAGCCCAAAGTTCATCTATCTCGCTGGATGTTAGTTTACCATCAACATATTCCTCAATGCGCTTTTCTAAGATTCTATTTCGGTTACTCTTAATCATAAGTTTATTAGTTAAATGTTGCAATTCAATATGCTAATGGAATGGATTGTAAACCCATTATTAACAGACATATAATTAATTATCAATTAAACTTACCTATCCATTTCAAATAGGTTGTACTGCTATCTTTTTATCCGTTTTACTATATACAAGAGTAGTTCAAGGGCAAGTTGTTACATTAAGAATTCTTAATATTTACGGCTGATTGACCGCTGTTACAGGTCGTGTAAATCATACTTGAAATATCCGTATGTTAATTA
>CAYOLE010000316.1:0-3209 GCA_964404705.1 uncultured Rhodohalobacter sp. | reverse complement strand
CGGCGAAGTTTATAGATCAGATTGCCAGATTCGTCCGAGCCTGCTTTTCCGAACTGTCCGGCCAAAATTGGAAGGCGATATGGCGGCGGGGCAGTTGACAGTTACGGTTTAGCAAAAGCCAGACCATAATATTACCCTGCTTGATGCCAATGAGGAGCGAACAAATATGCCTAAACGTACATTTCCAATACCTATTCTCTTCTTTCCAGAAACTCTTTGTAAATTTCAAGCAATTCGCTCATTATCATAGCTGTTGCTCCCCACAGGGGAACACGATGGAAATTCCAGTAAGGTACATGAAAACTGTTTTGTGACAGATCCCAGCGTTCTTTCCGAAATATTTCTTCTGCAAGTAAGGTATCAAGCTTAACTGTGATGATCTCCTCAACTTCTATTGGATTGCGTTGCATTTCAGGTTTCTTTTCAAGACAGCCTACAATGGGAGTGATTTGATTATGAGATTTGTAGAGATAGAAAGGCGTTAGTGAGCCTAATATCTGAATGTTGGATTCACTAATCCCGATCTCTTCTTTTGTTTCCCTGAGTGCTGTATCAATCGCCGATTCATCTTCATCAGATCTGCCTCCGGGAAAGCTGATTTGCCCGGCATGACGAATTAAGTCGGTCCGAAGAGTTAGAATAACATTTAGATCCTGTTCTTCATCGGGGAATAAAGGGATGAGAACTCCGCTCGGATGACCACTGCTGTCAATGGATTCGACTGGTATTTCATCTGATGGATCCACAGGCTGGGGTATCATTTTAAGATGTGCTTTTTTACCCGGAAGCGGTTGCTGTAACCGCTGATCAAGAAAGTGGAAAAATGTGTTCATCTGTTTCGTAATATCTTTCTCAAAAGGAGCTGATTTGTGCGTGCACTGTGATTCAGTAAACTGTTTTATCTTCCTTGCGTTTCCAGTGTTCAAATAGTTTTAATGCTTCTTCTCTTCCGATCATTTGTGTGGGAATTGAGCGTTCTTTGTCTGGAACTGATATTTCCTCGTAGATAAAGGAATCGTCAAATCCCGCATTGGCTGCATCGTGCCGTGTGGCGGCGTAATATACATGATCAGGGCGTGCCCAGTAAATTGCCCCCAGACACATAGGGCAGGGTTCGCAAGACGTGTAGATATCGCAGCCGGTCAGCTGAAACGTTCCGAGATGTTCACAGGCATTCCGTATGGCTACAACTTCGGCGTGGGCAGTGGGATCATTTTGGGAAGTAACACTGTTGTTTCCCTCTGCAATGATTTTATCATTTTGGACCACCACACAGCCGAAAGGTCCGCCATCATTACGGTCCATTCCCTGTTTGGCGATTACAATTGCCCTGTCCATATACTTTTTTTTCATATAAAAATCTGGTGAAATGATGGGTAATTAAAGAAAAATTACAATGAGGATTAATGGTGAATCAATCCACATTACAAACAGATATTCACTATTTTTCGCACCGAAAATGTAACGCTTTAGAATAACATTATCATAAATCAGAATTTATGTCACTTTTAGTAGTTGGATCCGTTGCTTACGATGGAATCGAAACACCATTTGGAAAAACCGATCGAATACTCGGGGGATCGGCAACATATATTTCACTGGCTTCCTCATATTTTACTGAAGATATCGATCTTGTTGGAGTGGTGGGAAAAGATTTTAAAGATGAAGATATCGAGCTCTTTAAGAAAAAAAATATTGATCTCGAAGGTCTTCAGATCGACAAGAGCGGCAACACATTTTACTGGAAAGGAAAGTACCATCACGATCTTAATATGCGTGATACGCTTGATACACAACTTAATGTCTTTGAGTATTTTGATCCGGTAATTCCAGATGTATACAAAGATGCTGATTTTGTGGCACTGGGAAATATCGAGCCAAGCCTGCAGCAGAAAGTCCTGGAGCAAGTGACGGATCCAAGGCTTGTTGTGATGGACACGATGAACTTTTGGATTGAGGGAACACCTGATGCATTAAAAGAGACTCTAAAAGGTGTGGATCTGCTCGTTATTAATGATTCTGAAGCGCGCGAGCTTGCCGATGAACCCAACCTGATTACCGCCGCCGGTAAAGTGAGAGAGATGGGCCCCGATTCACTGATCATCAAAAAAGGAGAACACGGGGCGCTTCTGTTTACAGGCGATGAGATTTTTTCAGCTCCGGCCTACCCGGTGATCGATATTTTTGATCCCACAGGCGCGGGAGATACATTTATGGGCGGGCTGCTTGGCTGGCTGGCTTACACAAATGATCTGACCCCAAGAAACATGCGCCGTGCTGTTATTATGGGATCGGTAATGGCAAGTTTCTGTGTCGAAAAATTTGGCCCTGAGCGCCTTAAAGATTTGACTGAAAGTGAAATTTACAGTCGGTATAAAGAATTCAGGCAGCTGTCCGTGATACCGGAGATCGCATGAGCAGGAAGGTCTCCACAATTTTTCTTGCCACTGGTAACCCCGATAAAATTAAAGAGTTACGGCAGGTACTGCATCCGATTGGAATTGAGCTGAAATCAACACTCGATTATCCAGGGGCCGAGGAGGTGGATGAAAATCAGCCCGACCTGGAAGGTAATGCACTCAAAAAAGCCCGTCATTGGTTTCTCAAAACCGGCCTCCCATCTCTGTCTGACGATACTGGTTTAGAGGTGGATGCTCTGAATGGAAGACCCGGTGTATTCTCGGCACGTTATGCCGGTAAAAATGCGACCTATGAAGATAATGTTGATAAGCTGCTCAACGAATTGTTGCAAAATGAGAACCGGTCTGCTCAATTTCGAACGGTGATCGCCTATATTGATTCAGAGGAAAATGAACACCTCTTTGAAGGCGTCTGCCGGGGGGAAATCATTAAAGAAAAGAGAGGAGAGAAGGGATTCGGCTATGACCCGGTTTTTATGCCTGAAGGTTACGATAAAACATTCGCCGAACTAAGCAGCGAAGAAAAAAATAAAATCAGCCACCGGGGCATCGCTGTACAAAAGTTTCTACAGTTTCTAAAAGATGGTTTTCAATAGATGCGCGGTGGTGCAGTGAAGTGAAATAGAGGATTTAATTTCTGAATAAAATCAAAGGTTATTGGCGATTCGTTTGATTTGGTAAATTAAGATGTTATCAGAAACAGGGATCGTTTCCATCCGCTGATCACTTTGAAACTATTTCTGAATTCGTTTTCTTGTACCGATTCGAAACGTGAACAGGAGCTATGGG
>CAYOLE010000315.1:0-3210 GCA_964404705.1 uncultured Rhodohalobacter sp. | reverse complement strand
TTAGCTCCGGTCTTCAATGCTTTTTGATATATCTCGTCAGCTGATTTCACATTAATATACAAGCCGGCATTCTGGATATTCCACTGATCGGTACTTTCGCCCGCCATAATTGTACTGTCTCCAATCAAAACTTCAGCATGCACAATTCGACCCTCAGAATCAGTGTGCCGCATTTTTTCTTCTGCCCCAAATACGATTTTCGTGAATTCTATAAAATCCTCCACACTTTTCAGAATAAGGTAGGGCATTACCGTATTATAATAGCCGGGGATATTATTTTCATTTTCCGTCATATTCATCATTTAGTTAAATAATTGAGTTCAGCAAAAGAATTTTTTATAAAGTATGTCTCCCTTTCAGGTTAACATTAGATTGAAGACTTCTCTCATTTATCAATTCTCCTTCGATAGTTCGAAAATCCTGTTCACGGTTTTCCAGTTTCGGGTAGTACTTGCCACACCGCTCATTTTTTCAATATAGTTATTTGAAAATAGCCCTTTTTTATCCGTTTGCTTGTCGATTAAACTGAACAAATCACCATAATCAAATTGATAAGACTCAATATCATTTGAGAGACTCTCAATTTCATTTTGTTTTTTATTAGAAATTTCTTGCTGAAAGAATGTGACATACAGCATAAATGGATCTTGATTGCGAGCCTCAAACGGATTTTTTGCAATTAGAGAAGCAAGCTGATCAGGGGTGCGAATAATTACAGTTACATCATGACTGAATGTATTTTTAATCTGCTCTTTTATAAAATTGCTCAGCACATTCGGATCATTTTCATCGGATTGAAAAATGACATTTCCGCTTTGAATGTATGTTCTCACATTTTTTAATCCCGTTGAAATAAGCACATGTCGAAGATCAGCCATTTTTATTTTTCGATGACCGCCAACATTTATGCCCCGCAGAAGTGCTGTATATGTAGTCATTGATTTTGAGTTTTTAATGAATATCTCGTTTGTATTATCCCGTTTTTTGAGCTTTCAATATCACACAATTCCAATTTCCTTTCTTTTCCTGTCGCCCCGAAAAGCGGAATACCATCACCCAGCAGAACCGGGAGGGTCGTAATTGTAATTTCGTTAATAAGGCCGGATTTAAGAAATCGTTGAATGGTTATTCCGCCATCAATATACAGATGCTGTCTCCCTTCTTTTATCAGTTGATCCACCACGTCTTCCGGCGGACCGCTTTTACGATTAACTTTATTCCGAAATTTTTCAGGGACCGATGATTCACTGCTTGTAAGCACTGTAACAGGAATTTCTTTATAAGGCCAGAATCCAAAAGTGAGAACTTTTTCAAACGTATACCGGCCCATAACAATGCAATCCACGGTCTTGATGAATTCATCATAACTTAAACCTGGTAGTTTCTCTGATTTATAATCGCGACTCTCCAGCCATGAAACATCTCCATCCTTTCTTGCGATAAATCCGTCAAGACTTGCTGCTATAAAAACCGAACATTTGATTTTCATTCGAGTAATTTACTTTTTTTCAAAAATTTATCCAGCCTTGAAAGAGTCTGCTTACCCCCTTCAATTGCTCCAAACTCAACGCTTTTATCACGGGCATCTTTAGAGGGAAATTTTAATCGATGAGTCAGCCTGGTCCGCTTTCCCAACTTCTCAAACGTTATAGTTACAGCGAATTGAAAGGGATCACCTGATCTTTCGCCATGATCGTATGTGATTTTCTCCGGTTTAACAATTTCTCTGAATCTTATATAATTATCATAATCGGTTCCATCCGGACCATGCATAATGAATATCCATTCTCCGCCGGGTTCAAACGTCATGGTGTGGGTTGTCGTTGTAAATCCTTCGGGCCCCCACCATTGGTTAATATATTCCGGTTTGCTCCACGCATCAAATACCCGTTCCCTGGGCGCATCGATTTCACGTTTGAGAATAATTTCTCTGTCTTTAGAATTGGTTTGATTTTTCATTGGTATAATTTTTTTAATCAACCTGGATACACCAACTAATTTTGGATAGCTTCGCAGGTTCTAGTGTTAAAGTTATTGCAGTTTATGAGTCTATTCTCTATTGAATAGCAGCCAGGTGCTCTTCGAGCCGGTCCCAGGTTTCGGTAAAGCCCTCAATCATACCCATTTCGACCAGTTTGTCCACTTCTTCTTTTGAGCCGACATTTGAGTGAACACTTACTTTGGTTTTATCACCGGTTGATGTGAAGGTAATTTCCGTATCAAAAGAGGGCATATCAGAGTTTACATGTCCATCTTTATCCGAAAAATGATCGCTATAGATGATTTTTTCAGGCTCTGTAATTTCTTTATAAAATGCGATCCCCCATGATTCATCATCTTTCCCTGGCCCCTTCATGCAATAATGCCAGGATCCGCCGGGTCGAAAATCCATTTTACAGTAGTTGAGCGGCCATGTACGCGGACCCCACCAGTTCATCAGGTGTTTGCAGGTTGTATACGTTTCAAAAACAAGTTCCCGCGGAGCATCAAAGATACGGGTGAAGATAATTTCCCGGCCTTTGGTTTCTACTGTTTGATTGTTTGCTGTTTCCATTCTTGTTCTCCTTTTTTGATTTACAGTTGTTCCAGGTTAAGTATCAAAATGTACATGTGGCGTTCAGCCCATTTTCTTTCTGTTCTGTGGCTTGGTTATTGATTGTTTTCATCGTTTTTATCTTTTGCCTGCAACTGTTCAAGATAATCCTCAAGCCGGTCGAAACTGGCTTCCCAGAATTTGCGGTATTCACTAATCCATTCATCGATATCCTTTAACGGTTGCGGATGAAGTCGGCAGGGGCGAAATTGAGCTTCACGGCTGCGTTCAATAAGTTTAGCTTTTTCCAACACCTTAAGATGTTTGGTGATAGCAGGCATCGTGATATCAAACGGTTCAGCTAAATCCGATACTGTCTTTTCTCCTGTTGTTAAACTTGCCAGAATCGCCCTTCGGGTTGGATCGGCGAGAGCGTGAAATGTGGTACTTAACTGATCCGTTTGCATGATCTATATTTAACTAAGTGGTTAATTAACTGAATGGTATAATAAATAGCAGAATTGAAAGAGGCAACTTTTTTTAAGAATATTTCTGAAGTAATTAAAGTGCTAAACCACTACTGTCCAAAACGATCAAAGAAGATGAAAGAAGTTTACAACCCCGAATGAGCACTGTTCCTAATCTCGCAGAGTATCGCTGAGTTCACCGCAGATTTA
>CAYOLE010000314.1:0-3215 GCA_964404705.1 uncultured Rhodohalobacter sp. | reverse complement strand
AAGTATGGCTTTAAAATGTTCATCCGTTTCTTGTGATCTGGTAAGTGCCCGAGCTTCAAGTTCGCTGGTTCAAGAGGCACTTACTATGGGTAGTGATTTAATGTTTTGATGGCATTCCCATCCAACCTGATAATCTCATCACATCTCTCTAATGATCGAAACGGTTTGCTGTACCTCTTCCTCATTGTTGATCAGGCTCGGGGCCAATCTGGCGTGAGATTCCCGGTAAGGGGTAGTACTGGCAATTATATTGTGACGGTGATATTCTTCCACAACTTCGGGCGGTGTATATCCATCTACATCAAAACAGATGATTCCCGATGATAGCTCTGTACCCATGGGTGTATGGAGCTGCACGTTCGGCATTTCAGCAAGTGCTTCCTTGGTCATAGTATTTAGCTCATGAATTCTCTCCTGCACTCTCGATTTTCCGATAGCAAGATGGAACCGAAATGCCTCAGCCAGCGCCCAGCGATGTTCAAATGAGTGAAAACCACCGGGAGTAAAGAAGTTACCCGGAGTAATGAGCGGAGTATCTTCCGGAATTACACCGATCCAGACGCCCGCGCTGGGCCCAAAATTCGGAATGACAGGATCGAGCGCTTCCCATGCTTCTTCCCGTCCCCAGATAATTCCTGTACCTCGCGGTCCGAAAAGCCATTTATGTGTGCCGGCTATAAAAAAATCACATCCCAATTCATCCATCGTCACATCTTCAATCCCAAGACCGTGTACACCATCCACACAGAAAAGCACACGATCTTCCATTTCCCGTGACCGGTTCAATTCCTGTAAAACTTGTGCTATCTCCTTAATGGGCAATTTCACCCCAGTGGAGGAATGAACCCAGGTTACGGCAAGAACCCGTGTCTGTTCGTTGATCGCACTTTTTATCCGGGAAACAATCTCATCAACAGATGCTTCCGCCGGGTTGTCGTACAAAGAGATCTTTCGAACGTTAGACCCGGTGCGTTCAGCACGGTATTTGATGGATAAATCCGTAGAAAAATGATCGTGTGTAGTTGTGACTATTTCCTGCTCCGGCCGGAGTTTCAGTGCTCCGTACACAAGACCGAGGCCCATTGTAGTACTGTCGGTGAGAGCGATGTAATCGGGGCTGGTGCCAAGATATTCTCCAGCAGCAGCCTGCTGCTCCGGTTCAGCCGTCATAAAATGTTCTTCCCAGTAGTGAGCCGGATCTTCATCGAAAGCATGGCGGTGCCGTTCAATCGCCTCCGCCACCGGCTTCGGGTGACTTGAAAGTAAAAATGTAGACATGTGGATATGAGAGCGTCTTAATGCAAACTGATCGCGTACCTCTGACCAATTCATGGGATCAAAGGTTTTAGAAATCGTCTGTCGGGGAGAGGCGGGTAGTGAAGCCGCTCCCAATGCCGGCAGTGTTCCGAGGATCAGACCGGTTTGTTTTATGAATTCTTTTCGTTTCATGGATACTCCTCTTATGGTTGATGTTGAAGTGATATTATTCGCTGAATGAAATTCCTTTCAAAAGTCACGAAGTAATGCTTCTCTTTTTCTTCACCAGGAAGTGTATTCCTAATCTTCATGTTCTTGCTGCTTAATTTATAATTCCCTCCGAATGACTCCTGATTTAAAGTTCAATTCCATTTTTTTCAATTACTCAAATATCTTGAGATAAGCAAGCTGTTGCTGCATACAACCGCCTGTCTCTTTGTGAACAAGCAATACAAGAACCTGTAGTTCCACAACAAAATCAATTGAACAAGAATATCAGACGATGACCGAATTCGGAGTTTGCTATGAATAAACCGGTAATAATGGTCAAAACAACCTGCAAGGGAATTCCCCATACAACTGTAAAGTGAGGACGCCCCAATGTCCGGATATCATGGATGACTACAAATGTGAAGAGCAGTAACAGCCCTCCTAAGCCATATATGGCATCATTCGCTATAATAGAGTCACTCAATCGAAATATATCGAAATGACCAATGCGGACAAGAGGCTGACCCATCATGGAAAGTGTTGCCAAGAGCATCAACCGTTTGTGAGATTTGGGGCGGGATCGCAAGGCAATTCCCGAACTTACGAAGATAGAAAAGGCAGCAAGTATTACTAAATTGCCCCATACGGTAGCTGAAACCTGTTCCAAGCCCATCCCATTTTGTGGATATCCTGCAGCCAGATAATAAAGAATTGCAAATCCTGAAATCAGTACACCGGCGGCTATTACTGCACCAAGAACGCCCATTCTGCGGTGGAAGGTAAATTTTTTTGTTGCAATCAAAAAAGATTGGACAAGAAACAGACATACCCAAACTGTCGTAAAAAATCCATGTATGTGAAATCTGAGGGGCAACGAGGGAGCGTCAGTTAAGGGCCTTAAATAGAAAGTGGGAGCGAATCCCACAATTGTCAATACCAGAAAAAGAATTGCCATTCCCTGGAAGAATCCGATCAGCTTTATAGATTTTCGCAGATTCACTTTATTTTGGGATATATTCATTGCTCATGCTATATCAACAGCATTGAAGGTAAAGTCCGTCACAGATACGCTAAGGAATAACGTATAACAATCCAGCAGTTTTTATGTGCGGAATCTGTAGGTTCTGCACCTGGTTACACGATGATTCCGGGCTTTTATGCCTTGATATTTTCTGCAGCGGAAGTTTTCTCTTTATAAGCTCCAATTCCCATTAAGATCAGACCCGGCCAAAAAGAGAACATGGCCATCATTCCAAGAATGACAGGATTGGGGTTCGGGTCGGATGTCAGGCCAAGTTTAGCAGCTAACAAAGTTACTATAAGAGGACCTGAGCCTACGACCATTAAAATAAATCCAGCTAAGAATAATTTATTTTTAAATACTTGATTTATCGGCATGGGAATTCAATAGAGTTAAGTTGTTTAATAGCCCGGCGCATTACGGGCGCACGAAATAACACTGTTTTTCTTAAATAGTGAATGCAGAGCTAAAAAGCCAGAAGTTGGCAAGCAATGGGTAAGGCACTTTCTTTTAAATGCTGGTTATATATCATTTATGTTATTGTTATGCATTGATTAATCGGCTTTTAAATAACGTAAGTTCGAAATAAGGATTGATACTGGAAATAGCTGACCTGTTAAACTCACGAATACGAGGATGGATGAATTATTATTGCCGATGGAGCAAATAGACAACAACAATTGAAATGGCGAGTGATTAACCTGAAGCTGATCAAATGGTTCAAATG
>CAYOLE010000313.1:0-3234 GCA_964404705.1 uncultured Rhodohalobacter sp. | reverse complement strand
TGCATGCCGCCGTGGAAAAGGATGTGGAGCGAATCATTCTTGCCTGTAGTTCAAGTACCTATGGGGACAGTAAAGAACTGCCAAAAATTGAAGACCGAATTGGTAAACCGCTGAGCCCTTATGCTGTAAGCAAAGTATCAATCGAACAATATGCAGATGTATTCAGCCAAACCTATGATCTGAAATTCATAGGGCTTCGATATTTCAATATTTTTGGCAAAAGGCAGAATCCTGATAACCCTTATGCAGCGGTAATTCCCATCTTTTGCAAAGCCTATATTGATGGCGTGCCTCCAACTATCAACGGTGATGGAAAAACAAGCCGCGATTTTACTTATGTTGATAATGCCGTACAGGCGAATGAAAAGGCACTCTTTACAGAGAACAAAGAAGCTCTGAATCAAATATACAACATTGCCTGTGGCGACCGGACTACCCTTAATGATATGGTTGATATACTTGAGGAAATCAGCGGAAAAACGCTTGATGTAAAACATGGACCGGAGCGTCCGGGCGATGTTCGCCACTCATTGGCGGATATAAGCAAAGCAAAAGAACGGCTAAAATACGATCCGGAAATATTTTTTAAAGAGGGACTTGAGAAAGCGTACCAGTACTATGAAGAGGAATACAGCAGACCCGTTAAAAATGACTGATAGAATAAATATGTTTGTTTCTTAATCAGAGCAGTTATCCTTTATTCTCAAAAGATGGGCTGGACTGTAATTCTTTTTGGGGAAGAGATGAATGATTTGAGAGTATTCTTTTTAACCAGTTGAAAGGTTTTAATATAAATTGCCCGATTTGATATGCAGAAGAGCTTTTATGTAATCTGACAACTCTTTCTAATTCTTTAATTTTTTTCTCTCTGTCATAGATTATCTGATCAACATAATCCTGGTAAAGTTCTTTATGTTTTTGGACCAGATATTTAATGATTTCAGGTTTTTTATGTATGACACGGTTATACATTGATTCATCATCTATATTTCTGTAATAAAACAGGTATTCAGGGATCGAGTATACAGTCCACCCCCGCTTGGTCACATTAATAGCAAATTCCCAGTCTTCAAACCCGTAGATATCTTCATCATATCCACCGGCTTCTTTCCAGCATTGATACCTGTATAAAAGAGAAGCACTTGATTCATGACTTATAATAAAGATTGAAATGTCTCCCCCGCTTCTTTTTACCATCGTATTTCGGTCACTATAAATCCTTTTTATATAAGATGTAACCATACCAACTTCAGGATGTTGTTTCAGAATAGCAATAGCTTTGTTTAAAAATGTATGGTGGAACCGGTCATCTGCATCAAGAGTAAGGATATACTGGCCGTTGCTTCTTTCTATACCATGATTCCGCGCAGAGGCTACATCTCCATTTTCTTTAAAATAAACCTGAACATCAGAGGAATGGATGTTCAGTAAAATTTCCCTTGTATGATTATCGTCTGATCCATCATCAACTACGATAATTTCAACATTTTTATACGTTTGATTGCGGATACATTCAATAGCTCCATGGACAAACTCTCCATGATTATAACATGGAATAATTACACTTACTAAATTATTTTGCCGTTCCATAACATTGAAGCTTTTGCAGGTAATTTTCCTTCGTCACTTCCAAGTGAGCCCGTAAGGTTGACATTCAATATTGGAGCATTTACAGGTATTTAGAATTTGGATTTGCTAATGATTCTACCTTTTATATTAGAGATTTTCAAATGCTGAAAATGTTTATCGGGTTGTAATTTTTTTTATAAACAATTTTATACATAATAGTGGCTTATATTTAAACAAAAGATAAATGTTCCTGACTGACACTGGCTTACGTTTAGCCTGAATATCCGTATATAATTGCTGAGAATAATAATTTATCCAAAAGTGAATACCTTTTCGAAATGATCTCTTTTCAGTTTTAGTCTTGAGATCACCCTTTTGTCTTTTTAACACTCGCAGTGCTGCATCTAACATCTTGGGCGTATTGTCTGACATGTTCCATCCATGAAAACGATAAGCAGCTATTTTTTTAGTATGGTGGGAAACAGGATATTTACGTGTGATCCTGAGAAACAGGTCATAATCCTCACACATTTTTAGTGATGTATCAAATAGAAACTCATCAAAAATCCATCTGCGATACATAACTGCAGCATGCATTCCAATATAATTACCTTCGAGCATTCGCCCATAATGATCTTGTTCTACATCTACATAGACGTTGTGTGTGATACCTTTCTTTTCAAATACTTTCTCATGAGCACCGGATACAAAAGCCAGGTTTGGATTATCATTTAATATATCTGCATTTATTTTTAATGCCCCGGGCAACAGCCAATCATCAGCATCCAGAAAAACAAGTAAATCTCCCTTGCTATGCTTGATACCAGTATTTCTAGCGGAAGAGAGTCCTTTATTAATTTGCCTGATGTAAGTTACATCCAATTTTTTAGCAATGTTTGCAGTATCATCGGTAGATCCATCATCAACAACTATTATCTCGACGGATACATTATTCTGACAGCGTATGCTTTCTACTGCTTTTTTAAGAAATTTACCGTGATTGTAACAAGGTATAATCACGGATATTTGTGGCTCATTATCATTATACATATGGGCCTGTTAACATTCCAATATGGATGAACATATATGTATCAAATCTTGTTCATATACTATTAACTACTTTTCTTCTACTAAGAATATAACTTATATCAGTTTTGATATAATTGTACTTACAGTATTTTCAATATCTTTATTAAACTTTTCCGGATGAATATCATAATATTCTAATTTTTTATCTTTCGCCATTAACGAAAGATTTTGACTAACCTTTATAATATGTTCTGCCAAAGCTGGAATAGTTTCATCTTTAAAATAGGCTTCACTTTTTAATGTCCAGCATTCACCCTGGTCCCTAAAAGATTGCATTGCATTGACTTTTTTATCAATCGTTGCTGTTTTATTTCCTATTATGAAAACTTCTATTTTATATTGCTGTTTTAGATAATCCAATAGTTCTAATGAAAAGGGCTTTAAATTGCCAGTTGCACTTCTATTCCTACTGATGAATTCATCCCCTTCGATTATTAATCCTCTTGGATACAGGCCAAATATTTTTGAAAAGATTTTTTTCCTAAGATATTGTCTCTTAGTGTCATTTTTTTCATCCCAATACAACTTTCTTATTATGTCGGTATTTAAGATATAGTGGCCGGTATTATTTGAAAG
>CAYOLE010000312.1:0-3243 GCA_964404705.1 uncultured Rhodohalobacter sp. | reverse complement strand
TTTTCTGCAAGATTTGGAAATAACTGGATTCGTGGTTCTGTCTTGCCCTGGCTTTCGAACGACTTAATTCTATAGATGATCCGGCCTATCTGGATAACACCAAGCCTGTAATGAATCGGATCCTGGTCGATCGCAGGAGTAACCCGGAGCTCCAGTACTTTTCCAGATCTGCTTATCTGCCAATAGTCGTGGGGAATAATTCGATCTTTAACACACAGATTATTCTTAATTCTGTTCATCATCGAACGGCTCCCAGTTACGTGTTGTGGCAAATAATTCAAAATGAACTGTAAGCAGGTCGTCTACTCTTACTATACCAAGCATTGCCCTGGGTGGTTCTATACTGTAATCAGACATTCTGAGTTCTGTCTGTCCGGTAGCTTTCAGAGTACCATCTTCCAGTATCAAAGCTTGCATCGGAAATTCTATCTCTTTTTTTTGGCCTGCTACCGTTAGATAACCTGTTACAATAAGATCGTATAAATCCTGGCTGTCATCGTAAGCCATCGATTCTGTACTATTATATTCAAAACTGATATGTGGATGTGTTTCCGACAATAGTGTCTCATATAAGTCACGGTTCATGCGTCTTTTTCCGCAATCGAATCCTTCTACTTCAATATCAACTTCAACATCTACATCTGCTTCTTCTGATTCAGGTGAGGAAATCATTGTGTCGTAGGATGCTGCCCTGCAGCTGAACTGATTTACATTAGACCTGCCTTCAATCCAAAGCCTGCTTTTTTCTTTGTCGATTGAAACTTCTTGTGCAAATACACTTCCACCCATCGAGAGGAGCAGTATCGTAATCAGGATGATATGATGGTGGAAGTGCAGCACGCGTATAATGATTTACTGGTTTGAAAATGTTAGTGAATAAATAATGGAGATTTCATCACGGGCTCTGATGGTACCCATTACAGCAGTAGGAGGGTCAATACCAAAATCTGTCATTAACAGATCCTGAGTACCCGAAAATGTGATTTTATCATCATCAATTGTAGCTGTCACATTCATGGTAGTTTCATGATCCACTCCGGCAGCATTTATTACACCGTTTGCTGTGATCTCAGCAGAGTCTCCATTCACTGTTACACTGTCAATTTCATTCAATTTGAATGTAATAACCGGGTGTTCGTCTCTTTTCAGATATCCCTGAAGATTTCTGGTCAGTCGTCCTGAATCAGATTCAATATCTTCAACCGGTATGGAGAGTTCCATAGTTTTGAAATTTTCTGGCGTAAGCGATGATAAATCTGAACGATCAAATTGAGAGAGAATGAAGGTAGCATCAACCGAATTAACACCAGCATCCCAGCTTCGTACGTTTGCGGAGCCTTCAATTTTCATTTCGTGTTCATCAAGTGTTAACTGAGTTTCGGAATTTTGTGCTTCTGCATACTGGATTGAAGCCAGCAATGCAAAAAAAGTGATTATTGATAATATGCGTTTCATGGTTTTTAAAGGTTTAGTTTAGAAATTAAAGAGTAGGAATGTGGCTCCGGTCAAAGAACCACATCTCAAGTGTTCTGCATATTGAATTAGAAACTGATGACAGCTTCAAGCATTATCCCACTGAACTTAGCGTCTTCAAAGAAACCACCCTGGAATCCATCATAAGATTGTGTTACATATTCCAGTTTGGCAAGAACATTGTTTGTCATAAACCAGCCACCGCCCAGATTAAGTCTGGTTATGTCTACACTTTCACCTGCATTTGTATCGCCGGTTACGAGATTGTAGCGACCGCCTAAGTACACATTTTCCTGGCTGCCAAATCTGTAGAGAAGTTCAGCACCGAGTTGAGTAAAGGTACGGGTATCGGGCTCTGCCTCCGCTTTTCCGGTTGCTACTTCATATAATCCGAAGAATTCAAGTCCCTGGTATTTTATGAATGGGTTGATCATTATTGCTGTCAGTTCATTATTAAAAGCAGGGTTGAATCGTGGAGTTCTGAATTCACCAGCGGCATCGGTCAATATATTGTAGTATCTCGCGCCGGCACGGTCGCCAGTATAGAGGTAAGCGGATTGGGTTTGACCTGTGCTGTATACAGATCCTGTAAATCGTACTCTAAGATCTTCATTTACCTGGCTGTCGTATCCCACCTTTCCTACCAGAGACACCCTGGTAGCAATCTGATCATCACCGGGTTCGCGTACACTCTGGTTCAGTTTACCATTGGTCATACCCGCCATCGCAAGAAAACCATTATTTTGGAAGTATATTTCACCACCCACTTCTGTTGTGAATGAGTCCATTATATAGTTGCCTACAAAAGGATTGTGTATTGCCTGGCCGTTATCTGTTCGTCTGAAATGAGCATCACCATAGTTGATCTGCATATGCCCCACTTTAATAGTTACTTTATCCATTAAGTTTTCCATAAAACCATCCTGGATAAAATCCATGCGGTCTACCTGAAGATATCCTCCCTTTACATAAGGCTGAGCATGATGGCGTGATGAGAGGTAGGTTCGCAGGTGCATTCTTAATCCCCTGTCAAGCTGTACATCAATGTCGAGATTTGAAGTGGCAAGGTTAAAGTTTGGCCCGATTTCAAAAATCTCAGCAGCACCACTATTTTCATGATCCAGTGCCTGGAACTGCAGAGTGTTCGCTCCACCAATGCGGACTTTCAGTCCATCAAACTCTACATCGGTTTCTTTTGGGGTTTCAAAAACATTCAGCCCTGTTTTATCCGGAGCTCTGAAATATTGCAAATCCCTGTCGCTGTTTTGCTGTGCCTGTTGAGCCAAAGCTCCACTGGCAGTAACTACAAAAGCTAAAGCGGTTAAAATTGTTTTGGTCATTATTGATTTCATGTCTGTATAGATTAAGTTGATAAAAATCGTTGTGCGTTTTGTTTGTATCGCACGGTATAAATATCAACAGATTTCAACAGACTAAATGAAAGCTATATGCTGAATATCAGATCAGGGGAGTCCCTACTGAGCTGTAGGAGTTTTTATTACAGGGAAGGAGATAATAGAGTAACTACCATCAGAAAAGGATGGTTTAAATGAACGATCTGACGATAACGGGCTAAATTCAGCAGGGCGTATAATCGTTGTTGGTGTAATGGAGCTCAGATTTATTAACTTCAAATCTGACCATGGAATCACCTGATAACCACTTACCTAATTACCAATAATCACAAAAGAACGCCTTCTGAAAATTAAACAGAGCCGGCCTCTACCCACTGTACAGCCTTTCTCATCAGTTCATTGGCTGACTTCAAAT
>CAYOLE010000311.1:0-3262 GCA_964404705.1 uncultured Rhodohalobacter sp. | reverse complement strand
CTCAAAAGATTTCGCGGCGATCATGACCTGCTCGGATGCCGATGCAAACTGCCCGCTTGTGCCGGGTGCGAAATTTCGTGCGCCCATCACCTACCGTGATCCCAAAGAGTCGGACGATACAGAAATGGAAACCCGGATCTATGATGAGCGCTGTCGCCAGATTGGAACGGAGATGTTTTATATGATGAGCCTTCTTTGAGGAGCTTTTATCCAGTTCAAAGAGCTGAAAACGAGTAGACTGTATTCTGCTTTCGAAACTGTGAAACACGTGGCATACTTCCCAAATGTACTAACCGCCAAGGTCGTTAAAAACGAAGTATATATTATCAATAATTTAAAATATGATGCAGCATACCTACTTGAGTGGTAGTTACATTGGTGCTAAGTCATATAAACTCTTAGCTCAAGTTCAGCAAAAATTGGGGTGTAGTGGCTACAAAATAAGTTTCCTTTAAAAATTTAGATCACAGACAAAAAGAATGGTGTTCACTAATTCAGGGATGAAACCAGCCCCGTTTTGGGGCGGCATATCCGTAGCCCTATGGGAATGCACAGCATTTCCGTGGGGTATATAGAGGCCAGAATGAAAAGAAGCGCCGTAGGTGCGGCATCCTCGTAATCTGAATTCAACTTCAGTCATAAAATTCGAACAGATATTCTGAATCGAAAATAAATTGTGGGTAAAGATGATATGGTCGGCTTGCAAGAGAACAGATATACTGCACCTACGGCGCTCCCAAATTTTATGCTCGCTGGTAACCCAAAGCCACCGCTGCACAGTGACTTTGGGCTACGGATATGTCGCACCTCTGGTGCTTTGGTTATCTGTGGTATTTGGTATAAATGCCTTTCGATGCGGTTTGGGATGGAAGGCTTAACAGGAAGCTTATCCCGTATTAATAATAATGGATGTAGCGCTACAAAGCGTTGTTTAAAGGTAATTGAGGCTGATTTTTAAGATTGCGGAAGTTGAGTTAGATAAAGCATTGAAGTCATCGGATGAGTTTTTTGAATAAATGAGCACATTCGAAGCTGATGAAGTCATTCATAATTCTTTGGTAATTGGAAAAGCTTGTTAACGGTTAACCTGCAGTGTAAGCGCTACTCCTCCGAGTGGCTGAACGGTGTTCACGTTGGCAAAACTGTGCAGGCCAAGTCCTACGTGCCGGACTGGCTTCCAGGTAATCCTGCCTTCAACCGGAAGCCCGATCATGGTATCTATATCCTCCAGGGCTCCTGACACAAAGAGTTGTGAATATCCCTTACCGCCGACTACTCCCACTCCTGCTCCCGCCGAGATGTGAATTGAGCGAACAGCGATCACCCGTCCGTATAAACCTGCAATCTCCCATGTTTCACCTGCAGGTTTCATATCGGTACTTACCCCGCGTACGATAAACTGGTGTCCTGCATTTCTGGCCGTGAAGCCGGCCATTATTCCGGGGCCAAGAGTCGTAATTCCGGCTCCGCTATATACACTGAGGGCAAACCCGTCCGGCGAGTTAGCCAGTGATTGACCATGTGCCGGATTGGTAAAATAAAAGCCTGCCAAAAGAATCAGCAGGCACAGGCTTCCGGGTAAAGAAGCAACTGTACCGGTTGTTTTAAAATTGCTTTTCAAAAACATCATCTGTTCAAAATCGGGTGTTAACGATATTGGCAAAATCAGATCCGAAGGTATAGGAAAGGGCAATAAATCCGGATAGCTCAAAATCTGTAGACAGTTCCTGCTGACGCAACAAAACATCTTCCAGGCTGGTATCTCCAAGCCGGAGTGATAGCTGATCTCGAATCATCTCAAAACTCGTTCCGGCACTCAGCGAAAATCCTTCGAACAGACGAACCGATATCCTTCCAAAAAACTCCGCTCGTCTTTTTTCAAAATCGTGAAAGTAGTGCGAGCCCACAAGTCCGCTGCTGATTGACCCCCATGGCTGTTCAATACCAATCGTAGCCGATATCTCATGATTGAGCAGATGTTCCTCAAGTTTATTGAAGATAGTCTCATCATAATAATCCATGTAGCTATACCCTATACTGTATGAAAATTTTATGGCCCTTCGTGTTGCAACCTCATAAGGAAGCAGGCTGTATTCTATTCCGGGATTTATCCGAATACGATTCCGGATATTTTGGTCATTTCGAGTGAGATAGTCCGCAAAAAGACCGGCTGACCAGTGATTGTTTATACTCCGAATAGCATAACTGTCGATGCCGTGCCTGTGCCGGCGACTCTCAACTGGGTCATCATCGGAGCGTTCGATTTCATCATAGGAATAATTGAAGTAAGGCCGGAACTGAATTTTCCAATCTTCTGTAACTTTGTTAGCATAAAATCCCCACCGGGAATCAAATTCGGTTCTGCTCGATTCCATCTCCAGACTCAGCGATCCGGCGTAGATCTCAAATACCCAATATCGCCATGGATCCTCTATGAGGGGCCGGGATAAAGACTGCTCACCATTCCCTTCGTAGCTGAGAGAAAATCCGGCAGTCCCGGTAGACCGCATCATATATGGAAATAGTCCCATCCGGATTACGTTGTTGAGCTCTTCCCGGATTTCACTTTCAGAAGCATTCGGGCCCACCGTCTGCTCAAATTCAAAATTCATATCACCAAACTCCCGGCGCCCGATAAACGAAAATTCAAACCTTCGGCCTCCATCACCTGTTTGCTCATCGGTAATAAACAGGTGGATATCCGCCTGTGCGGGTTCTCTCACATAATCTACAAATGGTATTTCAAGCCTGATATGGTTGTAATCACACCGGTTACAATCGATAAAAACACGGGGAGTAGGATCTGCTTCCTGCTCCTGAGCCATGACTACAACAGGAATCAGTAGCAACAGTAGGGTAAAATAGATCAACCCATTAAATCTGCGGATCCAATTTCTTTTAAGAGATGTGCCTATCCATCGATCAGGCCTGAGGAACACGGTAGAATTGAATGCCATCTGTAATATTTACCTACCAGCTATAGATTGTAGTGATTTTTTTCAATTTTGAATGATAGCAAAATTAAACTCTATAATCGAAAATATGGGTGCTCAATAATGATTTTGTAATTTTTTTACAATAATCAAACTCAGGTTTTTTGAATATCTTTGGTTGAACTTAATACATCATTATGAATTCCATGTACCTGCAGGATATCTACACCTACCCGATTAAATCCCTGGGCGGAATTCGTCTTGATAGAGCAAAGCTTGAAGAAAAGGGATTACAACACGACAGGCGGTGGATGCTGGTGGATCAAAAA
>CAYOLE010000310.1:0-3278 GCA_964404705.1 uncultured Rhodohalobacter sp. | reverse complement strand
AGTACTCCGCGAATGCGGAGGGAGGGGTGTTACTGGCTAAGTTGCGGACATGTTGTCTTTATTGATTTTCATCAGACAGAAAGGTTAAAAGTCTGCATAATCGCCGCCAATTCTATATTTAAAGATAGGGTTCATTCCTGTGTTTGATTCTGTGATTTAGTATCCACCGCTTCTGTTTGGCGGACGCTGCTGCGGCCATTCCAGTTTTACTCCTGTTCGGGGATCGATTGGCATTACGCGTTTTTCCCGGTCAAAGGTTTCGGGATCTTCACTCGCCATGTATGCCAGGGTGGCGATCAGCTTCACATTATTTTTCAGATCATCAAAAACCAGTTTATCGTATGTATCACGATTCGTATGCCAGGTATAGTTCCAGTAATCCCAGCTCAGTGAACGCATCATAAATGCGGGAGCTCCGGCTGCAACGAATGATGAATGATCCGAACCACCGCCACTTGGCAAACCCGGAAAGCTGGTTTCAATATGTCTCCTCACATCTGTTGGCACAGGTTCGAGCCAGCGGGAGAAATACTCATATGAATGCAAAAATCCCTCGCCGTGTATGCTTTCCACGCGTCCGGTTCCGTTATCCTGGTTGAACAGAGCCTGCAGGCCATCCACAATGCCGGGATTGTCTTCAACAAATGCTCGGGACCCGTTTAGTCCCTGTTCCTCGCTTCCCCAGAGTCCTACAAGAATGGTGCGTCTGGGATTGGGATAGACTTCTTTTAAAATCCTGGCTACTTCCATCATCGTAATTGAGCCAGTTGCATTGTCGGTAGCGCCGGTTCCGCCATCCCATGAATCGTAGTGAGCAGAAAGAATAATATATTCATCAGGTTTTTCGGCACCCGGTATCTCTGCAATGGTGTTAAAGGTGGGAACCATTCCCAGTTCTTCTGATTCTGTTCGAACCCTGATCTGCGGATCATGGCCATTTTCAACGAGACGATAGAGCATTCCATAATCTTCGAGCAAAATATCAATCGTCGGAATTTCGCGGGTATTAGCACCAAAAATTCGGTTGGTTCCAAATCCCTGCGACCAGTTGGAGATCACAATACCGGCTGCCCCGGCATCTTCAAGTGCTTCAATATATGCCCTGTTATTTAGTCCGGTATTTTGAATGCGCTCGCGCCAGTTCCTGGTTTTCCCGGCTATACGTTCACCTATTGCATCAAGCGATTCTTCTGTGGCGTATTCTTCCCAGTTGTATCCCGGCCGACCGGTTGGCTGATGCATGGAGATCATTGCGAATTTACCCTCCACAGCGGGGAGCCACTCCTCAAATTCATCCCTGTTTTCAATTTCAGGAATAATCACAAGGCCGGCGGTTATGCCCTCAGGTGGTGTGGACGGGCTCCATGCCAGCTGCATACCTTCCAGTGTAACAACCCGCGGGTGAACCATATCGATATGGGTGATACCACGTTCCCATCCGCGCCATTCACCAATCTGCTCATTACGAGCCTCAATTCCCCATTCGGTAAATTTTTCAACCGCCCAGTCATGAGCATGCTGCTGCTGTGGCGTACCTACAAGCCGGGGACCAATTACATCAATTAAGTGGTGGGCAAGTTCTTCAAGATGAGAATTTTCCTCAACTTCCTGTACAATCTGATCCACAACTGTTATCGTGTCAGATTCTTGTGCTAAAGAATTATTTAAGCCAGTAAACAGGAAAATGAATAGAAACAGATAACGTACTTTCAATATAACCGGAGTTTCTTAAAATTCAGGTTTAAAATAATCAGACATGAATAAAATGACAGGTATATTTTGTAATCTATTGTAACAGAATTGGAGATAAAAACCCCTAAAACTCTGACAAACTGTGGCCAAACATGTATTTTCCTATAACCTGTTCCGTACTCTTTATTACATTCGGTTATCGAAAAGAGTGAACTAAGTTAATCAGTAATACTTCAGATCTATTAAACCTATTTATGAGTTATAACGCCCGGCTATTCTTTATTTCTATTCTTCTGATTCTGTTACTCATCTTTACCGGATGCGAACCGGCCGTCAGAGATCCGGAAATCAGATATACAATACCTGAGCAGCCGGAACTGGCCACAGGTTATACCGATAAACCCGGATGGGCAACGTCGGAATTTGCCGTGGCAGCCGCTAATCCGCTGGCTACGGATGCAGGATATCAGATTTTAAAGGCAGGTGGTTCCGCGGTTGATGCGGCAATCGCCGTTCAAATGGTACTGACACTTGTTGAACCTCAGAGCAGTGGAATTGGGGGAGGAGCTTTTCTTCTTGCTTATGAAGAGGGGAATCGATTTGCTTATAATGGCCGCGAATCAGCGCCATCGCTTGCCGGACCCGATCTTTTTCTGGATGATAATGGCGAACCGTTACCTTATGATGACGCGGTGAGAAGCGGACTTTCCGTTGGAGTACCAGGCACTATTGCGATGCTCGAAGAAGCGCACGGCAAACACGGCCGGTTAAACTGGCGTGATCTGTTCACACCGGCAATTATACTGGCTGAGGAGGGATTTAACATCAGCCCGAGACTCCACAGCCTGCTCGACGCAGATACAACCCTGCGGGAAGATGCAATCGCCAGCGAACTCTATTATGATGAAAACGGTGATGCATTACGTGTGGGTACTGTTTTGAGAAACCCAGCCCTGGCACAAATTCTGCGTGAAGTATCTGAACAGGGGGCACCCGCATTCTATAGTGAGAGAGTTGCCCGGTCAATCGTGGAGAAAATCAGGGGACATCATCGTCCTGGTGTGATGACGGTAGAGGATATCCTCAACTATCCGGAACGAACCTTTGAAACGGATATAATGTGCAATAACTGGAAAGTATATACACTTTGCGGCATGCCGCCTCCATCGTCGGGTCATATCGCGATGCTTCAGATGCTTGGAATGCTGGAATATATCGAAAATGAGCAGCCATATGAAACATTCCGTGATACACTGCCCACCGCCGAATGGCTGCACCATTATCTGGAGGCGGCAAAACTTGCCTTTGCTGATCGGGCGCAATATATAGGTGATGCAGACTTTGTGGATCCGCCGGCGGATGACTGGCACAGCTTATTACAGCCTGAATATCTGGCCGATCGTGCCTCATTGATAGGTGAAACCAGCATGGGAGAGGCGGAGCCTGGCAATCCAGGTGATGGGACGGCGCTGTTTGGAATGCAGCCTGAGCAACCCGAGATGGGAACCAGCCACATTAGTGTGGTGGATAAATTTGGTCAGGCTGTTTCGATGACCACAACCATTGAACGGGGTTTTGGTAGCCGG
>CAYOLE010000309.1:0-3310 GCA_964404705.1 uncultured Rhodohalobacter sp. | reverse complement strand
GTTGATGGGATATCGAGAAAAAATGTGCTGAATCCAGCTGTTCAATGAGCAGTGATCTCATCCGGTCACTTTCAGTAATCTGTTCAGCGTTTATTCCTGATGCTAATTCAAACGCTTCTTTGTCTAAAGCGGCGCCATCTGCGCTGAACAGCTCCTCAACCATAAATACAGCTCCCTGGTGATGCTCAATCATAAATTCCAGGAATGTACGGTCAAACTCATCCCCTTTTGTCTCTGCCAGCTCTTCCAACTGTTCCTGGCTTAACATACCCGGCATATTGTGGTGATCGTACCTTGCGTGCTGAGAGTGATGCCCATCATTACCGTTTTCGCCTAAACCGTGAATGATAAGGTTCAGTCCGTCGATATGTACTTCCGGCACGGGCTGACCCCTTTCGCGCAGCCAGTTTTGCATAAGTGCAATTTCATCACTTTGGGCGTTGATAATTCTCGCGGCAAGAGTTTGAACGGATCTGCCTGCATCGTTTTCAGGTGCCAGCTGCGACATAATAAGTGCCTGGGAGTGGTGTGCAATCATCGCAGTCATAAAATCAACATCGGCCTGGGTATAATTCATCCGGGAGCTGTCGATTCTTGCCCAGTAGAGCTCTTCCATCTGCGAGAGATCCCGCTCTTGCACAGTATCATCTTCGGTGACATGTTCAGTGCCGGAGCATGCCATTGCTCCAAACATTATAATTGAAATAAATGCGATACCTGCAAAAAATGCAGAGAGAGGTAATGATTTAGCCATGAACAGGGTTAGAGACTCGTGATTTTTTGTAACGTCAACAATAAAGGATATTTATAAAGAATCAAAAACGATACAACGGGTGAGATTGTAAAATAATATTCTGATTAGCTTTTCAGCCACTTTACAGATCATCCGTTTTAGTATAGTTGCTGGTAAAATTAATTAAATGGTTTCATGATTGCTTGCTAATTCTCTTCAATTGAAGTTATAAAAGTTCCTTTACAGCTTGATACAAAGAATCATATGTGGGGATCTTATGTTTTTTAAGCCACTCTTTATCTTGATCAGGCTCATGGCGCGACCGGATAAACACCGGAGTTATTCCGAGTTCAACAGCCGGCATAAGATCCGTGAGTTTATCGCCAGCCATAAACGATTGTGAAGAATCGATATTAAATTGCCGGACTGCTTTTTGAAACATTCCAATTTCGGGTTTGCGATCCTCCGGCGGCCATGAGTGAGGAAATGAATCATGTTCAGGGTGATGAGGAGCCATGTACCAGCCGTCAATCTTTACTTCATCTTTCTCAAGCTGATGATCCACCCAGCGATGCAGCTTCTCAACCTGCTTTTCCGTATACCGCTCCCGCGCAATTCCCGACTGATTGGTCACCACAACAATTTTAAATCCTTGCGACTGAATCATTTTCAATGCATCAACCGCCCTATCACACCAGGTCCACTTCTCTTTGGTATGAACGAAATTGTAGTCGACATTCAGGGTGCCGTCGCGGTCCAGGAAAAATGCTTTTTGTTTCATAGGGTTGAACTTTGAATGTGAGTTAGGGTCTAAAAAAACTTGTAAAATCCTGCTTTTGCAAATCTTTTGGAACCCTCTACCATCATAAGTATTGAATGGTTCGATCAGAACCGTGTCCGTACCCCGACAGTGTATTTCTGAAAAAGCAAAACAGTGGCTTTTTTTCTGAGAAGAATCTGTAAAACACCTTATTCTATATTATCAAATCAAATCAACTACCGGTTTTGCTAATGTAACAACTCACTATTGTTGTAACCACAAAATTCATTTTGTACAAATCATGTTTTCAGCAGCAGGTCATCCCCTGCCCCCTTCTCCCTGGGATCCCTTGCGGGGAAAGGGGGACTTTTTAGCCGTTGCTGATATTTTCTTTATAATCATTACCCCCCAAATCCGAAGCCATTTATTACATCAATATCTTGCAGATTCCGGAGAAGAAACTAATTTTATAAATCTAAACAATCGCACGCCTGCCTGCTTTCCATCCCGACCAGAATTTCAGAAAACTTATGATCAGCAACATTCCAAGCGGAACGGACCAGATTTGGAATAAATCAAAAACGGCACCAAAAAGAGCCGGCCCCGTAGCGGCAAGTGTATAGCCTACTGATTGCGATATACCAGAGAGCTCGTTGGCGGAATCGGAATCTTTGGATCGAAGTACGATAAACAGCAGGGCTATACCAAAACTGCCGCCCATGCTGAAACCCAGAATGGATACGATCAAGCCTGTATACGCAGTTCCAGGAATCATCAGCCACAAAAGGCTCACAACCTCAAGAATAATCATGACCAGTACCGGTGTCCGTTGATTTTCGAGACGTTCGGCCCATGCGGGCATAAAAAATGTACCCAGCACACCCACTCCCTGGCATAGTGAAAGCAGCCAGCCGGCTTCCACGGCCCCAACTCCACGATCCTGCAAAACCTCAGGCAGCCATGCGATAATGATATAAAAGGTGAACGACTGAAAGCCCATAAATAAGGCCACATTCCATGCAAGCCCGGATTTGCTCAATCCTTTTAGGGCATTGCCAAGCGATCGCTTGGCTACAACCTGGAAATTACGTTTAAGCTGTGGCAGCCAGGTTAACAGGGCAATTGAGGAGAAAATCGCCCAAAACCCAAGCGCCCCCCGCCAGCCAATACCGAGACCCTGGCTCAGGGGTACACTTACACCGGACGAGAGTGCCGCCCCCACGCCCAGCATGCCCGAATAAATGCCGGTTACGAGGCCGGACCTATCAGAAAACTGTTTTTTTACGATGCCCGGCAGCAGAACATTGCCAAGTGCGATGCCGGCTCCAAGAATGATGGTTCCGGAAAACAGCATTACTGAACCTGGAATAACCCTTAAGAGAGTACCCGCGGTTAAAATCAATAATGCAAGCGCCATTGTTCCTTCGGTTCCGAAGCGTTTTGTAAAAAGAGGCGTGAAAACCGAAAACAGACCAAATGAGAGAACTGGAAGAGTGGTCAGCATTCCCAGCAGAGTATTGGAGAGACCGGTATCCAGCCTGATTTCGGAGATCAGCGGACCTACCGCAGATATCGGCGGGCGCAGATTGAAAGCGATCATTGCAATCGCCAGAATAAGCAGGGTTTTTCGGTTTTGTTCGGGTGACATTCCGGGAATTTTGAAAGACGCTAAAGGTACGAAAGATGAAGGTGAAATGGGAGAAAGGCACAGAAAACTGCCAGCGTTCCCGGCTGCATCAGGAGAATTTCTCTCAGCATAAGATTAAAGTTTATGACGAATCAATAGCGTCCTAAACTTTAAAATTCATTCATACAAA
>CAYOLE010000308.1:0-3316 GCA_964404705.1 uncultured Rhodohalobacter sp. | reverse complement strand
TTCGCAATCGTATTCAGCTGCATGTTGGAGGTGCCTTCGTAGATTTTGCCGATCTTGGAGTCGCGGTAGTATTTCTCAACCGGGTATTCTTTTACATAACCGTAGCCGCCATATAGGTCAATTGCCATGGAACTGAGATTTTCTGCCACCTCGGAGCTGTAGTACTTTGCCATTGCCGCCTCTTTCAGGAAGGGCTGGTTGTCTTCTTTGAGACGTCCAGCATTATAAACCAGCAGACGTGCCATTTCAAGTTCTGTAGCCATTCGGGCCAATTGAAATTGCACTCCCTGGAAATCGGATATCGCTTGACCAAATTGTTTTCGTTCCTGTGTATAGGCAAGAGATGCATCAAGCGACGCCTGCGCAATTCCAATCATCTGGGCCCCGATGCCAATTCTTCCCTCGTTGAGTGTTTCAATTGCCACTTTGTATCCCATTCCTACTTCGCCGAGTATGTTCTCTTTTGGCACTCGAACGTCTTCCAGATGAACCTCACATGTTGAGCTGGCACGTATACCCAGTTTATTCTCTTTCTTGGAAACTGAAAATCCTTCCATACCACGTTCTACTATGAAGGCCGTAATTCCTTTGTAGCCGGCATCAGGATCAACGGTGGCAAACACCAGGAATAATTGAGCTTCATTGGCATTGGTAATCCAGAGCTTAGTTCCATTCAGTATGTACGAATTACCATCTTCCTTTGCGGAACATTTCAGCGCGAAAGCATCACTTCCCGAACCGGCTTCTGACAGGCAGTATGCGCCCACTTTTTCGGTGGCAAGCTGCGGCAGGAATCGCTCTTTCACATCGTCTGATGCCCATCGTAAAAAAGCGTTGTTAACCAGCGTGTTCTGCACATCCATAAATACACCCACGGATGCATCTACTTTGGAAATCTGCTCAATAGCTACAATACTCATCATAAACGTGCCGCCACCACCCTGATATTTTTCGGGGATTTCGATGCCCATCAAACCCATCTCAAAAAATTGTTTAATCAGATCCGGATCCAGTTTCGCTGCATCCTCCATCTCCTGAACTTTTGGCTTGATGAAAGTATTTGCAAAATCTGCTGCAGCTTCTTTCAGCATTTGTTCATCTTCGGATAATTTTGTCAATGGGGGTATCTTTGAATCTACAAGTGTCATATTCCTGCGCTTGAAAAAGGTTGTACGGGTTTAATCGATACATTGCCGGGGAATTGCCGGAATGTTGTTTTTGAGATGAACCAGCAATGATAAATATAGCGAATAGGCAGCGCTTTTATTACCTCTTGTGAAAATTTAATCTCTTCCCTGCCGCCAGCTTTTTCGATGGGTCAAAGTCACGGCAGAATCATTTAACACAATAATAGTTTACAAGAGCTAACCTTATGATTATCTTGCGGAGTATGTCCAGATTTAAACTTCATTCTCCATGGGAGCCGGCCGGAGATCAGCCCAATGCTATAAAGGAGCTGACAGATGGCATTGAACACAACGATAAATTTCAGACTCTGCTTGGAATTACAGGATCAGGTAAAACCCGTACTATTGCTGGTGTGATTGAAAACGTACAGAAACCCACACTGGTAATGAGCCACAATAAAACACTGGCGGCTCAGCTGTACCGGGAGCTCAGTGATTTTTTCCCAGAAAACCGGGTGGAATTTTTCATCTCTTATTATGATTATTATCAGCCGGAGGCATATATCTCCAGCCAGGATAAATTTATCGAAAAAGATCTTTCCATAAATGAAGAGATTCAGCGGCTGCGCCTCAGGGCAACAAGCTCCCTGCTCTCCGGACGCCGTGATGTGATCATTGTTTCATCAGTCAGCTGCATTTACGGGATCGGTTCACCATCAGAGTATGAAAAACTGATTATAACACTTAAAACAGAAATGACCATCCCCCGTAACACCCTGCTCTATGATCTTGTAGATCTTCACTACAGGCGCAGTGATCGTGATTTTACCCGCGGAACTTTCAGGGTACGCGGTGACGTGGTGGATATCTATCCCGCCTACTCTGAAGAGGGTCTAAGGGTTTCGATGTGGGGGGATGAGATTGAAACTCTCGAAATTTTTGATATTGATACCGGCAGTATTCTGAACAGAGTGGACGAATTCCGAATCTATCCTGCATCGCATTATGTAACTTCTAAAGATCGGCTTACAGATGCCATCCAGCAAATTCGTGACGAAATGTATTGGCGTGTGGACATCCTGAAAGATGAACAGAAATTTCTTGAGGCTAAACGACTTGAGCAGCGCACTACCTTTGATATCGAAATGATGCAGGAAATTGGCTACTGTTCGGGCATAGAAAACTACTCACGTTATCTGAGCGCCCGAAAACCCGGTGAACGCCCTTACTGCCTCTTCGATTACTTTCCTGATGATTTTTTACTTGTAGTTGATGAAAGCCACCAGACGATACCCCAAATCGGAGCCATGTATGGCGGAGACCGCTCAAGAAAAGTTGAACTTGTGGAACATGGGTTTCGCCTTCCCTCTGCAATGGATAACCGTCCGCTTACATTTGAAGAGTGGGAATCAATGATCAACCAGGCAATATTTGTAAGTGCAACACCCGCAGATTATGAGCTTGAGCAATCAAATGGTGTATATGTGGAACAAATTATCCGTCCTACAGGTTTAATGGAACCTGAGATAGAGGTTCGTCCGCTGGGTAACCAGGTGGATGATCTTCTTGATGAGATCCAGAAACGAGTTGAAAAAAATGAACGGGTTCTTTGTATTACCCTCACCAAGAGATTAAGCGAAGAATTAAGTGAGTATCTGAAAGGACTCGGTATCAGTGCAGCCTATATGCACAGTGAACTTGATGCCATGCAGCGAGTAGAAGTTTTATATAAATTTCGGCGTGGCGACTATAATGTGCTGGTAGGTATAAACCTGTTGAGGGAAGGTATTGACATTCCGGAGCTCAGTCTTGTAGCCATTTTGGATGCCGATAAAGAAGGTTTTCTTCGATCGGAAACATCATTATTCCAGATTGTGGGACGTGCCGCACGAAATGTAGGAGGGAAAGCCATTCTTTACGCCGATAAGATGACCAAAAGCATCAGGAAAGTTGTTGAGGAAACTAACCGGCGCCGGGAGGTTCAAAGAGAATACAACAAGAAGCATGGCATCACTCCTAAGACAGTTGTTAAGGAACTAAAACCGCTGGTTGACCCGTCACTGATTTCTAACAAGCATTTTGATCTGGATTCTGGCGTAAAGCAGAAAGATGATTATCTTGAAGTTGTAAAAGTTGCCGAAGAAGGAATACAGTACAAGGCCAACCCGGCTATGAAAGTAGTTACATTT
>CAYOLE010000307.1:1747-3318 GCA_964404705.1 uncultured Rhodohalobacter sp. | reverse complement strand
AATGAGATTTTTATAAAATTGTGATGACTTTGAATTGACTCATCCGATGACTCAATTCCGCCATTTCATCATTGACACGTCACTACTGATATTTTATCAGTAAATCCAGCAGCTTGCGATCCAGTTTGTGGCCATACCAATCTTCGTAGTCTACATCACTTCTGCCGGAGTTGAGAAGCCCGAAACTACCTGAAAATTCCCACAATCCGTAACCGATTCCGTTAGAGGTCAGGATATCCAGCGTATCTTCAAACCATGCGAGAAAAACATCGTGCGGGGTTTCATTGTAGCAGCCCAGCTCACCGCAGTGCACTCCGATTCCCTGGTTTACCACTTCAATCCACGGAGCGTAGTGTTCCTCAAGCATTTCGCGGCTGAAATAGCGGTCGCCTACCTGTCCCGGCCATTTGGGTTCGGGGAGGGCATCGATATCGGAAAATGCCCAGGGAGCCCTGTAGTGAGAGATTTGTGCCGGATAGTACCCACGATTACTTTTCGCAATGCCAAGATCAAGCAGTTCCGGCACGACGGTGGTTCCAACATCGTTACCTCCGGCGATTACCAGATGATTTGGATTCGCGGATTGAATGGCCTCCGTGGCCCCTTTTGCCACTTTCCGGTATACATCGTTGGGAATGGATGAAACCGGTGAATGCTGATCGTTCGGGTCATCTCTCATGGCCGGCTCATTCACCAGGTCAAAACTGATTTTATCGGGTGATGTGTTTCTGTATCGTTTGGCCCAGAATTCCCAGTGGTAGTTAAATGCCTTCTGTGCTTCCTCATCAAGCCAGAGATTGTACGGCTCATGAAAGCCAGCGTTTATGCAATATCCCGGTGCGCGATGCAGGTTCAGGCTTACATGCATGTTGTATTTGTGTGCCATTGCCACAAGTTCATCAATACTCTCCACCTTCTCTTCGCTGATGTTGTACACCTCTTCCGGAGTGATATTCCGGCTGCGGTCAAAATCCACATAAAAAGGATAGGCCATTGGAATTCTCACGAAATCAAACCCCCAGTCCTGCATCCATCTAAAATACTCTTCCTTAGATGGCGTCCTTGGATTCGCCGGATCAGGCGAGAAGAAATCAAGCAAGTTAAAACCATTCCATTGCGGTATACTTACTCTTTTCTTTGATTTTGCAAATGCAGATGGTCCTGCAAGGCCAATGGCAGCGGCAGCCAGTCCGGTTGTTTTTAAAAAATCCCGCCGCGATTGGTTTACTTCAATCTCCATACTTATTCGTGTTTGGTTTATAAATTGCTTGTATTTTTTCTATATACAAAAAAACCATGATTACCTTTAAAAACTTTTCAAAAAAAATAAATCTCGCCATCGGTTGAGTTCATGATTTCGTTATCGGATCAGCGCATTGATCACCCCTACCACGCCAAAAGCGGGAATTACCTTCCCGAAATAACAATCTGTACCAGAAAAACACTGGCAGGAAAGATCTATTCTGACTCTTCTCAAATAGTGTTGCCCGGTTTTGGGTGAAATTAGTTGCTCGAACTGACGGGCAATTATATGACTATGCCGGATGCTGCCAGGGGCCTCTGTATTCACG
>CAYOLE010000307.1:0-1647 GCA_964404705.1 uncultured Rhodohalobacter sp. | reverse complement strand
CTGACGGGCAATTATATGACTATGCCGGATGCTGCCAGGGGCCTCTGTATTCACGTTTTAAAAGAGCGGTAGCTTCTGGATTGTTTCGAATCGTTTTTTCCTGATGATCCCATTCCACCACGCTCCCGGTTTCATAGGAGATTGCTGCAAGCTGAACAGTTGCTGTCGATAAAAACGCATCGGACACTTTACTGCTGAGTCCCGAGTTATCGCGCCGATTAACCGCATCTATAAACTCTTTCATATGAAGCTGCTGCATGCCGCCTTCTGTGGGAATCTCCATCTCTGTTTTACGGTTGTCATCACCGGTTTGCCAGGTAATAAAGCGATTGTCCGAAACAAATAAACTGGCTTTTTCACCGTGGTAGAAAATCCCGTTGTTGTAAACCGGATTCTCTTCCAGTGAACCCCACATTCTGTGCTGCCACACTACAGGCAAAGATCCAAACTGCAAAGTTGCCGTCAGTGTATCGGGAGTAGTGATCTGATCTTTTAAAGCATTGATACCACCACTTGCGTGTATACGCTCGGGAATTGACAACCCAAGGGTTCGCCGGATAATATCTATGTGATGAATGCCCCAGTCAACCATATGGCCGTTTCCGTACTCTTTTTCCAGCCTCCAGTTAAAATGGCCGATACTTGGGCGATAGGATAATTTTGGAGCGGGCCCGCACCAGGCATCCCAGTCCAGCGTGTCAGGCGGATCCTGAATAGTTGTATCGCCCGGATCGGCACGATAATGTATTTGGGCTACAACTTTATGGATCTCTCCGGCCTTTCCATCCTGAATAAACTGTTGAGCGTGTTTAAAAGCTGCACTTTGTCTGCGCTGAAAACCGATCGCTACAATGTTATCTGCTTTTTCAGCCGCCTCAACCATCGCGAGACCCTCCATCGGATCATAACTCAGTGGCTTTTCGAGAAAGATATCGAGACCTTTTTCGCACGCATCAATAAACTGGAGAGCATGCCACTGTGGCGGCGTGGCAATAAATACGGCTTCAAGACCATCAACTTCAAGCAGATCCCTGTAATCTGCGAAGGTTTGGGGGCGACTTCCCTGCAGCTCTTCCAGCCGGCCGGCGCTATTGCTCAAATGTTCTGTATCTACATCACAAACCGCTATAATTTCAATTCCACCAGCTTCCAGGGCAGCTTCGCTGATCACCATACCGTACCATCCGGCACCAATTAAACCAACCTTTATATTTTGTTGTTTTCCAAAAGCCGGCATATAAAATGAGCCAGCCATTGCTGCAGTTCCGAGTGCGGTTTTCTTCAAAAAAGTACGTCGTTTCATAACGGAGAAATTTTGATTGATGTTTTAACAGCCAATATATGTAATGACCTTTAAAGAATTATGGCACAGTTGAAGCATGAATTTTAATTTACTCCCCCAATTGCCACCACGGATTTCTATAATAGGAGGATTCGACTACAATTTCACAACCACTTTTCACATGCGTGAGCCTTTTTTTCTTAATGTTTCACTACCATGAATGATTGAACCGGACGCTGCAAGTTGCAAGCACGCTTAAAGTTCTTCAACTTCCCGCCTGAACGAAAAGCAGATTACAGAAATAAATAAATCTCAAAAAATGTTTATCGGGAACGCTGTTCTGATTATCTAATCTGATAAAAATT
>CAYOLE010000306.1:0-3324 GCA_964404705.1 uncultured Rhodohalobacter sp. | reverse complement strand
TTAAATAGTTTTTTGTAGATTTAGTTTCTATCCTTAATAGAGTTACTTAGGCTATCTCGCTAAGAACTTCGTTTGATTTCGCAAATTTAACTGGCATTTAGATTTACACTTCAAATCCATATAGAGTGAATTAAATTTGGGGAGATAGAGGCAGCCGGCAACTCTTTATCTTTTACGGGTACCGCCGCGGCCGGATCAGGAACAGACATCGCCAGCGCTACACTTCGCAGCTCTGACGGCACTCAGGAGATTAACGGCCTCAGTGTTGGTACATCTTCGGCAACGTGGTGCTGGAGAATGTGAACATTGCAGAGGACCAGAACGGGAATCTGAACAGCTTCTCATATACGGTGCCCGAAACGATCGTGGATCCGGCGGCTTCATTCAGATAGTGGAAAGTGTGTGGTATACGGAAGAGCTTTCCACATATTTTCCCCATATTGCCGAAACAAATGCCGTAATTCTGTGTTATGGCTGATTTTGAAGAATTTCGAAAATCGCCGATTATCGCTGTTTGAGAGGCTTTTGAGCCTGTTTTTGGGAAGTGACCCCGCCCAGACTTGAACTGGGATCTAAAGCTTAGGAGGCTCTTGTTCTATCCGGTTGAACTACAGGGTCGGTCAATACGGTACAGCGAAAAGGGTTTCTTAAAATAAAACCTGCACTATTAAAGGTAAATTTATAAGAAGGTCAAAGATAACTCGTCTGGTTTTGAAAGTCTATTTAGTTTGTAATGATTTGAGTTTTCCATAGTCATGCCGGCCTCCGAGCCGGCCTCTTCCATCCTGGTTTGAAATGTAAATCTGACCATTTTTCTCAATATGGTTATACGTGCCTGGGAGATCGCGGATAAGGTCCGCGATGACGATCCTTTAACCCGACAGTCGATAGGGAATCGACAGTCGGGTTTATCACTCCATGGCGGGATTACACGGAAAATCGCCCTGGCTGCCGGATTGCGGTTTCACGAAAACAGCGGCGGACAAAGCGGGTATGGTAAATACGCCATCCGTTTCGGCGGCTGACAGCATCACCTCATCCACTCCATTCTGCTGTATGTGATGCAGTTCCAGTCCATCGATTTCAAGTTCAACCTCTTGCTGCTGCATATCCGCGTTAAATATCACGAGAATTCCATCCAGGTCTTCATCCAGAGATTCCCCGGCGCAACGCCCATCAGAGATTGTCATTGCGATAATACCCGGAACCTGATCAGCGCCCGTATTATGGTATCCCACACGGGTATGAACCTGGTCAGCATCACGCAGCCGAAAAAGGGGAGAGCTGTAGCGGATCTCAAGCTGCTCCAGGAACTGACGGTGCGCGTACTCCATATGTTCTTTTTCAACATTTATATTGGGATTGGTCATAAACTCTTTGTGATCATCCCACTGGTCGGCATTATCCCATTCCGGCGGCAGGCCGATTGCCCAGTTATGCGTTTCCATGGTGAAATCCACAGCGTTAAACCAATCGCCGGAAACGTAGCTGTTTCGGTCCATCGACTTGGAACGCAGCAGATCGGTTCCAAGCTGGTAAAATGGGATTCCCTGGCCGTAATTGATGAACGCATTGCTGAGCATGTGAATCCGCACGCGATCGTCCATGCCGAGGTCGAAGGGAAGCTTCGCCTGGGTGTTGTCCCACAGAGTTTCATTATCGTGCTTGTCTATATAATTCACTGATTCCTGCGGTTTTAAAGTATATCCGATCATTTCGTTACTTCCATCCACATGTTCACCAAATCGATTGATATAGGGATATGTACTGAGATTACCCGTCATCCCCACCCGAATGCGGTCTGCGTGGCTGAATAGAACCTCTTTCTCCTCATCAGAATCTCCGGTCTCTTCGTTCGGAAACAGGTATCGCCCGTTAGCAAATCCCTGGTCGCGGCCGGAGCCCTCAAAAAAACCGCCGCGGATGGCATCACGTATACGATCATTAAAATTGCCAATGCCTGTGCCACCCATCATAAACTGAGTCGCCTGGTCAAAGATCCGGTTGTCGGCCACTTCGCCGAAGTTCCAGCCCTCACCATAGATATAGATTTTGCTGCCATCCACACCGTGCTCTCCGGGCGTCAGCTCCGCGAGGGCGTCCAGCAGATTTTCCATCACATATTTCGGATGATGGCCCATCAGATCAAACCGAAAGGAATCGATTTTGTAATTCTTTGCCCAGAAAATGACTGAATCGAGGATCAGGCGCTCCATCATGGCAAATTCTGCGGCGGTGTTCGGACAGCAGGTAGATCGTTCCACTTCGCCCGTATCGGGATTCAGCCGCTGGTAGTAGCCGGGCACCACTTTGTCGAGCACAGAATAAGTAGCATCCCCGGTTGCATGGGTGTGATTATAAACCACATCCACCACAATATTCAGGCCGATTTCGTACAGGCTCTTAACCATCTCACGTGTTTCAAGAATTCGCTGCGATCCCTCCGGATGGGTGGAATAGCTTCCCTCGGGCACGTTAAAATGATAAGGATCATATCCCCAGTTAAATCCATCATGGCGTGATAAATTGTTGATCTCACCCCGTTTGGCATAGGTTCGCTGAATTTCTTTGGTGATGGGGTCATCATCGGCCATCTGTTCAAATACTTCCCAAATGGGAGTATCGCCATATCGTTCGCAATTTTCGCTCAGACCCTCAACCTGAACCACTTCGCAGATTCTGCTGTATGGATCGTCGATGTCAACCCGCTGATTGCGGCTTTCATAAATCGAAGCGATATCGTTGATGGGAAGCAGGTGTAGGTGGGTGAGTCCTGCATCGGAAAGACGCTGCAGGTGTGCCATTCCGTCTGACAGGCCGCGTCCGTTTTTCCCATTGTGGGTAAACGCCATATACGTTCCGCGATGCTCTTCGGGCACCGTTTGATCGATGATGCTGAAATCTCTCATGTGTGCTTCGTACAGAGTAATATCGGTATGATCCGGCAATGTTTTGACAAGCTCATCCCAGCCTTCCGGTTTCAGATCATCATCTGTAACATCCACAAACTGGCTGTACTCACTGTCAGTTGCCAGGCTGACCGAGTAAGGATCGGTGACTTCGAAATCGTGTATTTCTCCCGTCTCGTGATGGTAGACGCGGACTTGAAACCGGTAGAACGAACGGTCCCAGTCAGCCGGCCCCTCAAATCGCCACACACCATCAGACGGTGACTGTTCTGCCGGTTTTATGTCCTCCAGCAGATTTTTCTCATTATCAAATATTTGAAGGGAAACGGACTGTGCGGTAGGTGCCCAAAGGTTCAGATTGATGGAGTCCTTGCCATAGTGTGGGCCGAGGTCCCCATCATATACAAATAAGTCG
>CAYOLE010000305.1:0-3326 GCA_964404705.1 uncultured Rhodohalobacter sp. | reverse complement strand
GTAATCCTGAAACTGTACTCAGTGAACCTGGCAGTGTGGTGATTACTCCTGAAGTAGCTCAAAAATATTTTGGGGAAAATGACCCCATAGGCGAACAATTGCTTTTTGAGGGCCAGATTTTTTTAACCATCACCGGTGTGATGGAGCCATTGCCTAGGCAAAGTCATTTGCAGGCAGAACTCCTTGCATCTTTTGAATCACTTAGGGAGATATGGAGCAATTACGATCAGATTACAGAGCGGTGGCTTTGGGCGTCAAGCTGGACCTATATACTGGCAGAACCGGGTACAAATAAGGCCTTCCTCGAAGAGCAACTATCTGATTTTTCTGAGAATTATTATGAAGCCTATTATGGTGACAATGAACAGGTTAAACTTAATCTGCAGCCATTAACCGAAATATACCTTTACTCAGATGCCGAAAATGAAATAGGTCCGGTGGGTAATTTTCTCTATGTATACATCTTTTCTGTTATAGGGCTGTTAATATTATTTATCGCCTGCATTAACTATGTAAATTTAGCTACTGCCCGTGCACTTACCCGCTCAAAAGAGGTTGGATTGAGAAAAACACTTGGAGCTGACAGATCACAATTAACAACTCAATTTCTATTTGAGTCTTTTATATTTACATTAATCGCACTCGGTATCAGTGTGTTTATCATAAATATTTTGATGCCATACTTCAACGTGTTTACCGGCAAGGAGATTGAACTGACTGCCTTTAGCTGGTGGATTATTATTGCGGCATTTTTGTTACTTGTAATCAACATTACTCTATTGGCCGGCTTTTATCCGGCTACATTTTTATCTGGATACAAACCCATCGAGGCAGTTAAAGGAACATTTACCGCAGGCCAAAAAGGTGGGAAGCTGCGAAGATCACTGGTGGTTTTTCAATTTACAATCACTGCTGTTTTACTTATAGGTACCTCGCTTGCATATCTCCAGTATCAGCATATGCAAAAAATGGATATGGGTTTTGACAGAGATCATGTAGTTGTTGTACCTGCTTCCATGAGCCTGGCTATTTGGTATTTTGATGAATTGAAAGAGCGAATACTTACCCATGCCGATGTACATCAGGTATCCGGATCGAAAACAGTATTAGGTTCAGATAATTTCTACACCTATCAAATTGCACCGGAGGGCTATGGCGAGCAGGAGGCATTTTCGATTGCTAAAATGTTTGTAGCACACGATTTCCTTGAAACTATGAATATTGATTTGATTGCAGGACGAGACTTTTCTCACGAGTTTTCAACCGATCTGAATGACGCTCTTATCATAAATCGCAACATGGTGGACTTTATGGACTGGGGAACACCCGAAGATGCTCTTGGCAAAACTTTTCGCCTTGCGGGCGAAACAGGAAACGTGATAGGAGTTACCGAGGATTTTCATTTTGCGCATCTGCGTCACGATCTGGAACCTTTAATTCTCGACCTGCCCTCATCTGAAAATCAGTTTGTATCCAATATAGACTATATCAAAGTGCGTTTGTCTGGAAATCCTGAGAATGCTCTAAATCATATCCAAGCCGTTTGGAACGAAATAGATCCAACACATCCGTTTGATTTCTTTTTTCTCGACCAAAAAATTGATGAGATGTATCAAAGAGAACAACAATTCAGTACGCTGATGGGAATCTTTACAATTCTTGCTCTGGGGATTGGCTGTCTTGGTTTGATTGGTCTTGCATCCTACTCTATAAGCAAACGCACTCGCGAAATTGGAATACGTAAGGCGATGGGAGCCACAGCATCACAAATATTCTATCTGCTGAGTAAAGATTATGTGAAATTGATTGTTGTTGCCCATCTGATCGCTCTGCCAATCATGTTTTTGCTGGCAGGTTTTGGATTCAGAGAATTCCCCTATACCATTGACGTGACATGGTATTTGGGTATTGCCTTTTTGGCCAGTGCCGGGATTTCAGTTTTAATAAGTCTTTTTGCAATAAGTTCGTATTCTGTGCGGGCTTCACTAATAAGCCCGGTAGAAAGTCTGAGGCGGGATTAACCTCTTTAAAAGAAGTACAGGTGTAGTACATATGGGGATGGATAAAAAAATTGAAAATAAAAAATTCAGCAAAAGTATAGTAGCTGCAGTTGTAGTAGCATTTGCTGCAGTTCTATTAATCATCTACAGTTTGTTCTTTATTGATACTCGCTCTACAGAGAAAATAAATCGTGATCAGGTTTTTATTCATGAAATTACGGAAGATTCTTTCCAGGAATTTATTGATGTATCTGGAGTGGTACATCCTTTGCGTACTACCATGCTGGATGCAGTAGAGGGCGGTGTAGTTCAGCAGATATTTGTAGAATCGGGAGAGATGGTTGAGGCAGGTGATACACTTTTAACCCTTTCCAATTCAAGCCTTCAGCTTAGTGTTATGCAGCAGGAGGCCGGCTTGTATGATCAGATTAACAATGTCCGGAATTCCAGGTTAAACCTTGAACAGAATCATCTACAGCTGAGGGAAGAACTTGCAAATGCAGAAACTCAGAATGCTTTACTTAAACCTCGCTTTGAGCGCGACAGCTCTTTATTTGCAAATAATTTAATATCATCGCAGGAATTTGAAGAGACCCGCCATAATTACCGTTTTCAGCAGAGGCGTTATGAGCTCAATTACGAGTCCTATCAAAAAGATTCGCTGCAAATGCATAATCAGCTTCAACAGCTCAATAACTCTGAAGATCGTATGTGGAGAAGCCTTGAAGGTGTTCAGCAGATTTTGGATAACCTGGTGGTTACTGCTCCTATATCCGGTCAGCTTTCCACGGTAGAATTGAACCAGGGTCAGTCCATAAATCAGGGGGAAAGACTTGGCCAGATTGATCAGCTTGATGGCTATAAAATCAGGGCTGATATCGATGAATTTTATCTGTCGCGCGTGGCGGCAGGCCTGGAGGGCAGTTTTCCATTTGCAGGTGATCGCTATGATCTGATTATCACACGAGTATTCCCTGTAATTCAGGAAGGTCGTTTTCAGGTGGATATGGATTTTACAGGCGACATACCCGACGGCATACGACGGGGTCAATCTGTGAGAACACGCCTGGAGCTGGGTGATCAAACCAATGCGGTACTGCTTGCGCGTGGCGGGTTTTATCAACAAACCGGGGGTAACTGGATCTACCGTATTAACGATTCAGAAGATCGTGCCTTTCGGCAGCCTATCCGGCTGGGCCGCGGTAATACTCAATACTTTGAAGTTCTTGATGGTCTTTCGCCCGGCGACAAGGTAATCACATCAGGATATGACGCATTTAGTAATTCTGATATTTTGGTTTTGGATTAAAAATGACTGGGATATTT
>CAYOLE010000304.1:0-3327 GCA_964404705.1 uncultured Rhodohalobacter sp. | reverse complement strand
TGGCCATGGGTGAAATGGGAGGTGTTTATTAAAAAGCGCCGTAGGTGCGGCATACTCATTTCTGCTCCCGATCAGCGAATCGGAATCCAGAGCTCAAACCAAAAAAAATCCCGAAAGCTTTTACGGCTCCCGGGATTTTGTACGACATATTTTTGTTTAAAAAATTACCAACCGTCGTTTTGTACAAGCCGGTCTTCTCCGTCCACACGGCTAACATCTATTTGAAATGAAGGAATCGGGAATCGGTAGTGCCGTTCTTCAAAAGTTGCGGCCGCACTCAGGTATGATCTTCTGTCTTCTTCCACATCAGTATATTCGTTAAGGACCTCCTCAGCAATTCCCCAACGTTTCAAGTCGAAGAATCGATGTCCTTCCATCGCAAGCTCTAATCTTCGTTCATGTCGTACAGCTTGCCGGGCAAATTCCTGGTCAGGAAAGGAATCATATTGACCAATTTCATAATCAGCCCAGGTGATAGACGGATCATCAATCGGAACGGCTATATCATCAGCCGATTCACCCGGCCCTTGTGCTGCTGCCCCGGCACGCGCTCGTATTTCGTTTACGATTTGCCGGGCATTTTCAAGACTACCCTCTTCTACCTCGGCTTCTGCAAGATGTAGTAGCAAGTCTGCATACCTGTAAAGGTGCCAATTCACTGAATTCAAGTGTTGTGCATTCCAGCCCACATTACTTTGAGCGTCACTTGCTGCCTCATGAACGTGTTTCTTGGGGCTGTAAGGACCTCCATATCCCCTGTCACGAATCCAGCCGGATTCATGAGTACCCCAGTCTTTATAGGGTACACCGTCTCGTCCTACCGTCCAGTCGAGTCGCGGATCTACAGGTACACCCGCACCTGCTGCAAGATTGTCATCCCTGTCGTTCCATGCATTATTCGTCATTGCAAGCGGAAGGCCATTATCATCCACAACAAAGAAGTTGACCAGATTTTGTGATGGCTGAAAGAAACCACAGCATCCAAATGGGCTACCGCTATGAGGAAAAGCAAGACGCATGTGATAGTTGCCATTGTCACCGTTTGGATTCCCATCATTGACTGATGCCTGGTAAGCAAGAATCGTTTCAGGACCATTTGCAAAATCACTGAAGCCGGTCCAGACACGCTGGAAATTTTCCTCAAGATCATAGGGGCCGCTGTTACGCACTTCACGAAGAGTTGTTAGCGCAGAACCATAATCGCCATTAGAAATTTGTACTCTTCCAAGAAGCGCCCTGGCTGTCCACGACGTAACCCTGCCAACTTCTCCGTTTCTTGGTTCATCCGAGAGAAGGGAGATTGCATCCTGCAGGTCATTTGTAATATTTCCAATCACATCAACATTTATGTTTGTTTTTCGGTAATCATCATCATCTTCAAAATAGTATGGGATGTTTTCCCACATTCTCCACGCGTCAAAGTGGTAGTATGCACGCAGGAACAGAGCTTCACCACGAACGCTATTCGCAACAGGTTCAGGTATAGAAGTTGGATCATCTTCTAAAAGACGGTCTAATAACCTAAGCGTTGAGTTCGCCCGGTTTACACCTTCATATAGTGATGCCCACTTATCATTCACATACTCATCAGTTCCGCCGGTACTCCAGTTATAAAGTTCTACATCCGTAATCGGTGCCTGATCACCCGGTTCTGAACCTTTGTAAGCATCATCTGTACTTACACTACCAAAAATCCAGTTGCTGGAACCGGTTCCCCAACCCCCAAAGCCGGCCCATCCACCGAGCATTCTGTAGGTTCCAATGAGGTTACCTTCCACCCCATTTTGGTTTGCAAGGGTTTGCTCATCCAGACTTCCCTGTGCTTCTCCCACCAGGAAATCATCTTCACAGCCGTATATAAAACCTCCGGCAAGTAAAAGAAGAGCAGTTCCAAACAGTATCTTATAGTTTTGAAATATTTTCATTGTCTTCAGTTTATGAATTTAAAAATTGTGACTAAAATGTTGCGCTAATTCCAATGCTAAAGGTCCTGTTGCTTGGATAGGTACCGCGGTCAACCCCAATCGTTTGGTCGCGTACATTTCCAGCGGCCCCGCCAACATTTGAAGCAGGCAGCGAAGGATCGATACTGCTATAGCCTGTTATTGTGAACAAGTTCTCTCCCTGCACATAAACCCTCATGTTCTGCACACCGGGAAGTGTGCCAGGCGGGATATTATATCCTAATTGAAGATTGCGCATTCGAACATACGAACCATCTTCAACATAAAAGCTGCTGAATTCGTCACTAAAGCTATCATTTTGATCAAGTCGCGGATATTCTGCATCAGGATTTGTCACTTCTGCATTAGCCACACGCTCGTCATCAACAACGGCCGGACCATCGATATTCAGTACAGCTGATTTATCGAGAACATCCCGGCGCACATTTGTATTAAAGAGCCTGAAAACATAAAACTCCTTTTGAACATCAAAGATCTCGTTTCCAAAAGAACCGAAAATACTGGTTTGAAAATCCCAGTTTTTCCATCGGACACCCAAATCTAAACCTCCTACAAAATCCGGATGAGGACTACCTATAGTGGTACGGTCTGCCGCGGTAACCTGTCCGTCTCCGTTTGTATCCACAAACCTCATTCGTCCCGGGCGTGCTCCATCCTGTTCGGCATGAGCATCCACCTCATCCCAGTTCTGGAATATACCGTCAGCCTGCATGCCAAAAAACGCACCGATAGGCTGTCCTACAAAGTTTCGGGAAATTGTGGCTCCGCGTCCGCTAATCGGCCCGCTGAAAAACTCCTGTTCTCCGTCAATACGGAGAATTTCGTTTTTATAATGCGAACCGTTGAGTCCTACATTCCAGATCAGATCATCATTAATGGTTCCTCTGTACCCTATGCTAAAATCGAAACCGCGATTTCTCATCTTACCTACATTTTCAATAGGTGGGTCTGCCTGTCCTGCGGTAGCAGGAAGCGGTGGACCAAAAAGCAGATTATCAACTTCTCGTTCAAAAACATCAAACGTGAAATCGAATTGCCCTTCATTGAGTTCAATATCAATTCCTAAGTTGGATGACTTATTTTCCTCCCATTTTAAGGAGTTATTCCCTATCGCAGTGTTTCTGAATCCTGACCTAATACCTCCTCCTGATCCGGATATATCATAAAATGTTTGACCGGTAGAACCACCAAATTGATCAAACAGACGGCCGGTAGGTATAGACTGGTTTCCGGTAATCCCCCACCCTGCACGAACCATCAGGTTGGAGATTAAGTCAAAATCATCCATAAAGGATTCACTGCTAACTCGCCAGCCCGCGCTTGCCGCCGGGAAAGTTCCCCACCTGTTATCTGTTCCAAACCT
>CAYOLE010000303.1:0-3359 GCA_964404705.1 uncultured Rhodohalobacter sp. | reverse complement strand
ACTCTGCGAGATTAGGAACAGTGGTCATTCGAAGTTGTAAACTTCTTTTATTTTCCTTGATCGTTTTGGACAATAGTGATAATAGTCAGCAGTCATAACCTGAAATTTGAATATTAAATTGGATGTTTAATATTAATTTAGTCATACCAAAATGTGTCACTTATGGATTATCCACAATTTAGTAAATTACCCCACTGCTCACTCCTTTCACTTTTCGCTAAGCGTTCAAAAAATGATCCCTTCCAGGAGACTCTTGTCTTTATCCGACTCAAAGGGCCGGGAGAATTAAACCACTCTTTGATTAATCCCGGTTAAAAACCAGCCCTGCACTATTCGTTATTCTCCGCCAGTGACTGTATCCAAAGCACAATTTTTTCGGCATCTTCTTCGCTTAAATCGCCATGAGGCGGCATGGCACGATCGCCCCAAACACCGGTACTCCCGTTTATAATGCTTTCAACCATTTGTGATACAGCATCTTCATTATCTTGATAATGTTCAGCCATTCTTTCGTATGAAGGTCCAATGGAACTTTCCGACTGGAGATGACACGCCTGGCAATCGAGTGATGCTACCAGCTCCTGTCCGGTTAACTCCCGCTCACCTTCCTGATGTCCTTCGGTTGTTTCCCCCTCTGTTTCGTCTGTTAAACTTTCAGAAGGAGTAAAGGATTCAGAATCGTCAAAATCTATTCTGGAAAGTCCGGCATCCGCATTTTGTGCAAACCATCTACTGCCGTATTCCAGTATATAAAGTTGTCCGTCCGGACCCAATTCAATATCCATAATTGAATTGAAAACCATATCCTCTAAGAAAGGATCCATCTGTAAGAAATCACCATCGGGAGTCATGGTCACAACCCGGACCCAGTTTCGAATCCAGTCGTAAATAAAAAGTTTGTTATCATAGAAATCAGGCAGACGGGTCTCTCCGGGGTAATTTTCGCGATAATAGACCGGGCCTACCATAACATTTCTTCCACCGGTTTCTACCTCAGGAAATTCTTCTGATTCTGTGTATGGATACCAGATGAATGCCGGCTGCGCAGGAGGTAATTCTTCAATTCCCGTATTATTGGGTGAACGGTTTACAGGGTTTTCCGGGTCGAAAAACGATCCCGTCTCACCTGTAGAGTAGTCGTACTCGTTATATGCATAATTATCACCCACAAAATACGGCCAGCCATAATTTCCGGCCGCCCGCGCCTGGTTAACTTCGTCATAACCAATAGGTCCCTTGGGACCCATATTTCCCTCCCATGTACTATCAGCCCTGGCATCCGGTCCCACATCCCCCCAATAGAGATATCCGGTTTCCGAATCTACGGATACACTATATGGATTTCGGGTGCCCTGTACATAAATTTCAGGCCGTGTTTTTTCCATTCCTTCAGGATAGAGATTTCCTTCGGGGATATCATAACTACCATCATCATTCACTTTTATACGCAGCACTTTACCTCTCAGGTCATTACTGTTCCCTGCGCTTCGGCGTGCATCATACTGTTCAAAACCCGGCCGGCCATCGAGGGGTGCATATCCTTCCAGAACATAGTCTTGACCGCGTTGATTAAAAGGAGTTGCATTATCCCCTGTTGTTAGATATAGCAAACCGTTACTGTCAAAGGCCATTCGCCCGCCTGTATGGCAGCAGATATCCCGCTGTGAATAAAATTCCAGAACTACAGTTTCAGATTCAATATCCAAATGGTCATCCTCATAAATAAATCGGGAAAGGCGGTTCACGGATGTATCTGTGGGGCTGTAATAAATATAGACAAAGTGATTGTTCTCAAAGTCGGGGTCTTTTTGTATACCAACAACACCCTCTTCTGCATTAACACCTTCCACATCTGTGTGAAAATACGCATCCAAAAATCCCACCTGCGTCAGCTCTGAGTCTTCATGATCATACTTCAGAATTTCACCGCGTCGTTGAACTATCAGGACATCCAGGTTTGGAAGAATTGTCATATCAATGGGTTCATACAGCTCACCGGTTACCAATGCTGTTTTGGAAAACCGTCTTTCGTCCGGTGCTGACTGTTCCGGTTCTTCACCAATACAAGATACAAGAATAAGTACCGACAAAGCCGGGAGAAGAAAATTTTGTTTTATAAAGAGCTGATGAAACATATATCAATAGTACCTTAATGTTGATGTTAGCGCTTTTAGCGCATCCAAAATATCATATCCATCTCTATCATGCCATTATTTAAAAAAAAATATTCTGAGATTAAACACCTCCACGTGTGCAGTTATATTTCGATTATCAGAACACTGAAATCCGCAGGTAATGTATTCTCAATCCAACACACTCCGCGAAATTTTGCCAATTTATCTGAATATTTCTGCAAGTAAAAAAGGGGATTGATTTCAGCAGGACCAGTTATCTGTTTTCTTAACCCATTTTTAAAACATTTCGGATAGTACAGTTAAACTACGGAATCTTCTAATGTAATTTAGATATGACACTACATCGATCGATGTTTGTCAGCCCGCTTTTGTAAGGATTCAAACAGATTCTGCGCTTTTTTATCCATTTCCAGCGGTTGGTCAAAGTTCATACGAATGTCATCCATTCGCTGCCGTCCTCCCATAATTACATCTATTTTTTGGTTAAGCAGTCCATCTATAGACGCCTCTGCAACCTGTTCGGGGGTGTCCATTTTATCAACTTCGGCCGATTCCATCATTGGGGTATCTGTAGAAGTGGGAAATACAGTCATAACGTGGATTGGATACTGTGCCAGTTCCCGTCGCATTGCTTCCGAAAAATGTTTTACTGCCGCCTTGGTGGCCGAATAGACGCTGTAGAACGGCATGGCAAGATATCCCAACCCAGAAGAAATATTTATTATGGCTCCACCTTTACTCTGTTTAATAAGGGGCAAAAAATACTTCGTCATCAAAATCAAACCTGTCAGATTTACATTAACTTGGTTGACGATATCTTCATCACTGATTTCCTCCAGTAATCCTGCACTTACCACCCCCGCACTGTTGACCAGGATGTCTATTGATCCCCATTGCGTGTTTACTAATTCACGGGCATTCTTAATATCATGGAGTTGAGAGACATCTCCCTGAATTTTTAGAAACCGCATCGAAGAAAATTCCTCTTCCAGATTATCCATCTTTTCGGCAGTCCTCCCCATGACGGCAATTTCAGAAACTCCTTTTTTTGAAAATTTTTCGATTAATGCTTTCCCGATACCAGCACTTCCTCCGGTAATCAGTATTTTTTTATTTGATAACTCCATCATTAAACCCTCTATGTATCTTTTCATCCTTTTGTTGATTATTAAGATAAAAAATAAACTACAAGAGCATATGATTAAACAATTTATGATGGCTGAA
>CAYOLE010000302.1:0-3416 GCA_964404705.1 uncultured Rhodohalobacter sp. | reverse complement strand
GCCCGGATGAACAATGTGACGCCACCCTGGAGTGAGTAAATACATCTTTTTGATAAGTTTTTGGATTTGATTTATCGGTCAGATTGGATTATCAGCTATAAAACCGCGACTCTATCGGAAACTCACTTTCGTTCGTACTCTGGCAGGTTGCTAAGGAGTCACCGCCGGAATTCCATTTTTTTAAAAAACTTTTCATGATTTTTGGCATATTGATTCACTAACGGTAATCCATAATTAGATATTCTGACGTCATGGCCAAAAATATTTCAAGAAGAAACTTCCTTATTAAAACTGGGTCTGCCCTGGCGGTGACGTCGTTCGGTTTTCCTGCTTTCATTCTTCCAAAAAAGAAAGAAAAACTGGGAGTTGCGCTGGTTGGACTGGGAAATTATAGCACAAACTTGCTGGCGCCCGGCCTGGAGCAAACCGAACATTGTGAACTACGCGGAATAGTAACCGGCTCACCGGAAAAGATCCCGGTTTGGCAGGAGCGATATGGTATACCCGACCAAAATGTGTACAACTACGAAACCATGCCCGATATAGCCAATAACGACGATATCGACATCGTCTATATTGTGCTGCCAAACAACATGCACGCTGAATATTCGATTATTGGAGCCGATGCCGGCAAACACGTTTGGTGCGAAAAACCGATGGCAATGAATGCCGAAGAGTGCCGGATGATGATCCGGGCCGCAGAAAATAATGGTGTACAACTGACCGTCGGTTACAGGATGCAGCATGAACCCAATACACAGACCATCATCAAATACGGAAAAGATGAAACTTACGGAAAAGTTATGGAGGTGAACGCAAGAGGCGGTTTTAACGGGGACTTCCCTGAAGGAGACTGGCGTACCGTAGCTGCAATGGGCGGTGGTGCAATGTACGATATGGGAGTCTATCCGTTAAATGCTGCACGTTATTCCACTGGATTGGAACCGATTGCGGTTACCGCAACTCAAAACACCGATCGAACAGAAATGTATCCTGATGTAGATGAACACACATTTTTCGACCTTGAATTTCCGGGAGGGGTGATAGCCAAATGTGAAACCAGTTTTGGAAAAAATATGAACGACCTCAACATTGAATGCGAGAACGGATGGTATAAACTTGAGCCCTTCCTATCTTACTCGGGCGTACAGGGGGAGACCAGTGACGGTGTAGAACTTCCGCCCGATCCAAACCATCAGCAAGCCCGCCAAATGGATGATGATGCGCTTGCCCTGAAAAATAACACCGCTCCAATTGTGCCCGGAGAAGAGGGGCTGAATGATATGCGGGTTGTGGATGCAATATTTGAATCTGCTGACAGAGGCGGCGAACGGATTGAACTATAGGTAATTGCTCATTTAAATACGGCGTTTAATCTATTGTCAAATCAAAGATTAAATGGGAAAAGAAATCAGCAACATTTTCGAAAGTTCAAATTGTCATACCATGCATAGACACGGCATCTCCAAAACTTGAACATGGTGGCAGATTTTAATTTCATGGAGAATTTTGGATGAGTAACACATCAATTATTCGATTATTAACCTTATAAACAAGAACTCCTGATGAAAGCTTCTGATCTGTTTGTTAAAGCACTCGAAAATGAAGGTGTGGAATATATTTTTGCAGTTCCCGGTGAGGAGAATCTCGATCTGCTAAACTCGATCAAGAATTCGTCCATAAAACTTGTGGTCACCAGACACGAACAGGGCGCCGGATTTATGGCCGCCACATACGGGCGCATGACGGGAAAGCCCGGAGTTTGTATGGCCACCTTGGGACCGGGTGCCACAAATCTTGTAACTCCAACGGCATATGCACAGCTCGGCGCCATGCCAATGATGCTGATAACCGGTCAGAAACCCATAAAAACCAGTAAACAAGCCCGGTTTCAAATTCTTGACGTTGTGGATATGCTGCAGCCACTCACCAAATTCACCAAACAGATTGTGAATGGCAATACCATTCCTTCCCTGGTTCGTGAGTGTTTTCGACTGGCTGTAGAAGAGCGACCGGGCGCTGTTCATCTTGAACTGCCTGAAGATATCGCAACAGAGGAGACGGATGACCGGATCTTTGACGTGGTGGATCATCACAGGCCGGATGCCGATGGCGAAGCTATCTCGGACGCAGTAGCCATGATTGAAAAGGCAGAATTTCCACTTTTGATGATTGGCGCGGGAGCCAACCGTAAAAACACGCGTGAAGCACTTACTGAATTTATCGACCAGACAGGCATCCATTTTTTCTGTACGCAGATGGGCAAAGGGGTGATTGATGAACGTCACCCGAAATATCTTGGAACAGCCGCCCTGTCCGATCACGATTTTTTGCACCGGGCTATCGACAAAGCCGACCTCATTATTAATGTTGGCCACGATCCGGTTGAAAAACCACCGTTCTTCATGTACCATGATGGAAGAAAGGTGATCCACCTGAACTTTTTCCCCGCAGAGGTGGATGCGGTTTACTTTCCGCAACTGAATGTAGTAGGCGATATTGAATCCTCCATCCGCCAGTTAAGTAAGCATATCAGTCGGGATACCGAGTGGAATGACGCCTTTTACCGAAAGGTAAAAAAGGACGTGGACAGCCATTTAAGCAAATACTTTGAAGATACCCGCTTTCCCATGCTGCCGCAGCGGCTTGTAAATATAATGAGAAACGAGCTGGATGATGAAGATATCATCACGCTCGACAATGGCGTATATAAACTCTGGTTTGCCCGGAATTATAAGTGCTACTCCCCAAACACCCTGTTGCTCGATAATGCGCTGGCGTCAATGGGGGCCGGTCTGCCGTCTGCGTTAATGGCAAAAATGATATACCCCGATCGAAAAGTTGTAGCAGTATGCGGTGACGGAGGGTTTATGATGAACTCCCAGGAACTCGAAACGGCTGTAAGATGTAACCTGGACCTGATTGTCATTGTTTTGAACGATGGTTCATACGGTATGATAAAATGGAAGCAGGAAGACATGGGCTTTGACGATTTTGGCCTCGACTTCAGCAACCCCGACTTTGTTCAGTATGCAAATAGCTATGGAGCTAAAGGCCACAGGCCGGGAAGTGATGAAGAGTTCCGTAATACGCTGTCGGAGTGTTTGAACTCCAATGGAGTTCACCTGATAGACCTGGCCGTTGACTACTCACTTAATCACTCAATACTGAACATATTAATCAAAGAAAAATCCCAGGAATTGTAGAGATTGGGTGATGTAAGAATTGCTTTGACATGGAAGTGTTGATTGTCCGGGTAATAAGTCATCCCGCACTTCGATGCGGGATCTCCAACTTGTTTTATTGCACCTAACTCAACTTCCGCAAAATCTTAAAAATCTACCTCAATTATCTTTAAACAACGCTCTGTAGTGCTACATCCATTATCTTTATAACTGGAAACGCTACTTGTTCTG
>CAYOLE010000301.1:0-3435 GCA_964404705.1 uncultured Rhodohalobacter sp. | reverse complement strand
AAAGGGGTTACGGAAGTTTTAAGGTATACAACAAACCTAAAACCATTTGCGATATGTTCCGTTACCGAAATAAACTCGGTGAAGACCTGGCTCTTGAAGGACTGCAAAACTACCTGAATCTATCAGATTCAAACCTCAATGAACTAAGAAAATATATGAAGATATGTAGGGTGAAGACGGTGATGGAACCTTACGTAAAAGCGATGATAGCCGGATGACAAAGAATATTGATCAATCTGTAAAAGATCGTCTGAAAAATTTGGCGAGATCATCAGGCAGAGATTACAACTTTGTTTGTATTCAATACATGCATGAACGTTTTCTTGCCAGGTTGGAGCAATCTGATTATAAGGAGCGATTAATTTTGAAAGGTGCACTACTGCTTCTTTTATATGATATATCGAGAGTACGGCCAACAAAAGACATCGACTTATTCGTGAATGGTTTTATGAAAGGATAAAGTCGGTTTTTTATAATTACAGCTACCATCTTACGATAGATTTAACTAATATCCCTCCCTACGTAGTTTATAGTAATTAATGCCTTCAAGAAATAAGAGTATTTAAAACTGGCTTTTGAAGCTTAGTTTCTGTCATCAACTGTATAAAAACTCAACAAACCTGAACATGACTAAAAAAATTACTTTTTCTGTACTTTCAGTTGGTCTTTTAATTACTCTTTGGGCGTTTTTAGGCAGAGATGCTGGTGAACAGCCTGATATTTTTGTCAGCCCCAAAAAAGGTGATTTTAATGTAACAGTGGCGACAACGGGTGAACTTCAGGCCAAAAACTCAATTCAAATCAGAGGCCCGCAGAGTGCCCGCGAAATTCAGATATGGAACATGACAATCCAAAGCCTTGTACCCGAAGGCACGATTGTAAACAAAGGCGATGTGGTGGCAGAGTTAGATCGCTCAGAAGCATTATCACGCATGCAAAACGCTGAGCTTGAAGTGCAAAGGGCAGAGTCGCAATTTGAGCAGGCTCAGTTAGACAGTTCCCTTACTCTTACTCAGGCACGCGATAATCTTGAAAACCTTCATTTTCAGCTTGAAGAGAGGCAAATTGCTGTGGATCAATCAATGTATGAATCACCCGCAGTGCAGCGTCAAACCCAAATAGAACTTGAGCGAACAGAGCGGCAGCTTGCCCAGGAACAGCAAAATTATCGAACCAGGGTTCGTCAGTCAGAAGCAGCTATAAGGGAAATTGAAGCCACTCTCAACCAGGAAAAGAATAATCTGGAACGGTTTATGAAGGTGATAAATGATTTTACCATACTTGCACCGGAAAAAGGCATGGTTGTGTATGCCCGGGACTGGCAGGGTCGAAAAACAACTACGGGCAGCTCAATTAATTCATTCGATCCGGTAGTCGCAGAACTCCCGGATTTTAGTGTAATGGAAACCATCACTTATATAAATGAGGTTGATATTCAGAAAATACAATCCAGGCAAACCGTACAGATTGGCCTGGATGCCATTCGGGATAAGCAACTCACCGGAGTAGTAACTTCAGTGGCAAATATTGGCGAACAGCGCCCGAATTCCCATTCAAAAGTATTTGAAGTTAAAATCGAAATCAATGAATCGGATACCACTCTGCGCCCTGCAATGACCACCAGCAATGATATATTAGTAGAAACAATTGAGAATGTTTTGTATGTACCCCTGGAATCTGTTCATACCTATGATGATGCACATTTTGTTTTCAAAAAAGACGGTCTTCAAACAGTAATGCAGCAAATAATTATGGGAGCAAGAAATGACAATGATGTGGTTATACTCGAAGGACTTTCTGAAGATGAGCCGGTATTAATTTCTATGCCTCCTGATACAGCCGACCTCAGTCCAATGATGCTGCCCGATGATGTTTTGGAGAAGTACCGCGATCAGACACATCCTCAGGAAGATGTAGCATCTGAAGATGAGATAGAAATTGTAGAGAATCCCTGATATCCATACAAATCAGTTATAATATTATCCTGAAAACCTCATTCATTGTATCAAATTTTATTATATAACCTGGACATTGCAGTTGAAGCGATTAAACGAAATAAACTTCGCTCCTTTCTCACATCCCTCGGTATCATCTTTGGAGTAGCTTCGGTAATCGCAATGCTTGCAATCGGTACCGGTGCACAGCAGGAGATTCTTGCAAATATGCAGCTTTTAGGAACCAACAATGTCATCATTCAACCGGTAGTAGAGCAGCAGGAGGGTGAAGTTGAAGATGAAGAGGAAGATTCTTTTACGCAACGCAGATTCAGCCCGGGATTTACACTCCAGGATCTGTTCAGTATCCAAACCCGGATTCCGCATGTAAACGCAGTCTCTCCCGAGATTATTTACGATACACAATTCATCAGGGCAGGCCAGATGAGATCCGGAAAATTGGTTGGAGTAAACGAACACTATTTTTCGATCAATAATTTTGCAATCAGTGCCGGGTCCAATTTCACTTCACTGCATTTTGAACAGGCTATGCCGGTTGCCATTATCGGTTATGGAGTGAGAGCCAGGTTTTTCCCGGGTGAAGATCCGATCGGCAAAAAAATCAAGGCCGGTAACGTATGGTTTACCGTAGTCGGGGTATTGCAGGAGCGGCCGCTGACATCCAGCCAGATTGAGAACCTGGGTATTCGTGATTATAACCTGGATATTTTTGCTCCCGCTGAAAGTGTACTGCTGCGATATGGCAACAGGTCTGTGGTTACAAACCGAGACGTTCAGGCTGCAGAAGCAGCTGAAAATAATCCAAATGCCGCCGATGTCCAGAGCGACAGAAATTATCATCAGCTTAACCGGGCTATTGTCCAAGTATCGGACAACACTTACAGCGTAAAAATAGCCGAAATCATCTCGCGAATGCTGGAGCGGCGTCATAATCAGGTAGTAGATTTCGAAATTATTGTCCCGGAAATGCTCCTTCAGCAGGAACAGCAGACAAGAAGAATTTTCAATATTGTACTTGCCTCAATAGCCTCTATTTCGCTGCTGGTAGGCGGTATTGGCATTATGAATATTATGCTGGCATCGGTGGTGGAACGATACAGGGAAATTGGTGTCAGAAGAGCTGTTGGTGCAAAAAGGCAAGATATCCAGCTTCAGTTTTTAACCGAAGCGCTGGTTATTAGTATAACGGGTGGCTTTGCGGGTATAGCCGTAGGGATAGGGTTTAGTTATATCGTTGAAGTTTCAGCAGGAATTGCTTCCATTGTAACGTTGAGTTCTATTCTGATTTCATTTGGGGTAGCTACGTTGATTGGAGTGATTTTTGGCTACTTTCCGGCCAAAAGAGCCGCAGAACAAGAACCGGTTACCGCACTGAGACACGAGTAACTGAGGCATAACTCATACACATGCAGGTTTTGAGATACGAAAAAGTTCAAACTATAAAATGATTAAAAACAAACTATTCCCCTTCTTTCTATTT
>CAYOLE010000300.1:0-3438 GCA_964404705.1 uncultured Rhodohalobacter sp. | reverse complement strand
GCAAATTGAGCTGGAGCATGCTGTCCTGGTTTGGTTCAAGTGCCTGTTCTACTCCACGGTCCAAAATTTCTGTGATAGTAATATCATCACCCTGAGCTACTTCCGGATCGCCGGCCTCAAACAAATCCGTCATAAATTCGGTGATCTGCTCTGCCCGTTGTGCCTGAACTCCAGCCTGTTGTGCATTTATATTTGCAAGCCGGGATTGCCATAAAGTAGCTGCCACACCCCCGGCCAATGTTAGCAGAATGATTGCTGCAGCAAGTACAAATCCCCTGTTTCTATTTATAAATTTTCGGACGCGGTATGTCTGGCTAACCGGAAAAGCTAACACGGGAAGTCTGTTCTGATGACGTTCAATATCAAGAGCAAAATTTTCAATCGATGTATATCGTTCTGCAGGATCTTTCCGAAGAACCCGGCTGATGATTGAATCCAAATCTCCTTTCAGACGTTTCACAATATTTTCAGGAGCAGAACCTCTTTCCTTCGCAATTTCTACTCTTCTCTCTTCTTCACTTGCCATCAAACGATGACTCGAAAGTGGTGGATCTTTTTCCAGGATGGTTTTCTCAAGATGCCGGAATGTTACGCCTTTTGCGTCAAACGGGTGCAGACCTGTTAGAAGTTCATATAAAACTATTCCCAGAGAATACTGATCGCTTGCTGTCGTAACAACATCTCCTGATATTTGCTCTGGCGAAGCGTATTCGAGACTCAGTAATCGCTGTCCTGGTTGCGTAATAAGGGCTGAAAATTCATACACGTCGGGATCGAGCAGCTTGGCAATTCCAAAATCAAGAATTTTTATAAGCCCATCTTCTGTAACCAGGATATTTTCCGGTTTTAAATCGCGATGGACCACAAGATTTATATGTGCATATTGAACGGCACGGCAAATCGTCCTGAACAGATCCAGGCGCTGATCTATCGTTAAACGGTGACGGTTACAATACCTGGTGACCGGCTCTCCCTCAACATATTCCATCACCATATACGGAATTCCGTCGGCCGTAACTCCGCTGTCAATAAAACCAGCAATATTTGGATGATGCAGCCTTGCCAAAATTTGCTGTTCGATTTTGAACCTCTCGATATGGGATGGAATTACCAGGTTCTTATGAAGGATTTTAAGAGCACCTTCTTGATATATTCCCGACTCATCCCGGCGTACGGCCTTGTAGACACTGCCCATTCCTCCCCTGCCAAGCAGTTCTTTTAACTTCCAACGGCCGATGGTTTCCCCATGAAGATAAACATCCGGCTTATTTACTTCATCAGTCACATCCCCGATCAGCGCGTCATTGCCTGACAAGTACCTGTCCAAAAGCTCGTCATCATCATGGCTTTTATCTAACCCGGCAAGTAGCTGGTGGATCTCTTTCAGCAGATTCTCATCATTCCCGCAAACATTGTGAATAAATGTATTACGGGTTTTCCGGGGATGCGAAAGCGCCTCCCCCAATATCAAGCTTATCTTTTTCCACCTGTCTCTATCCACAATCAGCCTCATCCTTATGATTGATAACCATTGCCCAGATCATGTACTATAACTACACATATATAGTAATTTTCTAAATGAGTTAGTTAGCTACTCAAATATTTTTTTGTAATTTCGAAAAAATGTGAAGTCTCATTCACGAAAAGTTATCCATCGGAACATCTTAAAAATCCTTGCCAATAGTCAGGCACCATCTACCCTAACTCATTCAGAAGCCAGGTTCGCGCTTTCAGCCATTCCCTGTCAACGGTTCGGGTTGAAATATTCAGCACTTCCGAAATTTCGGGGATCGTCATGCCGGAAAAAAAACGCATCTCCACCACCCTGCTTTTCCGTTCATCAAATTGAGCCATTTCATCAATCAGACGATCTAACTCTATCAGTTTTTCAGCGTGTTCTTCAAGATCTATTTTGTCTTCATGCAAGGTTAAATTATGTCTCCCTCCGCCGCGTTTTCCTGCCATTTTCTTCCGTGAATAATCAATCAGAATATGGCGCATGCAACGTGAGGCAATCGCATAAAAGTGAGCCCGGTTTTGCCACTCCCCTCCGGTATAATCGATCAGTTTAATGTAGGCCTCGTGAACAAGAGCAGTTTTTGAAAAAGTGGATTTTTTGCCAATTCCTTGCTGAGATATATGATACCGCGCAATATTCCTCAGTTGGTCATAAACGGTTAAAAACAGATCGTTATACGCTTGCATATTCCCATTGCGAACATCAGTCAAAAGAAGAGTTATTCGGTCTTTTTTTTCCATAGATGAATGGCTTTTAGCCCCGGAAATCAAACAGGCTCATCGGTAGAGATTCCATACTTCAAAGTAACTCTTCTCCTCAAATCTGAGAAATTATTTTTTCCTATGTCGTGAACCGGCAGCTGTTCACGTATATACTAATGAGCACTTCAATCAGGCCCCGGAAGGCAGGCTGATTAACGAAAAAAAATAAAATTAAAGTCAGGAACCATTATGAAACCGATACATATACTCTCCAAAACAGCGCAAGTACAAACTAAATTTCTGTATAAATCAACAGTTTTAATACTTTTCTTATTATCTGGTGCTGCATTTCAGGCCACAGCCCAGCAACCAGATTCCCTGTGGACTAAAATTTATGGCGACGCTGACTATGATCGCGGGCACTCAATGGTGAAAACTTCTGATGGCGGCTTTGCACTCATTGGCGAGATTGACGGTTTTATGGAATTTGGCTCAAGGAGGAAAGGAAAAGTTTGGCTCGTAAAAACAGACGCATCAGGTGATACACTCTGGTCTAAAACATACGTGGGATCTGATTATGATTTAGGAAATGCAATTCGGCAAACATCCGATGGCGGGTATATTTTGGCGGGATATACATCCGTTGGCCCGACAAGTGTAGTGGATGCCTGGCTCATCCGCACAGATGCTGCCGGAGATACTCTCTGGACAAGAACCTACGGTACTGATTCTGAAGAATCAGCCAATGATGTGATAGAAACCGCCGATGGCGGATTTGTTTTTACCGGGTTTGCTGCTTCTACAGTAATTGCGCGGGATCGTGATGCCTGGCTGGTAAAAACAGATTCCGCCGGTGATACACTCTGGACCGGCCGCTACTATTCCGGTGACCAGGAAAATGTTGGAAACAGGGTAATAGAGACAGAGAACGGAGATTTTGTTGTGGCAGGGACAACCAAAATGCGGGGACAAGTAGAGGATCTGTTTCTGTTCCGGACCGATAAAAACGGGAAAGAACTCTGGTCGAAAACATACAATAAGACAGATGGTTCAAAAAACGAAGTAGACAATGGCCGTGATATTGTAGAATTAGATGATGATGGTTTCATGGTTCTTGGATTTTCAAGATTTTCAACGTGGTTGTTGAGAACGGATGCCATCGGGGATACACTCTGGACCAAAAAACTGACCGTTAACGGAGAATCATTTAAACAGACA
>CAYOLE010000299.1:0-3443 GCA_964404705.1 uncultured Rhodohalobacter sp. | reverse complement strand
AAGAATTGATCATGTATTTACTTCAACAAATGAATAATCCTCAACATATGATGGACGGTTGGGGCAGCGGTTCCGGAATGATTTTTATGGGACTCTTCTGGCTGTTGATTCTGGCTTTACTTATTACCCTGATTTGGTTTCTGATTCAAAAGGGTGCTGGATCAAGTCAATCCTCAAATGACGATTCGCCTCTTGAGATACTAAAGAAGCGGTATGCCAGGGGAGAAATCAGTGAAGAGGAGTACCGAAAAATGAAGAAAGAAATTGATCAATAAAATCTAATTCAAAATTTTATGTCTGAACTTGAAATTACCCCAAATACTTTGAAAAACTGGCTGGATAAAAAACGGCCGGTGTATATTCTTGATGTTCGTCCGCAGGAAGAACGCGAAGATTGGTTTATCCCCGAAAGCCATCATATAGATGCATATTCTGATCTTAAACAAGGAGATGGTTCCAAACTTACTCAAGCAGATCTCCCGAAAGACAAACCTATTGTAACAGTTTGCGGAAAAGGAGGAACCAGTCTTACAGCAGCCAAAATTCTTCGGGAGAAAGGATTTGATGTTTATTCCCTTCGGGGAGGAATGAAGGATTGGAATTTTGCGTGGAACACGGCACAATTGACATTGAAAGATTCTGATACGCAGATTATTCAAATCAGGCGAAGCGCAAAAGGCTGCCTGTCATACATCATTGGTTCCAATGGGGAAGCAATGGTTGTGGATGCAGCCCTGGATCCCGATATCTACCAAAAAATAGCAAGTCGCAATAAGTGGAAAATAACCCACGTAACGGATACTCATATCCATGCCGATTATCTTTCAAGAACCCGCGAACTGGCCCGGGAAACCGGTGCAAAGCACATTTTGATAGAAGAAGCCGAGACCGATTTTCCTTTCACCCCGGCCCGGCACAATCAATTCCTCAACGTCGGCAATACGAAAGTGAAGATACTCCATACGCCAGGTCATACGCCGGAAAGCACCAGTTATTTAGTGGATAACAAAGTGCTGTTAACCGGCGATACCTTATTTACAGACGGGGTCGGCCGGCCAGATTTGAAGGCAGACAAGGATGAAGCACGCAAAAAAGCAGATAAACTTTATGAATCATTGCAGCTCATTCAATCTCTGCCGGATCAGACAATCATTCTGCCTGCCCATATTTCACGCCCCGTTCCTTTCGATCAGGAAATGATTCAATCAACCCTGGCGGAACTCAAATCAGAACTTGAGTTGCTTCAGCTTTCAAAAGATGAGTTTATAGAAACCACGCTAAAACGAATTCCCGAGCCGCCGGAAAATTACCTGCTTATTGCCGGATTGAATAAAAAAGGTGCCTGGGATGGAAACCAACCGGCTGACCTGGAGGCGGGAGCCAACCGCTGCGCCGTAGCTTAATGAAACAAGAATTAAGTTATCTACTCTTGAGAGATTATGAGGACAGCACCCGCTAACATACCCGGACTTAAAGAAAACTGGAAGCAGTTTAGCCTGCTGGTTTTGATAAACGCATTTGTAGGGGGCATGGTTGGTTTGGAACGAACCATACTGCCTGAAATAGCAGAAACGGATTTCGGTATTGCGGCCAAAACCGCCATTTTTTCGTTCATCATAGTATTTGGTATTACCAAAGCGCTTGCCAACTATTTTGCCGGACGGTTTGCCCAGAAATTCGGCCGGAAAAAGATGCTTATCGTCGGCTGGCTTTTTGGGATACCCGTTCCCTTCATTTTAATGTTTGCCCCCGACTGGAACTGGATTGTGGCCGCTAATGTATTGCTTGGTATCAACCAGGGGCTGGCGTGGTCGGCCAATGTGATTATGAAAATTGATCTCGCCGGAGAGAAAGACCGTGGTTTGGCTATGGGACTGAATGAGTTTTCCGGCTATCTCGCTGTTGCTATCATTGCGTTTTTTACCGGTTGGGTAGCCTCTGAGTATGGTTTGAGGCCTTATCCATTCTACGTCGGAATCTTCATGGCCGTGTTAGGACTTGCCATGTCCATCTTTCTTGTTCGTGATACGGCTCCGTTTGTGGAACATGAATCCAGGAATCACAAAGAGGATCGGGTCAAAAAGAATCTGTTTTGGGAAGTGAGTTTCCGCGACTCAAATTTAAGAGCCATTTCACAAGGTGGGATGGTCACTAATTTTACCGATGGGTTGGCTTGGGGAGCATTTCCGATCTTTCTTGGTGCAGCGGGACTTTCACTCACTGAAATAGGTATTGTGGTTGGAATATACCCTGCCTTTTGGGGAATTTTGCAAATTGCTACCGGAAAATTATCGGACTATACGGGGCGTAAGAAAATGCTTTGGGGAGGTATGCTGTTGCAAGCGGTAAGCCTGATCGCCTTTCCTATGGTTGAGCAATTTTTCGCATTTGCAATCATATCCGCTCTTTTGGGAACAGGAACCGCTATGGTATATCCGACTTTTTTAGCCGCTGTTGCAGATCTCACCCATCCTGAAGATCGCGCGGAAAGTATCGGCGTTTACCGGCTATGGCGTGATGCCGGGTACGCTTTTGGAGCTATTTTTTCGGGGATAATTGCGGATTTATTCGATATCAGTATGGCCATCACATTAACCGGGTATCTGACCTTGCTCTCTGCCTTATGGTTATATGTAGGCTTAAAGAAATTAAATGGTCCTGTAAATGGATCAATGAATTCCACCAAAATAGGAGGATGAATAACTATGAAAACACTAATTATTATAAACGATGCACCTTACGGAACAGAAAAAGCATATAACGCAATGCGCATTGCCAACCAGCTGGGTCGCGACTACAAAGACGAAATGGAAGTGCGCATGTTTCTGATGGCTGATGCGGCAACCTGTGCTTTGACCGGGCAGGAAACCCCCGATGGATATTACAACATCGAACGCATGTTGAAACTGTCGGTAGCCAAGGGAGCCGAAATAAAAATCTGCGGGGGAAAAGTTGGTATTCTACACTTGACAAGACAAAGTTTCAGATTTACAAAAACCCATTTCATCTGTAACCTTATCACTATGGGCTGATTCTATCAAAGATTTAAATTCAGACTATAATGGAATTCTATAAATGAATGAATCGGACAATCCACCTGTTCTTGGCCAAAAATACTATCAAGAGGTATCTGTTTTTAAGCCGGAAAATCTGCTTCGGGAAGCCAGGCGGCAAAAAATACTCCTGAAAGTCCGGTTTCTGCTGCCCGGTTCAAGTTTCTTGCCAAACTTTTGGGATAATCGCCCGGCAGCTAAACCATCAGACCATGATACCCACTATCCAAAAAATCTAATTTCTTCCGGTTTTCATCGTTAATAATTACATTCAGGTAAAATAAACACTTTATTTATGATCACCGATTTAAAAGAGATTGAAAATTCAGCCATGAATCTAAACAAAAAGGATAAAGCGCGTCTGGCTGATAAATTATTGCAAAGCATTCA
>CAYOLE010000298.1:0-3454 GCA_964404705.1 uncultured Rhodohalobacter sp. | reverse complement strand
CAAGAATAAGAATTAACAGTCCTGCATAGATGAATATTGAGTTCATATCTCCACTAGTTTATTTTTGGCAACTTTCAACGTCTCAAATTATAAGTTCATCTTCCTCGCATGTTCAAGCGCTTCATGTGAATCTTGCATCAACAGGAAAGGAATATCCAGTTCTTTGGTAAATGCTTCGATTTCTTTTTTACGTGCATCAGAGTGTACATGACGTATGTAAATAGCTTTAATACGTCCGGGGTATTTTTTATGGATGTAAAGATAGATTTCCGGGTCTTCTTCGCCGCTGTCACCTATTAGGATGAATGGCAGCTTATGGTACGTATCCATAATGATTTCAATATTTTTTGTTTTAAAAGAGTGAGAGCTTGCTTTTATCCATTGATCTGGTCCTATTCCTAAATCCCGCAACAGAAAGGGAGCTTTGGGTATATTGTTAAGCTGGCAAAACATAACCAGCATTTCATATAAATTGTAGGAACTTCCGGAGACAAAAATCAGTGGGTTTTGATTGTTGTCTGTTAGTTTTCTGTACAGTTCAGAAACACCCTCAAAAGCGACCCGATTTTGGGAATCATAGCGAATTGTATTTAGAATCATCTTCATCTTGTTGATGATATCGGTATGGATGATGGTATCATCAACATCAGAAATAATTCCAAAAGAGTTCTTTTGTTCTGAAATTAACACCTCTCCAACTGCTTGAGGTTCATAATCAGTTTTAAACGGCATATGTGTGATTTCCAGTTCCACATTATGCCAGCCATTTTTTAATCCTGTTGCCTGCAGATTCTTAAAATGGAGATCAAAGTAACCTTCATTATCACTCATTGAACCCGCCTCTACACCATTGAGAACACCTCGTACACCTACACCGGGAATTTCATTGCTTGCATACCGTTTCCACGTTTTCTTCAGGTTATAATAGAGTGTATTGGGTACGATCTTATCACCATGTATTATCTCTTCTTTCTCCAGAACCCGCCCTCTGAGAAATGCCTCTTGTTCATTTCCAAACCCACGATAGGGTACCATGATAATATCATTAAAGAGATTCAGCTTATTTTTTACCCGGTATTTGGTTTTGTCATATCCCAGTTCTGCTTTAATAATCAGATTTTTCAGCATGTGTATGTTATATACCTACCTCATGTTATAATTTGAAAGCACAATATTTAATTAGCCTGGTTTTTTTTGAACCATTTTCCAACCAGTGAAGCAGTAATACCATGAACTACAGTTGATCCAAATACAACTGCACTGACTATGATCCAGAGCATCTCGTATTCAATCTTCTCCATGGCGTGGAATGCATAAAAAAGAGAGGATACCCCAATCGGGCCCAGCCAACCCAGTACAAACACATCGGCTGTATTATATCGCCGCAAGTATTTTTTTAAAATAAACAGTCCGGGTATTCTTCTAAATAGAAGAATTGCTGTGACAAAAAGTACTAATAACCATCCTTGATCCTGCCATAGATCGAAAGGCAGAATCAATCCAAGGAAGAAAAAAATAGGTACAACAAATAGACGTTCCAGCATTTCCTGTACTTTCTCATCTTCCAATTCTTCTTTTTGGTCAATCTGTGTATTAAAGCCAACACCACCCACAAATACCGCAAGTATGCTATTCACCTGAATCAACTCAAATCCGCTGATAATAACAAAAGCAAGAGTTAAAGAAGCTGCTAATAAAGATTTTTCAGTCATCCAATGATGCTTGTGTGCTTTATTAACAAGTTTACCTGCCACTATTCCTGTTATATAGCCGATTGCAATACCTGCAAGCGTTTCCCAAAGAACAGATATAAGAATCCAATGTTGCAAGGCATCTGTTTGGGATAGAATTAGTATAGGAAGTGCTACAAGTGGAAAGGCAAGGCCGTCATTGGTACCGGATTCAAAAGATAAAGTGTTCCTGATTTTTTCACTGAAATGAGTTTGAGCAAATTTTCCGGAGACGATTGAGGATGCAACTACAGGATCAGTTGGAGTAATAATAGCTCCAATCAATGCAGAAACTATAAAGGGTAATTGAAAAATTAACCAAAATAGACCGGTGCTGAATCCCCACATAAGGAGCATAGCACCCATAACCAGAATAGATTGACTCCGGAAATATTTTCTAAAATAATTAGCGGGCAGGCGTAAAGCTGTTGCCATTAAAGCCATGGCAATGGTTAAACGTGTGGCTACCAGCATAATGCTGTGTGTATCTCCCCACTCATTCAAATTCAAAAGATCTAATACAAAAGGACCGCAGGTTATACCGGCAATCATAGCCAGCAATGGTTCTGATAATGGCCATTTGTCTATATAGCCGATAAAGGCACCGAAAATAAAGACTAAAAATGAGATTATAAATATTGTAAGATTTACTATTTCCATAATCGTAATAGTAATAGATGGTCGATGCCCTTCTTCCAATTACAGGGAATCTTTATTCTATTTAACTTTAATTTCAATGCCGGAGATCCATATCATTTAAATACCTACTTTTTTGGAAACCAATATTTTTAAATCTATTACAAGTCAAATGCTTACACACATTCCTGCAAATATAGTTAATTTGATCAGGTTTTGCGGGATTCCTGTCAGCGTTGCGTGTTTTGCTTGCGCATCTAACCCGGAGTCATTACAAAATCCACAATGTCTCTGAAAGTCATTGCGGATCTCAGGGTTTGCAGGACTTAAAGTACGTGATCGATCAGGTGGTTCGGATCCTGTGTGAATGCCGTATTTCGCCGCGTCATTTCCTAAAAAGCTTAGATAAGCAGGTTTTCTAAATGTTGACCGTTGCTCAATTTGTACACCGAAAAATGGTGATCAAGGGTGATTATAGACTTTATTTGTTCAGTTTCAGCAACTTCCAAAAGGGTTGCATCTGCGAGATCGGCGGGTAAGTCTGAGTAGGTGTTCATTATCTCCCGGATGCTGCTGAGTTGCCACTGCACGAGATTATGGACATCGATTCCACCCATAATCACCCAGTCAAGGAAATCGAGCTGTGTTTCTTTGTTGAAATCCAGCATGTAACAAACCTCCGTAAGCACAGGCCATGTTGAGATGAGTTTACCTTCGAAGGTTTTCATGAAATCAAGAACACTCGCATGATAGTGGTCACTGTTGTCGAACAGTGCTATAATGGGTCCGGCGTCAATCAGAGTGCTTGTCACGGATTCTCTCTTTTATTCTGGATTTATAGGTAACAGATCGGTCTGCATCTCCGCTTCCATGTTTTCCAAATAACTCTTTCCCGCTTTCAAATGGATTTCTGTAGCTTTTCTCCTTCGCGATATACTCCACCAGTGCCTCTCTGATTATGACCGAGTGAGATTTATCCGTTTTTGATGAGAGAGCCTCCAGCTGCTCTTCGAGTTCTTTTGGAAGTCTTACAGATTTCATGGCTACAGGTGATTGATTCATGTAATACAGAATGTATTACATATTTT
>CAYOLE010000297.1:0-3490 GCA_964404705.1 uncultured Rhodohalobacter sp. | reverse complement strand
GATTTTAAACGACCTTCTGTCAATGAAGAATCTGGTTCCCGTGATTATATCGTCTATCGACTGGCTGAGACCTACCTTAATGCTGCGGAAGCTCTAATTATGGATGGTCGAACCGGGGATGCCGTAAGTTATGTAAATGAAGTAAGATTGAGAGCTGCTCACCCTGGACAGGAAGCCGAAATGGAAATCACAGCCGGAGACCTGGATATTGACTTTATTCTGGATGAACGGGCCCGTGAATTTTACGGTGAACAGAAACGATGGCTTGATTTAAAGCGTACCGGTAAGTTAGTTGAAAGAGTTCAGCTATATAGTCCGACTGAAGGAGCTGAAAATATTCAGGAGCATCATACGTTGCGGCCTATTCCTGCGAATCAGTTAAATAGAACTACAACTACTTATCCACAAAATGACGGATATTAATTGAATCAAAATCTTTCGGCTCGTTAAAAACATGATAAACTACCTCGAGGAAAACTTTATTCCTGGAGGTAGTATTATATTCTGAGTGATCAATCCAGAAAATTTTGAATTGATAAAAAGTTTATGAAAAAAATTGAAATACAAGATGTATCGATAGTTGCCCGGTCAGTTTTGGTAGGATTATTTTTAATTGCGGGTTTTGTATGTAATGTAACTGCTCAGTCATCAACCATTGCTGAAATTTTTGTTCATTCGGACGAGTCAACATATATGGATACTCCGGTTACCGCTGTACTTGAAGGAATCACTTTAAAACAACATGAAGGGGAATTACAGCTTTATGAAATTACAAATGGGGAAGAAAGTTTTGTTCATTCTCAGTTAAAACCCGGAAACCCTGACCAGCTAACCTGGATTTTAGATGGTGAAACAAAACCCGGATCTGTACGGAATTATGAATTAAGAGTGGAACAAAATACCCAGTCGTCTTCTTTAGATTCAGAAGTAAATATTGAAGATGATGGTGAAAGCCTGTTGATTTCCATTGATGAAAAACCGGTGCTAAACTATCGCTACGCTCTGCAAGATGTTCCCGAGGGTGTGGATGAAATTTTTAAACGTGGTGGTTATATTCACCCGATTTGGTCGCCTGGCGGTGAGGTGTTAAGCCGGATTCAGCCGCCGGATCACTATCACCATTATGGTATCTGGAATCCCTGGACCCGAACTGAATTTGAAGGTAGGGAAGTGGATTTCTGGAACCTTGGCAGCGGACAAGGAACCGTTGAGGCAAAACATGTAATTGAAAAAAAACAGGGGAATGTATATGGCGGATTCAAAGCTCTTCACGATCATATCGACTTTACAGGTTCGTCGGGTGAAAAAACTGCATTAAATGAGCAGTGGGAAGTTAACGTATGGAATGTAGGATCTGAAGAGGATGTATGGCTCATCGATTTTGTATCAACTCTTAACCCGGCAACCAATGAGCCACTGACTATTAAAGAGTACCGTTACCAGGGGTTTAGTTTACGGGCTACTGAAAAATGGAATGACGAAAATGCCACTTTACTTTCTTCTGAAGGATATGACAAGAGTGATGCAAATGCCACCCGGGCTCGCTGGCTGGATGTAAATGGTATCTCAGAGGTAGATGAAGGCAGATCAGGCATTCTTTTTATGACCAATCCTTCAAACTATAATTATCCCGAGCAATTGCGTATCTGGCCGGTTGGAACAAATAACGGAGAAGAAAATGTATATATTAACTTTAATCCGGCACAGGATCGGGATTTTGAATTAAAGGCCGGTAAAACTTATACCTTGAAATACAGAATGTTTGTGTATGACGGGACTATTGATTCAGCCGAAGCCGATCTGTACTGGAAAAATTATGCAAATCCGCCAAGAATAGAAGTGCAGAACACAAGTCTTGAAGGGGCTAAAGTATTGGTTTATACAAAAAACGGCGAGGGATATGTGCACGATAATATCCCGAACAGTATTCAGGCCATTGAAAAGCTGGGAGAAGAAAACGGGTTTGAAGTCGTTGCTTCAGAAGATCCGGCACTTTTTACGGATGAAAATCTGAGCCAGTATGATGCGCTGATTTTTTCAAATACAAATAATGAAATTTTCGATACCGAAGAACAGCGCCAGGCTTTAATAAATTATACACAAAATGGAGGCGGATTTGTGGCAATACATTCTGCAAGCGGGTCAGAAAGAGACTGGCCATGGTTTTCTCAGCTTGTTGGCGGGAACTTTGAACGGCATGCGCCGCAACAGGATTTCACTGTTGATGTGTTGAATCAGGGCCATCCTTCAACGTCACATTTACCTGATCGGTGGGAAATTGAAAATGATGAGTGTTACTACCTGAAAGAACTTAATCCCGCATTAAAGGTGTTGCTTTCTGCCGATATGAACACAGTTACGGATGAAGACAAACAAGAATTTCCCGGAACTATATTTGGCGAACGTTTCCCGCTTGCCTGGTATCAGGAATTTGATGGGGGACGCCAATGGTATACCACCTTAGGTCACCGCCCGGAACAGTATTCGGATCCCGTTTTTGTCCGGCACATCCTGGGGGGCATTCAATGGGTTGTAAATGGAGTAAATCAATAAATTTAATCTAAATATATAAAAACAGTCATAATGGGAAATAAGATCAAAAATTTTGGAATGACAAGACGTGAATACTTGAAAACGTCATTATTAGGAGCAACAGGTCTTTTTATGGCTCCAACTATTATTCCTTCCTCAGTAATAGGCAAAAGGGCTCCCAGTAATAATATAAATATTGCACAGATTGGGTGGGGCAGAATTGCAGTGGGCCACGACTTGCCGGGCGTGCTTAGTGATCCCGGTACTCGTTTGATAGCAGCGTGTGATGTTGATCTTAATCGTGTAAATGGTGCTAATGAATGGGCCAGGAATTTTTATAATAGCGAAGATATACAGCGTCCGGATGATTATGTGGAGGTTAATACGTATCAGAATTATCGTGAAATGCTTGAAGAGGAAACGGATATTGATGCGGTGATTATAAGTACCCCGGACCATGCGCATGTTATGCCTACTATTGAAGCCGCATTAGCCGGAAAGCATATTTATCTGCAAAAACCTCACTCCCTGACGGTTGAAGAGGGGCGGCTTATGACAAATATTGTGCAACGCATGGGAACGATCTTCCAGATTGGAAGCCAGCAGCGTGCTTCCAGTCCCTGGCCGCATTTTCAAAGAGCTTGCGAATTTGTGCGAAACGGCCGTGTTGGAAATCTTGAGACGATAGAAATTGGACTTCCATACGATCCGCCGGGAGGAAATCCCGAACCACAACCTGTGCCTGATGGTTTCGACTATGATGCCTGGCTGGGTACAACTCCCCAGGTCCCCTATACGGAAGACAGAGTTCATTCAGAGGAAGGTATTATAGGCCGGCCTGGTTGGTTACGTTGCGAAAACTATTCTGCCGGCATGATTACCGGGTGGGGGGCTCATCATCTTGATATTGCCCACTGGGGAATGGGAACGGAATATAGCGGACCGGTTGAAGTAGAAG
>CAYOLE010000296.1:0-3501 GCA_964404705.1 uncultured Rhodohalobacter sp. | reverse complement strand
CATTTTTAGAGAAAATAATTCGTAAGCAGTATTTAAATTAAGTATTATCCTACTGTAATGGCTTGATATATAGTATAAGCTACATATTAGATGTTTTTATTTTGATATCACATAGCACCGACTCACAGGTAATGCTCGCAATACACGACAAAAAAGAGGGGTTTAGCTCTGACTGGATCAGATATTGTAAAGATAACGATATTCCTTTTAAACGGGTAAACTGCTATTCCAATGATATTATTCATCAGCTGGCAGATTGCGATGCTTTAATGTGGCACTTCCACCACGCAAATTCTAAAGATATATTATTTGCCAAACAACTGATCTATTCATTGCAATGCTCAGGCATGGTGGTCTTTCCCGATTTCCACACATCGTGGCATTTTGACGATAAAATAGGGCAGCGATATTTGCTGGAGGCGATAGAAGCACCTTTGGTACCATCGTATATTTTCTATGATAAACAAGACGCACTCGAATGGATAAAAGAAACGGATTATCCAAAAGTATTTAAACTGCGGCGCGGGTCCGGTTCATCTCACGTACGAATTGTAAAAGATCAGCACACGGCAAAAAAATTGGTTAAACAATCGTTTGGCAAAGGGTTTAATCTGTATGATGCCGTACCCAACCTGAAAGAACGTTGGAGAAAATATCGCGCAGGTCTATCAGGTTTTTCAGATGTTTTAAAAGGTGTTATTCGATTGGTTTACACTACAGATTTTAACAGGGTAGCGGGTAAGGAAAAAGGGTACGTCTATTTCCAGGATTTTATTCCGGGCAATGAATTCGATATACGTATTGTGGTGATTCATAATAAAGCGTTTGCAGTAAAGAGAATGGTTCGAGAAAACGATTTCAGAGCTTCCGGCAGCGGGTTTAATAAATATGAGAAAGAGAATTTTAAGGAAGAGACCCTACAACTTTCATTTGAATTAGCCGAGAAATTAAAAGCTCAAACTCTGGCTCTCGATTACCTATTTGAAGATGGAGCCCCAAAATTAGTTGAAGTAAGTTATGGTTATTCAAAGGAGGTATACGAACCCTGTACTGGATACTGGGATCGAAGTCTAAACTGGCATGAAGGTCCATTCAATCCTCAGGAATGGATGGTTGACTCTGTTTTAAAAGAGGTACAAAAAAAGCAAACTCAGTCTGTTGTTCAATGAGTTTTGCAGCGGTGAGAAGAACTATTGCCCCGTGGATAAAAAATATGGGCGGCTGGCGAACAAACCGTAACATTGTCGTGATAGAGTCGGACGATTGGGGCAGTATTCGAATGCCTTCGCGACAAGTCTATGAAGCATTTCTGAATGCCGGATACAGGGTAGATAAAATTGCCTATGAACGATACGACAGCCTGGCAAGTGAGACAGACCTGGAATTACTGTTTGATCTTCTTTTCTCTTTTAAAGACCGAAAAGGGAATCATCCTGTGATTACAGCTAACATTCTTCCGGTTAATCCCGATTTTGACAAGATTAAAGAATCCGGGTATAGCAGGTATCACTATGAATCGATTAAGGCTACTTTTGCCAGGTATCCCGAACATGATCGTTGCTTTGAGTTATGGATGGAAGGGCTCGACCATGGCATATTCTTTCCCCAGTCGCACGGCAGGGAACATCTTAACGTTTCAATGTTTATGAATGCCTTACAACAGGGGGACGACGATGTATTATTTGGATTTATGCATCGGCTCCCGGGCTCAATCCCTCATGGGGAGAGCCCAGCCGGCGGTAATAAATTTATAGAATCGTTGAATTACTCCGATAAGAAAGATAAAAAGCAAAAACTGGGTATTATACTTGAAGGACTCAATATGTTTGAGGAGCTGTTTGGTTATCAATCAGAATCATTCATTCCTCCGAATTATCTCTGGAGTCCGGATTTTGATGAGGCTGTATCAAAAAAAGGTGTCCGCTTTTACCAGGGCAATCAAAAAATGAAGGAACCGCTATATCAGGGTCAGATAAAATATCATAAGCACAGAATTGGTGAAAGAAATCAGTTTAATCAGTATTATCTTGTCAGAAACGCACTCTTTGAACCCTCTCTTTTTAAGATGAAGATCGAAAACCCGGTTGATAACTGTCTCAAAAATATAAACGCAGCTTTTACTCTCCATAAACCGGCTGTCATCTGCTCTCATAGAATTAATTATGTGGGATATATCGATCCGGATAATCGTGAAAGGAATTTGAAAAAGCTGCATGAGTTGTTAACCCGGATCCAAAAGCGGTGGCCTGAAACTGAATTTATGACTTCAGCAGAGCTGGGAAATCTTGTAGCAGAGAGTTTATGATACTGAAGAAGATTGTAACTGCAAGAGGATCGTTTAAAAAAAAGCTTAAGCAGCTGGGATTCTACGTGATTCGCAAACGTGCGGCAAAAAAGGCGTGGAACTGCCGGCATGGAATTGTTTTTGATAAACATCCTGATTTCCGTGAGCCGTTAAATAAAGAAATTTTAAAAGCTCACCGGTCAATCTGGAAACCATTTAACAAAAACTTTAATGATGCCACACTGAAGATTTGCCGTTCCATCTCAGGTACTGCCAATCCATTGATTATCCCGGAAGAGATTTTCCAGGCCGATATAGAACCCTCGCTAAATCATCATCCGGAAGCTCATTACCTGGCTCACAAAAGCTTATATAACCGCTGGTTTAAAAAAGGAATTTTTCCGGAAGATCTTTTGCATCTTGTGGATGGTGAACTCCTTGATAACAAATATAATCCCCTTACACGAAAACAGGCAGAGGAAATCTGCGACAGTTTCAGCTACCCGGTTGTGATGAAGCCAAACCGCGAAACATGGGGCGGCAATGATATCTTGTTTGTAGAATGTGCTGAAGAACTCCGGAGGCTGATTAACAGTAAAACCAACGTTGTGATCCAGAAAAAGATTCTTCAGCACCCGAAACTGGCCAGATATCACGTCCAAAGTCTTAATACGGTTCGGGTCTATCTCTACCGTTCTGTTTCTGACAACAAATACCACATTTTGAGTTCAGTATTACGTACAGGAAACGGCGGACCGCTGGACAATGTTTCTGCCGGGGGGCTTGTCTCCCGGATAAAAGAAGATGGGCTTCTGCATGGATATGCTCTTGATCTATACGGCGGTAAATTCAAAACCCATCCGGTAAGCGGCCTTCCGTTCACCGGGGCTATACCAGATTTTGAACAGTTGAAAGAGTTATCTATGGAGATCGCTCAAAAGCTATTTTTCTTGCGACTTGTGGGTCTTGATCTCTGCTATGACGTAAGCGGCCGGTGGAGAGCGATCGAAATCAATACACAGGGCCATAGCATCCGTTTTGCCCAATATGCAGGACAGCCTTTCTTTGGTGAGTTTTCGGAGGAAGTGATAGATTATTGCAAAACTCATCACTGGGCAGTACCTGAAAAATCGGTGATAGCGGATACTATTTAGTGTTAAGCCAATGATGAAATGGCGGGTTTGAGTCATCGGATGAGTCAATTCAAAGTCATCACA
>CAYOLE010000295.1:0-3548 GCA_964404705.1 uncultured Rhodohalobacter sp. | reverse complement strand
TCCTCGGTGGCGCCGGGAAAGGTAAGGCAGAAGTTTCTGTATTCAAGAATATCCATACTACAGATTCTTATGTAACCAATTATAATAAATAATTAAAATCTGTGTGTATAATTGAACTTCACTGCTCCCTGAGTTTCAATAGGTTCAAAATGGCTTTCTATCTGTATCCAATTATATGAATAAACAAGATACAGATCAGACCCCGGAGTGACCGTCCACTGAAACCTGTTGTAAAGACCAAGCACATTACTTACATCGTCAAACTGTATAATATTTGTTAACGCTGTGTTTGGTGTCAGGTCTATATTTCCACTGAACAGAAACAAGTTAGCTGTAAAATCTATTTCCGGAAGAGAAATATCACTCTTGTTCCAGTGAGCTGATAAATTAATGCCGGGATAGGGACGTATGTCCCCTGAGAATTCATATATATTTCTGGTTCCTGTCCAGAACCCTTCGTAGGTATATTCGATCGCAGTTGATAATTTTCTGTACGATGCCGTTTCAAATTCGATATTGAAGTTCCATGTCTGGTAATCGCCGGAAGGTATAATGACTCTTCCGTCTCTCAAAATATCAAAATTTGTATAGAGTCGTTCAAAATTCCTGCTGATGCTTGCTTCTATCTCATCGCCGCTTTCGAATTCGATATTAATGGGTGTAATTCTATAGTTTATAGTTTCAGGTTCAAAATCAAGATTTCCTAAATATTCATATCGTGCCTGTATTTCCCATGATCGTATGATATCGCTGCGATTTACAGTACGCTCATATCCTATTGTAGGCTGTAACCTTCTGAAACCATTCCTGGGCGTAAAACCCACTGCAGGATTAAAAGAATCCCCAAACTCTCTGTACGACATCGCGCCGTAAAACGGATAATTGGGGAAATTAATACGCATTCCCCGGCTGGTTCTGTCCAAAAAATCACTGTTTTCTTCTATGTTGGCGTTATGCCAAACAAAAAAGCCCTGGACTTGAAGATTTTTATCTCCCAAAAAAGTTGAAGTGCCCAGCTCCATATCGGCACCTAACGTGTGCTGGTCATTATAGTATTTATCATTCAGAGTTGCCCTGCGCGTATAGATAACTCCCACATTACTTTCCGATAAGAAATTTTGGGAGACTCTTGCTGCCGTAAAATCTTCCTGATTGATTTCCCCGTCACTGCCTGTGCGAATTTGATACAGACCCATATTTGTATTTCCCTCCCTGCCCAGAACCCGAAGACCTCCGATAACAGGTATAGGCTCCCCTTCAACAAGACCTATTCTTCGGCTAAAGAAAGGTTCTACACCACTGCCCGGGGCAAAATTAAAGATACTTGATCCTTCGAGAAAAAAACTTCTTTGTTCGGGAAACCTCAGCGGAAAACGCGTGAGGTTTACGCGCCGCTGATCTACTTCTGTTTCAGCAAAGTCTGTATTTATGGTCAAAGAGGCACGGATACTTGGAGTTACACTATATGAAGCATCAAAACCATAATCTAAGGTTCCGGTATCATCTCTTTCCCCCTGCAGGTTCCAGGAGCGATTTCCGCTTGTAGTTATATAGGGAGTCACTTCAACGCCTATTCCTTGTGATATTCCATTTAATCCTGTTAAAGAACCTGCATTTTGAGGGCGGAAAAGACCCTGGTTCCTGCGCCAGCCAGACCAGACAATTTCCTCGTTATCCCGGCGGATGGTACGCTGAAAATTAATGCCCCAGCTTGAGTTTTCAGGATCAAAATCAAGTGATCGAAAGGGAATTTCTACCTCCACGATCCACCCCTCATCATTAATAGATGTTTTAACGTTCCAAATGCCATCCCATGCTTTGTTTATATTGGTTCCCTGTCCTACTGTTAACAGCCCGTCACCTCTCAAAGCTGCAGGATTGGTTTCAAAAAAATAGGCATTTCTTCCATCACTGAAAGTGTCTAATATCCACATAAAACGATCATCGGTAAACAATCCCTGGTTTCTTCTTTTTTGATAAGCCAGAATTGCTTCCGGGGTTTTGTCGTAAAGTTTGGCCCCGATATAGAGATTGTTATCATCATAGGCTACAAAGATTTCTGTGTGTTCAGAGGGCAGCGCACCCTCATCCGGATCTTGCTGCCGAAAATTACTTTTTGGAGTTATATTATCCCAAAATGATTCATTCAACCTTCCATCAAGAACAATCTCTTCCTCCGGCAGCAGTCGATAAGCCTCGATTTGATAAGATTCTATCTCAGGCAGATTCTCGTCTGAGTTTTGTGCAAAGAGACCTGTCTCAAAAAAAAACATTATAATGGCGAAAAAAAGTACGAGGTTTATTTTTATCACGATAAACATCTTGATTGATTTTACCTGCCTGAAAAAGTAAAAAATATTGATCTGTGATAACTATAATAGATGTTAAATCATTTTAAGGCAGATACCCTGTAATACCGGCCCTGGCCAGTTCTGCCACCTTTTCAATGATTAGGGATTTTAAAGAAAAAGGTCAGTTTTTTGCCTTTTTTTATACACCTCAATTTCGCCTGCGGGATTCGTTCGATTTATGATAATCATCAATAAAGGTAGTTACCAGGTTTTGGGCTGCCTGATTAATCACCGGCAAGCGGTCATGTGAAACAAGCCCCACCATGCCGTTTTCCCACGTGCTGGCAGATGTTTCCATATCCCTATTTAGCATCAATTTTACCGGCTGGTAAAGCCGCAGCTCGATCGAAAATGGAATCAGCCCGTTTTCCATTTCCATAGCGTTGATGTGCATGTAGAGAAAGGGAATGTCGGCTGAAGACTGCACTTCTTCGTCAGAAACATAGCGCAGGTTGGCTTCCACAAGCTGATTGATCACTCCTTGACGAATAGCTGATGGAGTGAGAGTTTCATCTTCCGTAATTGTACGGCTCCCCTCGATATTCGCAGTGAAGCCAAACTCCTGCAGACCTTCAAGCGAAATTTGTTCACGCTCTATTTCATTTTGTGCATTCACACTAAAAGGCAACATGGAGATGCATAGTAAGGTTAAGAAGAGTAGCTTTTTATGCTTCATGGGGAAATTAATTTAATTCAGGGGATCAGCAAGTAAGTATAACGTTTGAATTATTTGGTTATTGAGACTCCTTGGTTTATAAATAATCAGTTAGCAAAATATTATCCAATCAAACTACTCTATTATCTGCATTTAGTACTCCAATCACTAAAAATATCCATCCGAATATAAAAGCTGCACCACCAAACGGCGTGACCGCACCCAGCCATCCTGTATCGGTAAGAATTAAGAGATAAAGACTACCCGAAAAAAGAACGATTCCAGCGATCAAGAAATATACACTCCATTTCAGCCACGTTGATTCTTGCATTATCTGCGTCAGAACACCGATGATGAGCAATCCTAAAGCATGATAAAAGTGATAGTCAACCGCAGTTTGGTAGACGTCAAATCGATCAGGTGAAAGTATTTCCTGCACGACGTGAGCACCAAAAGCACCGAGTGTAACGGCAAGGGCCATAAAGATGGAACCGATGATAAGAATTGATTTTGGAGTCATTTCAGTGATAGATATTTTTGAC
>CAYOLE010000294.1:0-3567 GCA_964404705.1 uncultured Rhodohalobacter sp. | reverse complement strand
CACAATTTTATTAAGATCTCATTTTTTCGAAAAAACTCATCCGATGACTATTCCCTGCAACCAAACTTTACAGTTCACATAGCACTATAATATGGGGCACATCCTGAAGATGTTTCGCAGATCTGGTTTAATATCCGCAGGATCATTTTATCAAGAATCATTTCTTGCAAGCTCTGCCTCTGCTGCTATATATCCAAATGCTGGCCAGTTACCACCATTGTAAACTTCCTGCCAGATATTGTAAGCTCTCTCCTCCCGGCCGTTCATATAATGCCAGTTGCCGATTCCATATCCTAGCGTGGCATTTTGAAGTGCATCTTCCGAGGTCTCCATCAAATGTTGTGGCTGAAACACCCCATTAAAGACAAGCAGTAAATTCAGATACGTTTCATTTTCTATGATCTCTATATCCGGGCTGATGTCCTCGATTACCTTTCCTGCCTTTTCATCATTTCCATTTCGTTTCAGCGCCATATAATACCAGTAAAGTGTGGCAATCCGCATATCTTCTGTAAGGTCCAGCTCCAGGGCATTTTCGTAAGCATCAATAGCTACATCATATTTTTCCTGTACATAATTTGCGAGCCCCAGGTGATACCATACATTGGATTTCAGCGTACTTGTTGGCTGATTGAGTGCATTGGGAAGGCCATCAGGTTCGATCTCATCATCCATGTTTCGCATTAACAGAACGGCGATTTCGAAATCCTGAATGGCACGATCAAACATACGAAGTGTAAGATACCGGTGTCCCCTGTGGCGATACATTCGCGGATCTTCCGAATGTTTAAATACTCCTTCTGTAAAAATCTCCAGCGCTTCGCGATACTGACCCAGATAGGCCGTTCTGCGTCCCAGCCAGATCAGATTGTCGGGATCTTCAGGATCTGTTCTGTATTCAGAAACTGCAGTGGCAAGATTGTCTCTGTAAACCTGCTCTGTTTTAGAATCGATTTCCTGCGTATAGAGTGTGTCTCCCAATTGGGAGTAAGTTTGGGCTCCTTCCGGCACCGCGGGTAAATCTATAACATCATTGCAGGCCCATGCAACGAAAGAAATAAATAAAAGTGGAACTGTAAGCCTTAATCTCATAGTATGACTTGTAATATTATAACTCTGGGCAGCCGAAGATTTTTCTTTGCGACTTAATATACTGTATTAGAAACTGACTTCTAACTCTATTTCTTCCCCCGTTTCGAATGACAGTTATGTATATCTCATCACTTTTAGAATTTCTTCCAGAGTTTCCATGTAATCATAAATCCCTTTTTGATTTCACTATCGCTCATTTTAAAATTCACATCACCATCTTTTATTACCAGTCCGATCTGCAACATCACCCTCATGATCATTGTCGATCCTGAACACTGAACCTGAGAAGATCAACCTTGGGATCATCCGTTATTGCCGCCTTTTAACAATAGGCTTTCCTCAACCTGCTCACAATGACTTATTAACCTTAAGCGCTGTAAGATTTGAGATTTGAAGGGGATAGGTATATCTTGATTTTTATCAATGGATGCAAATCTTACATAATAGCTTTCCAATAACTTACGAGAGCCAGATAATAGCTTCCAAGGCTATAAATGTCGATTCAAAATTTAACTTTACAGGGGGCGAATTCCCGGTTTTCACTAACTAAGATTTCATCAAAATGACCCATGGGTGAAGAGAGAGAAAAAGAGAATAAAGGTTTAAGAAGACGCCTTGGTGTTTTTTCGGTCTTTGCTATTTGTACGGGTGCTGCTTTTAGTTCTGGTTTTTTCTTATTGCCTGGAATGGCTGCAGAAATGAGTGGTCCCGCTTTACCATTTGCGTACCTGGTTGCAGGAATTTTAATGCTTCCGGCAATCCTGAGTATTTCTGAACTTAGTGCAGCCATGCCACGTTCCGGTGGACCCTATTTTTTTGTTACCCGTAGTTTTGGCCCCCTGCTGGGTATGATTGGTGCAGTTGGAAAGTATATCCAATTACTGTTAAAAGGCGCCTTTGCCTTTGTGGGTGTCGGTATTTATTTGTCTGTAATTGTGGATGTGCCAATCCAGTTGATGGCAATTGTACTAATAATAATTTTTACCATTGTTAACCTCCTGGGGGTACGGCAAACTGCCACTACAGAAAAAATTCTGGTAATTCTTCTGGTGATTTTGCTTACCTATTTTGTTGTCACAGGCATCACCCAAATGTTTGCAGATAAAATAGATTTTAAAACCCGGTTCAATCCACTTCTTCCAACAGGATTTGGTGGATTCTTCTCCACTGTAGCATTTGTGTTTATTTCTTTTGGTGGAGTGGCCCAGGTAGCAAGTGTGGCCGAAGAGGTAAAGGACCCGGCTCGTTCTTTTCCGAAAGGAATATTGCTTTCACTGGCAGTCTCAACTTTTTTCTACTTCATAGGAACCGTTATTATGCAATCTCTTATCTCTTCTGAAGAGTTGCGGGGTGATAATACCCCTGTGGTAACTGCGGCAGAACAAATCACCACCCTGCCCATGCCTGTGATTCTGATTGTCATTGCAGCTCTGGCCGCTTTTGCATCTACAGGAAATGCCGCAATTCTTTCCGCATCGCGATACCCACTGGCTTTGGCAAGAGACAAGTTTTTATCAAGAAAATTAGGGATAGTAAACTCTAAAGGAATTCCCAGGCAGGCTGTTCTTCTCTCAGGAGGTTTATCCATAGGATTGATTATTTTATTTAATGTCCAGGAACTGGCCAAGATAGCCAGTGCATTTCTGCTTTTCGTTTTTCTTACTATGTGTCTGGCTGTAATTGTTTTCAGGGAAAGCCAAAAAAAAGATTACAATCCAAAATTTAAATCTCCCCTCTACCCCTGGACCCAAATTACTGGCTGTGTACTATATTTTTGGCTCATTTGGGAAAGTGGAGCGCAGGCAATAGCATTTATCGGATTGATTTTTCTGGTTGGCTTACTGTGGTATCTCTTCGGCATCAGGGAAAAACCACAATTCTCTGCGGCTATTTTCAGTTTATTGAAAAGGATAATTATGAAAGAGGAGGATGTAATAGATTCCAGGGATATTACTCTATCTTTTGAAGACTCAAATCTACCGGCCACGGTTGAAGATGCAGATTTTGTAGATATGGAGAAGGAATCATCCCTGGATGAGGCAGTAGATCAAGCTGCGGAATCCCTGGCTCACAGACTTGGAGGGAAAAGAGAAAATCTGGCAGAAATACTTCATCGGGAAGTAAAGCACTGGAAAAGCCCGACAAGATTCGATATTTCTGTAGCACCCATTTTATTAAAAGGGATAGAACAGCCTCACATGGTTTTGATAAGAGGAAAAATCAGGCTGAATGAAAAAATAATTAATGGATTGATAGTAATAGCTGATGATTCCACCTCCTCCAACAGGCTGCTAAAACTTACAGGACAACTGGAAATTGCGATCTTTCATGCTGATTTTCCAAAAAAATGGGAAACAGCCAAAAGCGATCAGGAAATTAAAGCCTCACTTATGAAAGACCTTCGCTCTTTTTCAATTGGCATAAAATCGCATGGACCCACATCTTCACTTAAAGGCCAAAAGTTAAATGATTTAG
>CAYOLE010000293.1:0-3623 GCA_964404705.1 uncultured Rhodohalobacter sp. | reverse complement strand
AACACTGGAAGATATACCGGCACAGCAAATCTCGGTTCTGGAGTGGAAACCCTGATTTATGTTACAATGCATGATCAGATAGTTTTTTTTGCAATTAGCGAAGACTTTTTTTGATCTGTTTTCGCTGACAAACTATTTCGAAAAAAGTATATTGGCGAACATAGGATCAATTAGAATCTATGTTGATTGGTGTGTGTAGTATATTCCTGAGCTATCCACACTAAACAAAATAGAGCCATCAATTACGAATATGATAACCTATTAACAATTAACTGATAATCCCATCCACATTGATTTACGAATTTAACGGCTACATTCCTGTCGTACATAAAAGCGCATATATCCATCCCCAGGCGGCTGTCACCGGAAATGTAATTATTGGAAGGGATGTCTATATCGGTCCGGGAGCAGCAATCCGGGGAGACTGGGGCAAGATTGTGATTGAGGATAAATGCAACATACAGGAGAATTGCACGATTCATATGTTTCCGGGAGTTACGGTTCTGCTACATAAATCGGCGCATATAGGCCATGGTGCAATTATTCACGGGTCAACGATTGGAGAAAATTCTTTAGTCGGGATGAACGCTGTTGTGATGGATAATGTGAAGATAGGAAAGGAGTGCATCATCGGAGCACTGGCGTTTGTCAAAGAAGGAACCAAGATCCCCGACCGAAAAGTTGTGGTGGGTAATCCCGCCAAAATCGTAAAGGATGTTAACGACAAGATGGCCAGCTGGAAAAGTGAGGGAACCGGGTGGTATCAGCGTCTGCCGAAGCAGCTGCATGCAACTCTGAAAGAGTGTGAACCGCTGAGGGAGGTTCCGGAGGATCGGATCGATCAGAAAGGAGATTATCCTACGTGGGGAGAAAGTAAGTAATTCTGAATATAAACGATCTGATATATTATGTAGACAACTTCCCGGCAATCACACCAGGGTTTGCACTGCTTGATGAAATTTAATAGATGCAGCCATTTTATAACTTACATTCATGCACTTAATTATATCTGAGAGAGATCAAAAATTCTCACCTCAAGAAAGAAGAAAATCAATGTCATTTAGAATAAAGTTGACAGTATCTTATAGTGATTAAATTGACCACAATAAATGTAAAATTAAAATGGATAAACATAATAATTATTACTAAACTGAATTTAACCTTTTAATTTTTTATTAACGAAGTAGACCCGCAATGTAAAATCCGATACCATGACTATTCCAAAACTGCTTTTTAAGTTATCTGTTACATTTTCTACTCTTCTTTTCTTCTCAGTAACCATGTGGCAAACCGTTAGTTCACAACCCGTCATTACGGAAAACTCCCTTAGCACATTTTTAAGCGGGGAATTTACTTTTTCACAATCCCTGAGTACTGATGGTGAGAATATTTTTGCACTCATGGAATTAGACGGTCCCGATCAGGTCTGGGATTTTACAACCCTTACTTTTGAAGAAACTTTTTCATCCCAGGGAATCATTGAATCAATTACAGATATCAGCGGAACACCTGGCGAAGGTGATTCGCACTTTGAGCAGGCAACACACGTAAATCGTTTCAGTTTTGCATTTGAAGGTGACGTGGATGGGGAAGATGTGGACTTTGATATGCTGGCTTATAACTACATAATTCTGAATGAGGATGAACTCATAACTCTTGGTTCTATTGAGGTTGACGGTGAAAATCCGGAGAATATCGAATCTAAAAACTATAACCGCCCGGGGGAAATTGATTTTCAAATTCCGGTAAATTATGAAGATACCTGGGAATATGAGTATGAATCTGAAATGGAAACATCCTTCGGTACCATCACTAATAATATTAGTGTTATAGTTGAGGTAGACGGATGGGGAGAACTGGTTACGCCTGAAGGATCATTTAATGTTTTAAGAATTACAAAAACAAAATCTACAGATTTCTCTGGTATTGAAATAGAATCAATCGAAATAAATTTTGTGAATGAAAACGGAATTCAAATAGCAACCATAAATACGGAAGAAGACCTGGAAACAGGTGAATATGACGAAGAATCTACTGATGCAACATTATTGAATTCCGTTTCAGAAGGCACAAGTACTTCGAATGAAGATTATACATCAGATATGCCAGAACACATCCGTCTGGATCAAAATTTTCCCAATCCTTTCAATCCATCTACGCAAATTACGTACCAACTTAGTGATCCATCGAATGTGACACTTGAAGTATACTCTGTTACCGGTGAAAAAATAATGACTCTTGTGAATAACCGCTTTCAGCAGCCAGGATCACATTCTGTTCCGTTTGAAGCAGAAGATCTTGCAAGCGGCATTTATATTTATCGCCTAACGACAGGAGAACAGACATTAACCCGAAAGATGACATTGCTGAAGTAAAACAATTGCACTCAAAAAAATATGAGAATGGCTTCATTTCGACTTTGATTGATCTTACATGGAACACGTCGGGGAATTCTTATCTTCTGTAAATTTAGTGTAAGAATTTAAATCTGCCATACCATAATTCTTGTTATGAAAGTCACATCTTTCGCCCTGGGGAGTTGGATAGAAAATGGATCTGATTCAGAACTGAACAGCGCCGTTACCGGTAAGCCAGTGGCCACTCTTGTTGAGGCCAATCTGGATTATAAGGCGATGTGCGAATACGGACGAACAGTTGGCGGATCGGCTTTACGGGACTTGAGCATTCACGAGCGGGCGTTTAAGATCAAGTTCATGGCAAAGTATCTGCTCGAGCGTAAGGAGAAATATTACAGGATTTCCTCCCATACAGGTGCCACAAAGCGGGATTCCTGGATTGATATTGATGGAGGCATCATCACGGCATTTGGAATTTCGAGCCAGGCGCGCCGGAATCTGTCAGACCTGCCCTGGCATGTGGAGGGCGGCGAAGTGACCCTTTCGCGCAAAGGCACTTTTACCGGCCAGCATATCTGCGTGCCGCGGCATGGTGTGACCGTTCAGATCAATGCATTCAATTTTCCCGTTTGGGGCATGCTCGAAAAACTGGCGCCGGCGTTCATCGGCGGAATGCCGTCGATTATTAAACCCTCGCCCCTCGGTTCCTACCTGGCGCATGAAGTGTTTAAGGATATTATTGAGTCGGAGATTCTGCCGCAAGGTTCTGTTCAGTTTATTGCCGCCGACAAACCCGGCGATTTGTTTGAACATCTCACCAGCCAGGATAATGTGGCGTTTACAGGATCGGCAGAAACCGGTAAAAAGTTGAAATCACATCCTAATATTATTGCCAACAACGTACGGTTCAACCTTGAAGCAGATTCCCTGAACTGTTCCATCCTCGGAAGAGACGTAAAGCCGGGAATGGGGGAGTTTGATCTGTTTGTCCGCGAAGTGGGTAACGAGATGACGGTAAAAACCGGTCAAAAGTGCACGGCCATCCGGCGGACTATCGTCCCGAAAGAGCGGGTTGATGATGTGATTGAAGCCCTAAACGAACGTCTTGATAAAACTACCATCGGCGACCCGGTTAAAGAGGAAACGCTTATGGGACCACTGGCAAGCGCTGAACAGGCCGGCCGGTTTGGTGAACAACTTCAAAAGCTCACGGAAGTCACCGAAACGGTGTATGGAAACGGCAGGCACAACGGCGCGTTCAGTAAT
>CAYOLE010000292.1:0-3680 GCA_964404705.1 uncultured Rhodohalobacter sp. | reverse complement strand
CTGATTTATAAGCCCCTTCAGAAAAAATTAAAAAGTGTTATGTCTTGTTTGAAAGACGGTTGAAATGCCCGGCGGGTCAGAATTTTTAAATTCCTCAGTTCGATTCATAACTAAGCTTTTCCCCGTAAGGATGCCGTGGGTACAAAACCAGTGAGCAGACGATATACAACGTAGCTCAGGTCGCCTGACCTGAGGAAGGCGAACTCAGGTAATGATCTCAGTACAAGTAGGTGGCATATTTTGCTGATTTTTCCTATCAGGTTTACAAGAAGTGTCTGTTAAAAATTTTTTTAGAAGGCTTTGCAAAATCGGTCTTTTGTCAATGACGGTGTTGCCAGTCGAGTGAAATCATCAAATAGGATCTATTTGCTACGGTCTCAAGCTCTCTCAGACCTGGCCTGAGGAAACCGAACCCTGCTTTGCAAAGTCCTCTCATAACTAATTTACAGAAGGATACAGTACCAACATGTGAAAAACGGATCATTCATTCATGCAGGAAGATATTTCGTATTGAATATAATTTTTATAAACACGACCATGCATAAGCGAAGTTCTGTACAAAAAGTGAATTAGAATGTTCACAAAGAAACTATGATATTTAAATATATACTGACTTTCCTGCTCATTTTTGGGCTAAATGGGAACGTGATAGCTCAGGATGATGATGAATTGCTTAATTATGATGAATTAAGAAGCTTTGCTACAGAAGCGTTGTCACAGACAAAAGATATTAAGAGCTTAAATTTGGATTTACTGGCAGATCAAATTACAAGCAGAAATGTAGATTATTTAAGATATAGTAATGAACCAAGAAATAATTCCAGTGTAGCTGACTATGATAGTTTTGCAGGCCTGCGATATTCTCAATTCCATTTATTGGATTTCATTCAAAAAATAGAGGACCAGAATTACCAGATTGAAGGGTTGAATGCCAGTCAAAAAAAATCAGTATTAGCAACACTGTATTTCTTAAAGGGGATAACCTTAGGAAATTTAGGGCTGCTTCATGATAGCGCTGTAATTGCTGACAGAAATGAAAATTATGCAATTAATGATCATACATTTGGAGAATTAGTAGCCCAACATAATTTAGAATTAAGCTCCTATAAAAATGTGGTTGAAGCAGGGGTAAGTGATATTGAAAAAGCCATTGAAATCATAAACTCTCTCGAAAATGAGCAAGAAGAGTATCAGTTACTCTTTTGGCAGGCGCCACCGGGGATGAACAACAGCAACTTCAAAAAAATGGCGCATTCGATGGTAGCAAAGTTGCTGATTAATGTCCCGCGCTCAGCAGAAGAGGAAGTCAATTACCAACGGGTGCTCACTCATGCTAAAGCTGGATTGGATGAGAGCTACCCAAATATAATTTTCCTGCCTGAAAATCAGACTCCCTCCGTAGAACATCTGTATGATTATTACTTTTTGCACGCTAATTACATGCCCGAGTGCAATTTTGATGATGTTTCTAATTGCTCTGCAAAGTTTCCCGTGGATGTGAAAGTTTTGCATCTTCTTGATTCTACTTATGCAAAATCATATCCCAAAAGCCATATTGATTTTGAGTCTAATACAGGAATCCACTATCGAGAAGCAGTTTCTGAGGATCCAAGATTGGCCTACTTCGAATACACAAATCAACCAGGCTATAATGGTAGTGGCAGGATATTAGAGAATAACAGCCTTCACTCAAACTATTTTTCAAAACGAACGTATTATGGCAATGATTGGGATTCGGAAAATTATCCCTTTGTGATGATGATTAAGGCTGAATTACAGTATATCATCGCAGAATGTGAATTTATGCTGGGTAATGTTTCAGCCGCAAACGCAGCATTGCAAAATAGTCCGTATGGAACCGTTGCAACTGATTTAGAAGTAAATTTACCGTCTGTACAATTAGGGATTCTTCATGCCGATGGGTATGCAAATGGAGGCCCCGATATCTCTTCTGATAAAAGCAAATTCAAAGAGATTCTCCACAAAGAGTATGCAATAGAAATCTCTGCTCTTACAACAATCGGTACACATTGGTTTTTTATGAGAAGGCATAATTTGCTTCAAATATATACACCGCTTCATTTTCCTCCACCAGATATTGCCTTATTTGATCAGGAGGTATACACACATGGCGGCCGCGAAAATGCCGGAAAGAATGGGACAGCAAGCGGACTTGGAGCCTGGAAAAAGGCAAGGGATTTAGTTGTGCCGAATTTTAATTCTACACATTCATTGGTAGGAAGTGAGACAATAATATTAAAATGGAATGAGATTGATTATCAAAGTTATTATCCAGAAGATGAATTGCCGGTTTTACATATTACCAGTACAGATGCAAATCTTGATACGATAATAAATGATGGCAGAACGGAATTAGAATTAACAGGTCTCGAAAACGAAAAAGAATATACATTCTATTTGGATGCAATTTCTGACTACCGGGAAAGCATTCAAAGAGATTCCATTTCATTCGTTCCAAATAGTTTCGGTTTGAAAAGCAAATCAAGTGAAATGTTTTATGCTCCATTGTATGAAGGCCGTGAGCAAGAAATTAGTTTATACAATAGCTTTGATGAAGAATTGGTTATTGACTCGGTAAAACTTGATTTGGTAAATCCTGATACTACCTTATACTCAGATTTTTTTGATTTTTTCGAATTCGAAGCTTCTGACATTCGTATTCCACCGAATAGTGAGTATTCGTATAAAATTTCATTTCAGTCAGATCTATGGAGTGGGCAAGGGATAGGGCCTTTAAAATTTACCTTTAATTCTGATAAAGGGAATAGCTCATATACATATGACAGGCTTTATACAGGTCCATATCCACGTGGATTAAAGTGGACTAAAATGTACAGTGCCGAAGATAGCATTTCTATTGGAAGAGTAGAGGTTGGCGAAATTGATTCTATAAAAGTAAAACTAAGAAATTTAAGTTTGAAGAATTATTACATTGATTCACTTTATGTTAACTCGTCAGACGACCCATCCTCATCTGATCCATCTTCAAACTTTTATTTTAAACCATTGGATGGAAGGATAAAAATTGAACCCTACGAATGGGTAGAATTTTGGCTGTATGTAGAACCCAATCATGAACAGCCAGCAGAAGCGTATGGTTATTGGGATGGTATCCTTTTATTTGATTCAGAGGGCACCGGTGATTTTTATGACCCCAGAGCAATTGGTCATTTCTATGTTAACTCTGGTGACAGAACGGTTTTGGATATCGATGAAAGGATAAATGTTCCAACAAAAGTAGAGTTGTATCAAAATTATCCAAATCCATTTAATCCAACAACAACCATAAAATTTGATCTTCCAAATGCAGCCAAAGTAAATTTAAAAGTTTATAATATGCTTGGCAGAGAAGTGGCTGCATTAATTAGCGGAGAAATAAAATCTGCCGGAACTCATGATGTTCAATTTAATGCCTCTCATTTATCCTCAGGTTTTTACATCTATAAACTGGATGCTGAAAACACTGTTATTACAAGGAAATTAGTGCTGATTAAATAGCATTTCCTCAAAATGGGCTTGCATCAAGGCTGTGTCCGGACGACGGCGGATGAAACGGGTTTGATGAGTGGATGGAATGGACAGTGGGAAAAAAGTCAAACTTCAACTTCCACACCTTCAATTTATATACCCGATTCAGGCACTAACGAGCTTTTCTTTTT